>PADE01000046.1 GCA_002702965.1 Planctomycetaceae bacterium
TGGTGGGAGACGGTGCCTTGTCGCCGGCTGCACCTCCAGCGCCCAAGGCAGCACCGACAAGTGCATCCGGCACGGTGGTGGGAGACGGTGCCTTGTCGACGGCTGCACCTCCGGTGCCATCGGCAGCACCGACAAGTGCAAGCGGCATGGCGGCGGTCTGCGCTGCGTATCCGTCTTCGGCGAGCATGGTGCTGAGCGCCAGCCCGGCGAATCCCATACCGGCGTCTCCTAGAAACGTACGTCGATTCGACGAAACCGGTCGTCGTTCCCTACCGGAGCCAGCCGCTTGTCGATTCTTCATTTGACCGTCACAAAATCATGGTGATTGAAGAGGGAGTGGATCAGGTTTTCCCGGGCGTGTAGCCGTGGATCGCTCGCGGGCGAGTCGGTGTTTTCGGCGGCTTGGCCGTTCGCTGCATCGGGGTTGCGTTGGGCCTTGTAGACCGACTCCCGCGCGGCGAGGAACTGTCCACAGATCTTGCGTTCGGTTTCCGTGGCCGGACGGGAGAGCACCTGTTCAAACACGGTTTGGATGAACCCGTCTGTGTCGGTCTGTTCGCGCGACAAACGCGCCGCCAGTTTGCGCGACTGTACGAGGGTCAACTCGCTGTTGAACAGTGCCAGTGCTTGATGCGGGACGATGCTGACGTGCCGGTTGTAGCACTCGGTCGGATCCGCCCCGTCGAACAACTTGAGAAATTTCATCTGGTCTTCGGGAGAGTGGTGAAAGTAGAGGCTGCGGCGGACGACCGACATTCCGTCGGCCACCGGCAGGTCGGGCCCTCCGATGGTTCGGTCGAGTGTTCCCGCCGCCGCGAGCACGCTGTCGCGCACGGTTTCGGCGTCCATCCGCCGGGCAGGCATCCGCCACAGCAGCAGGTTGTCAGGATCGATGTCGAAGTTGGCCGAGTCACTCGTCGATGCCCGGCAGTAGGCGCTCGACGTGACGATCAGGCGATGCAGGTGTTTCATCGACCAGGGCTTACAATCCGGTTGACCCGCCACCCAATGCCAGCCTCCATCGGCTTCAGTCAGCACCAGCGAGGGTTGTCGCAGTTCGGACGCCAGCCAATCGAGCAACTGTGGGTGGCTGGGTTTCTGTCCGCTGAGGCCGAAGTCAAACACCGATCGCACCAGTGGACGGCCGAAGTGCCGCAACCAGATGTGGTTCACTGCCACACGCGCCGTCAGTGGATTCTGGGGATCGGCGACCCAACGGGCCAGCGCCAGACGGCGCCCGGACGAGGACCCGTAACTCCCAGGCAAACCACTGTATCGCGGTGTCGCCGGCTCCTGCGTCGTTTTCTCCGCCTTTTCCAGCTGGCCGTTTGTGGTCTCTAGTTTCTTGTTGGCATCAGCGAGCGCTTTGCTGAGTTTCTCGTCTCCCGCAGCACCCTGTTCGGCCAGCGCCGCAGCGCGGGCCAGTTCGTGCTTTGCCAGGAAACGCGCTTCCACCGCCTTGTGCAATGCCACTTGGCGCTGGGCTTGCTGCGCGACGATGGCGAGTTCCTCATGGCGTTTCTTGTGGGCCGCGACTTCCTCCTTTGACGGGTTTTCGGCGGCCGGCGCATCGAGATATTTCCAGGCGTCCGCTACCCAGGTCGCGCGGTGAGCGGCCAGGGCGGCCCGGTGGTTGGCGAGTTTTAGTTGTGATTGCTCCAGGACGGAGCTGGCCAGCGACCGGTGCGTGGGATCGGATTTTTTCAGCCGCGCAATCGGAGCGAACAGGGCGATCGTACCATTGGGCGCCAGCGGCACGTTCTCCGGCAGACGATCGATGCGCAAGCCCTGAAACTCAGCCAGGGCACCCCGGGTCCATAATCGGAAACCACCCGGTTCACGATTCGCGAGCTGGTACGTCTGTTGCAGCACGTCATTGACGTAGACGTTGACCAGGCGATCGCGGACGTGGAGGTCCAGGACAAATACCTGTTCCAGCGGCACAGCCAGCGCACGGAACAGGTCTTTGGAGTAATTGCGATCTCCATCGAACTCGCTGAAAAAACCGAGTCCCGATTTTTCGGAGTGCGCGGTCAAGAAGACCCCCTCGTTACGTCCCCCCTTGTCGTTTCGGTCGAACGAAATCCCAGCCTCGCGTACTTTTGTACCACCCGTGATGCGCAGCCGCAGGTGCACTCTGAAGTCGCGCGGCGGCTCTCGCGGCCATTCGTATTCCAGCCAGCACATCTCCTCGCTGGCGACGCTGGTTTGCGTCAACTGGCCGTTGCGATCTTCCCACTGCCCGGGTCCCACTCTCCAGGCGGCGCTGCGCTGTGGCTGAAACGTCTCCACAAGCAGCGGGTCTTGGGTGGGTTGTAAATCGTCCTCGCGGGTGGTCGCCAAGCGACGCTCGGTAGCGACGAGGAATTCCTGGGCCGCCTCCACAGACCGTTTGGCCTGGCGAATGTCGTCTTCCAGACGGGCGATCGTTTGTGCTTCGATCGGTTTGCGCAGATGCGGGATGCGTGCCTGTGGTGGCAGTGAAACGCTTTTCGGTTCGGTCCAGCTACCGAACACTTGGGGGATCCCCGGCGTGATCACTCGTTTTTTATCTGGAGTACGATCGTTGCCGCGGATATAGAACTTGGTAACGGCGTTCTGGTCGCGGTCGAAGATCCGTGCGACTCCCGCCAGATCGATACCCCCGGGACCACCTCCACCGTTGTCGATGGCCACCTGGACCGGCTCGAAGATGTTGCGGAAGCGGTAGTACTCGTCGTGCCAGATCGGATCGTACGGGTGATCGTGGCACTGGACACAGGCCATGGTTAGTCCCAGAAAGGCCTTGGCTGTGTGTTCGACCGTGTCGCGGATCCACTGCTCACGGCTATCGGTGTTGCGGTTACGGACGAGAAATCCAGTGGCACCGAGATTGGCCGGATCGAAGGGGACCATCTCGTCGGCGGCCAGCATCTCCATCAGCATCCGCTCGTAGCCCTTGTCCGCGTTGAGCGATCGGGTCACCCAGTCGCGCCAGTGCCAGATGTTTTTTTGACTGAAGCGGACCTCGCTCTGGAATCCGTACCAGTCGCTGTACCGCCAGACATCCAGCCAGTGTCTCCCCCACCGTTCACCGTAGTGGGGACTCGCCAGCAGCCGATCGACCGACTTGGCCAACGCGTCCCCGGACCCGTCGGACAGGAAGGCCCCTAGCGCTTCACGCGAGGGGGGTAGGCCGGTCAAATCTAACGCGACTCGCCGCAGCAGAATATGCCGCGGTGCCGGGGGACGAGGGCGGAGCTTCGCGGTCTGGTGTCGGCGGTTGATGAAGGCGTCGATCGGGTGTTGCCGTTCGTCTCCGGCTGCCGATGCTGGCACGGCGGGCCGACGGATCGGCTGGAACGCCCAGTGCGCCCGAGGGTCGTGTGCCTGTTCGTCCGCAGGGGCAGCGGCTCCCGCGGCGATCCACGTTTTCAGGATCTCGATCTGCCTTGGATTGAGCGGTTCTCCTTCGGGCGGCATCCGCGAGTCCTCATCGGCGGTGATCCGCACGACCAGCGCGCTGCCGCCGACGTCGCCAGGGACCATGGCCGCCCCATCGTCTCCGCCCGCTAAGGCCCGGGCCCGAGTGTCCAGCCGCAGGCCGGACTCGGAGCGCAACGGACCATGACAGCGGAAGCAGTTGATCTGCAAGATCGGTTTGACATCGCGCAGATAATCGATCGGCTCGGCCGCGAACGCCGAGGGGAGGCTCAGAGCGGCCAGTATCAGGGTCGTCGTGCGGATAGGTGCCATGGAGGACTCTTGGTTTTGCGGCCAGCCCGTCACCATCTCGATCGTCGCGTCGCGGATCACACAAAACGACCTCGGCGGAGCCGCGCCGAGTATGGAATCGCAGTCGAGATGTTGTACAGGGGTCGTGCCATCCGGTCTCCAGCCAACCTCTCAGGGGCAATCGCTCACTTCCAACCGATCGACCGCGCGTTGATGTTGATTGCCATCGCGTGGCGTCCTGAGGTATGACATGCATTCTAACAGACCTGGCGCGACGGCGGTGTGCGGGTCGTATCATCGCGGGCCAGTTTTCCAGCCCGCGGCGACTTTCGATTGATCAGCGACCTCGACACCGGCGGGAGACACTGGATACGCCATGAGGAGCATGTCATTTTCAAAACAGCTGGTCGGTTCTGTTCTGTGCGCCACCCTCACGGTTGCTTTGAGCGGGCAGACATCGGCCGGTGGTCAGGCCACTGCGACGCGGCAGTCCGTGGTTCCCCAGAAACCGATCGTACTCTGGAAAGAGGACTTCGAAGGCGAACAGCCCGAGAAATTCGCGTTGACTCACCATAACGCCAAGCAGGTAACCGTGGCGTTTGCTGGTGTCAGCGAAGAACATGCCGCGGGGGGCAAGCGGAGTTTCAAGATCGCCGCGACGCTGACCGAGGGAAACTACGCGTACTGGATTATCAAAGTCGACGCCCCGTTCACCCACCCCCTCAAGATTCGCGGGAAGGTCCGTCGCGAGGGGGAAGTCGACGTTCAGGTCGGCTACTACTTTCGCAATGTCGATACGGGGGCGTCTTCGCTGGTACGCCAGGGAACCAAGATCGCGGACCGGAAAGATGGCTGGAGCACTTGGGAGTGTTATGACCCAGGGCTGCTCAAGTCCGCCCAGCAGCTACGGCTGCAGGCGGTCGGCGTTTTTATTTTTCCCAGCGCGTGGAGAAGGCCGCGTCCGGCTCAGCCACAGCACTATTTCAAGAACACCGCGGCTGTCGCTTACGTGGACGATCTGGAAGTGATCCGCATGCCGCGGCCCAAGCCACCCGGCAAGGTGCCTCGTCCCCAGGATATTCGGGAGTATCGGGTGGTGCCCGTTGCGCCGCTGACCGAGAGCCGGATTCTCGCCTCCTCACCGGTGATTCCCGATGACATGAAGCGCGATCGTCTGAGCATGACGGCGGCTCAGGATGAGTACGAGTCGGCCAGCTTCGCCATCCTCTCGGGACAGCAGCTCGATCAGGTCAAAGTCACGATGACCGACCTGGTACAGGGGGCGCACCGGATCGCGGCGGCCGATTTGCGGGTCGTCAAGTGCTGGTTCCTGCCCACCGATTACGACGAATGGCTGCCGATCACAGTGATGTATCCCGAACTGCTGTTGCACGATGACGAGCTCATCAAGGTCGACATCCCCAAAGTCAAACAATCGATTCGGGCTACCACGACCGGGGGAGAGACGCGTTATTTTGACATCTCTAAGGGCAACCCGGAACTGAAACCGGAGTACACCATCGAAGACGCCGCGTCGCTGCAACCGGTCCAGATTCGACCGTTTGTACCCCAGCAGTTCTGGCTCACGGTGCATGTTCCGGTCGGTGCTGCGCCGGGAGAGTACCGCGCGGAAATCGTTATCGAGCCGCAGAACGCGCCGTCGCGACGTATGCCCGTGGTACTCCGCGTACTGCCCTTTCGTCTGCCGGCTCCGGTCCTCGAGTACTCGCACTACTACCGGGCCAAACTCAAAACCGACGGCGCTCCGCTGATCTCCTCGGAATGGAAGACCGAGCAGCAACTGGAGGCGGAATTTCGTGACATGCAGTCGCATGGTGTGAATAACCCGGCGATCTATCAGGGTGTCGGCAGTGGCCCCGATGCGGGAAAGGCGCTACAACGGTATCTGACCGTCTGGGATCGTGTGGGATTGAGCAAGGAACGGCTGTTCATGGTCGCGGCCGGGGCTTCCAACGAACTGGAACAGCAGCGGAAGCGGCTGGCGATGGCGAAAAGGTTCGGGTTTCGCGATTTGTACGCGTTTGGATCGGATGAGGCGTCGGGCGAGCGGTTGCTCGCGCAGCGCAATTTCTGGACGCGCACGCGCGGTGTTGGCTTGAAGATCGCGGTCGCCTGCAATCCCGACTTCGACGAACTGGTGGGCGATCTGTTGGATGCTCCGATTCTCGGAGGCCCGGCGCGGCCCGATCTGGCGGCTCGTGTCCGCCAGCGGGGCTACCGCATCTACATGTATGGCAACCCGCAGTACGGACATCCCAACCCGGTGATCTACCGCAGGAACTTTGGTCTTTCGCTGTGGCGGGCCGGGTATCACGGCGCGGTGAGCTACGCGTACCAGCACGCCATGACGTGGCACCCCTGGAATGATTTCGCCAACGGTCGTTTCCCGAAGATGACCTATCCGACGACATCCGGAGTGGTGGGGACCATCTCCTGGGAAGGGTTCCGCGAGACGATTGACGACGTTCGCTATCTGACGCGGCTGCTGGGGCTACTCGACCGAGCGACCGCGCAACCGGCGACCCGCAAGGCGGCCACCGAGATCCGCGGCTGGCTCGATGCGGTGGACCTGACCGCTGATTTCGATGCGGTCCGAGCCGGCCTGATCGAGAGAATTCTCGCGCTGCAAACGGCGCTGGAGACGGGCGCCCGTTAGCGGATGACGCCGCCCGGGACATCGAGGATCTGCGAGTTGGGGACGGAGTTGCCGAATACCTTGAATTGATCGAGCGTCCACACCACTTTCCGCGTCACCGGGTTGATCTCGATGACCAGTGGGTTGTCCGGTCCCGCATGACAATTGCCGATCACGTAGTTGCCGTTGGGGAGTACCTCCAGCGTCGTGACCCAGGCCAACGTGATTCCCGGCAGGTCCCGCTGTTCCAGTTTCCATACGATCTGTTTGCCGCGGGTCACTTCCAGCACGCTGTGTCCGTTTCCCGTTGCGATCAGCGTATTTCCGTTCTTTAACCGGACGGCGCCGAACACCTGATTCCCGAAGGCGTCGGGACCGTGACCACCCCGACGCGGCTTGCCGAACAGCGGAACCTCGTAGTCCCAGACGACGGCCCCGGACGCGCCGTGGTATTCCCGTACGGCGCCATCGGCCTCGTGGCAGACCAGATAGTTACCGTTGCCGAGTTTGCGGACGAGACGCGTATCGTGGTGCGGATGCGGCGCCTTGACGTGCAGTTTCACCGAGTGCAGGAGCTGCCCCTCTCGGTCGATCTCGATGATCCGTTGGGACCCCGATTCGGCGATCATGATCCGACCATTTTCCAACGGTTGAAAGGCATGGACCTCGATGCGTTTTCCTCGGTTACCGTTCGCGAGTGCGGCGTCGTACGACCAGACGACCTGGTTGGTCTTCGGATCCAACTCAACGATCTTGTGGCTGCCTTGCTGGACCATTATGTGTCCGTTCGGCAATACGTGGATGTCGTGGATCCCGCCCCACCGGGTCTGCCACTCGACCTCCCCTTGTGCGTCGAGAATTGCCAGTTTTTGGTTGCCCTGCAAAATGATCCGGTGACCAGCGTCCCCGCGATCGGGTAACCACCACAACAGGGCGCCAACGAGCAACACCAAAGGTGGACGGATCATCGGATACTCCCGGGGGCGGACGGACGGGGAACCGGTGCGGCGGGACTGCTCGGTCGGCGGATTACGCATCGGTCGGCGGATTACGCACCCGCCCAACCGCGAACGATGCGACACGGATAGACCGTCGACGCAGGTCCAGATACTCTCTCCTGTCCGCCGGGTCAAGCATACCGAACCGCTGCCGCCCGGATGCGGAACGCGTGCAGCGATAGCCTTTTCAAACAAATTCGGTGGTTTCGCGGCCGGCTGCACCAGAAATTGACGAGCCGAGCATCAAAGTTTGATGCGCTGGGATGCCGATTCAAACTATGGTAAACTAGCCCCTCCCGAGTGGCCGGGTAACTGCATTGAGAGGAGAAATAGCGTGGTGCGATGTCTTTGTGTGATTTGGGTGTTGCTCCTACTGTCTGGTCCGTTGCCGGCTGCCGAGTCGGTGGACGCAGTTTTGGACAAGGAAAACGCCTCACTGGGTGCCGGACACGCACCGCTCGAGACCATCGACGCCCTTGCTTTTCTGCGCCGCGCCAGCGTCGATCTGACGGGCCGCATCCCCAGCGCGGAGGCGGTGGCTGAATTTCTCGCCTGGCCCGCTCCGCAGCGGCGAACACAGCTGATCGACAAACTGATCACGAGCGATCAGTTTGCGGATCGCTGGACCGTGTTTTTCGCCGACATGCTGCGACTGCGCAGCAACGTTACGGGCGGCTCCGCGCTGATGGCCTACGTCCATCAGGCTGTGCAGCAAGACATGCCTTACAACGAATTGGTGGGCCGGCTGATCGCGACCAACGGCAAAGCTAATCGCACGCCCGAGGTCGGCTTCGTGCTCGGTGACAATGCAGACCCCTTCGCGCTGGCCAGCGTCACGTCGCAGGTATTCTTGGGGGTGCGGATTGGCTGCGCTCAGTGTCATGACCACCCGTTCGACGTCTGGACGCGTCAGGATTTCTTCGGCATGGCGGCCTACTTTGGCAAGACCCGCCGCGTGGAAAGTACCTTGACGCGCGCGGTCTACACCACCGAGGCGAAGCAGACGACCGTTCTTTGGCCGCCGGAGGGCGCCGCCGAAGGGGAAGCCCGGCAACCGATGCAGCCAAGATTTCCGTTTGAGATGATTTCTCCCGCGAAGCGGTTGGCTTTCATCACGCGATTTGAACAAGGGCTTGCGGCGCGCCAGCAGCGAGCGGGTCAGCCGGCTGGCCCTTCGGTGGACGACCTGCTCGCGGCCACCGCCGAGAAAGCGCGGCAGCGCGCACGCGGCGATGCGCCACGTGGGTTCGATGTTGTGGGGGAAGCGAAGTCCACACTGCGCAAGATCGATGTCAAAGCCAGCTTGTACCGGCACAGCGCGCTGCGCTCGACGTTGGCGGATTTGGTCACCAGTCCGCGCAATCGGTTGTTCGCGCAGTCGATCGCGAATCGTGTCTGGAAGGAGTTGATTGGCCGCGGCTTTGTCGAGCCGGTGGATGACTTCCGTTCAGACAACCAACCCAGCCATCCCCGGACGCTCGGTTTCCTGGCGGAGGAATTCGTCGCTCACGGCTATCAGTTTCGCCAGCTGGTGCGGATGGTCGTGTCCAGCCAGGCGTACCAGCGGGCGCACGTGCCGTCGGATGCCGATGACCTGCTGCGGGAGGAACTGGAAACAGCGTTTCTGGGCACAAGCACGCGGCGGATGCTGAGTGAATCGCTGTACGACAGCATCGTGGTGGCAGGCCACCTGTTCGATACCAAGTACCCCGACGGCTACAACAAGAAAGTGGTCACCGAGAGTGTTCGTGTGCTCGTCGAACCGGGCGCGCCAGAGGTGCCCGCCGTGGTTGCCAGTCCGGCGGACCAAACGAGTGGACCGAAAATGAAGCCCGCCGCGGTGTCCCGCGGTGGATACGCACTCGAGGATGCCATCGAACTCGATTTCAACGCCTTGTTGACCAAGGGCGACGATCTGGAAATCGAACGCATGCAAGTGATGTCAAAAGAGGAACTGGAAGCTCAGCGGATGATGGCCCAGCGGGCCCAGCGCCTCACAGGAGCCAAGTACGAAACGCGGATGGTCAAACGCGAGTACGACGACAATCCTAAATTCAGTAGTTCGTTTCGGATGGCCTCGCCGGCGCCCGCCGGTCATTTCCTGCGGGTGTTTGGGCAAACCGCCCGAGCCGACCTCGGTGAGCGGCGCGACGCTGACCCCACGATGCGACAATCGTTGATGATGCTCAACGGTCGGCTGATCCACGAGGCGTCCCGGGTGGGCACGCTNGAGCCGATGTACCAGTTGGTTGAGGCGGGCCAGATCGATCAAGCGGTTGCACTGGCCTACCTGGAAATCCTCACACGGGTGGCCACCGCGGACGAACTGGCCGACGCCAAGACGTTGGTCCAGGAGGCGGAATCACCCTTTGCGGGAATTGCGGATCTGCGGTGGGTTTTACTGAATTGCAACGAATTCCGGTTTTTGCCGTAGCCGTTGGCGGGCCAGCGAACAGGAACCACTACCAGTCAATCGACCGACAACGCGTCTTCACCAGGAGAATTCAGAATGCACAGGTCATGCCCCGGATACCGGATGTCGCGGCGGGCGATGTTGGCCAGCGGAGCAAGCGCTTCTTTGCTCGGCTTGCCGGTTCGCGAACTACTGGCTCGCTCAGGTTCGGCGGGGCCCGCGCGGGCCGAGCATGTGATCCTGTTCTGGAACGGGGGGGGGATGTCGCACATCGACACCTGGGATCCCAAGCCCGGTCGCCCGGTACAAGGTGAGTTTGAGCCGATTGCAACCTCGGTACCCGGCGTNCAGATCTCACAGATCTTTCCGCAGTTGGCTGAGCAGATGCATCGCATCGCGTTGGTCCGGTCGATCGCGGGCACGCAAGGTGACCACGGTCGGGCGACCTACAATATGCAGACCAGCTATCAGTCGGGTTCCAATTTGCGGCATCCCGGCATCGGTTCGGTGGTTGTCCATGAGCGCCAGAACCAGGGCGATCTGCCGGCCTATATTTCGATCAGCGGCCAGGCACCGCGGGCCAGTTATCTCGGCCAACGCTGCGAAGCGTACTACGTGGCCAATCCGGGTGACAAGGATCCCTATTTGGCGTTTCCCGAGGGAATCGCCGAAGTGCGCGGTAACCGGCGGTTGGACGTGTTGGCGCGATACAACCAGAAGTTTGCGAAAAAGCGAGGCAAGTTCGGGCTCGGAGCGACGCAGACGTCGATCGACGACGCAGTCCGTTTGATGCGCAGCCCGGCCTTGGAGGCGTTTGAATTGTCCAACGTGCCCCAGCAGACGCTCGACCGCTATGGCGATACAAGTTTTGGACGCGGTGCGCTGTTGGCNCGGCGTCTGGTCGAGAAGGGAGTCCGTTTTGTGCAGGTCAACCGCGGCGGATTCGATACGCATAGCAACAATTTTCTGGCGATGGAAAACCACGGCGCGGTCATGGACCCTGCACTGGCTTCGCTGATCGCCGATCTGTCGACGTCCGGGATGCTCGAGAAGACGTTGATTATGATGGTCAGCGAATTCGGACGTACCCCCCGCATCAACGATAACGCGGGACGTGACCACTGGGCTGCGTGCTTCAGCTGCATGATGGCCGGTGGTGGGATCAAGCCGGGCGCAGTGATCGGCCGGTCGGACGAAGACGCGATGCAGCCGGCGGAGCGACCGGTCAATGTGCCCGATCTCCATGCCACCGTCTGCCGCTTACTCGGTATCGATCACAGCAAGGAAGTGATGACGCCGTTGCAACGTCCGATGAAGCTGGTTGACAACGGAGAACCGGTCGTGGAGTTGCTGAGCTAGCGCGACGGACTGGCTCCGAGTTTGAATGGGCGCCGTTTTCTGACGAACGCGATAGTAAGAACCGCTCCACCGTTGGTAGGAGCGGTTCTTTTTTTGTGGGTCGGTCTCGCTGCCCGTCAGTAGGGATCTCCGGTTGGGGCGGTCTTTTGACGGCCTCGTTCGCAGCGGATACGCTAGACCTGTACAAATGGTTGTCGCCTCGAAGCGAGAGGGGAAGTTCAGAGAATGGATCAGCCTTCCAAAATGGCATCGCTGTGGACTGGGTTGGCATTTTGCGCAGTGGTAGGCGTCTTTTCTGCCGCGGCGACCGCGCAAACGCCTGCCTCGACGGGGTCCCCCGTCCGGGGATCGATTGTCGAGGATCGCGCGGCGCGAAAGTTGATCGAAGCCGGCGAGTCACGTTTTGAAGCCGAGGAGATTCCCAAGGCACTCGAGATCTGGAAGTCGGTGATCGAACGCTACCCGCGTAGTCGGTTGCGCTATCAGGCCCATATGAAGCTGGGTGATTACTACCTTGATCGCGACCGATCGTACGATCGCGCGCGGGTGCATTTCGAGGCGATTGCAGTCGAGGAAAACCGCGATGACATGTTGCGAGCAGAGTCTACGCTGAAGGTGGGCGTTTGCTTTTATCAGGTCCGCAATTACGGCAAGTGTTTTCAAATCATGCGCGATGTGATCGAGACNTTTCCGGTCAGNGCNNAGGTNAATCAGGCCTATTACTACATCGGNCTGGGNCACTTTCAGCTGGGCCACTACAGCCGCGCCATCTCGGCGTTGGAGAAAGTCGGTACCTCGCTGACCGATGACGATGGTGGCACCGAGAAGTTGGAGGCGGGTAAGCGATTTTTCGTCAAGATCGAGGATGCGGATCTGGCCATCCTCGACCCGGGTGAGTCGATCGACGTCCAGGCGGTGACGACGAGCGGTGACGAGGAGCGCATGAAATGTTTTCCCGTCGGCCGCAATGTGCGACTCGTCCTGGGGTCCATTCCCAGCCGCCTCGGCAAACCGCGCAAACAGAACGGTGTACTCGATGTCAAAGGAGGGGATCAGGTTCGCGTCACCTATGTCGACCAACACACCGCCGATGAGGAACTCGACAAGCCCGTGATTAGCGCCGTAACGGTGGTCGGTGATGGCCAGGTGATGATCACCGACGGCGCATTCCGCGAATCTTTGGGTGGCGTCGTATTGGGCAAAAACGTCAACGTTCGGATCTCCGATCCGGACCACGACATCACCGACGGCGCCGACAAGCTGGCCGCGGTGGTGGAGATCCATCGCCGCAAGACCGACGAGGAGCTAGAGGCCGAGGCCGCAGAAGCGGTCGCCAAGGCCGATGCGGGTGAGATCGAGGCCTCTCCAAAAGGAGCCGAACAGTCCGAGGACCTGATCGAGGAACCTGTCGAGGTGAACCCGTTCAAGTTGGTCGATCGCGTCGAAATCACGCTGACCGAGGTTCAACTGACATTCGAGCTGGGGACCGCGGAGTCGAGCTCGAGCGGTGAGCCCGTGGGCGGTGACGGGGCCGCGAAACCGGGAGACGACCAGGCGCCTGCAGACCAGCAGCCCGAGGAGCCCGATGATTCGATTCACAGCGGTGTTTTCCAAGCCGTTGTCGCGCTCGCCAAGACAGACGAGATCGTCGCCGATGACGAACAATTACAGGCGTTGCCTGGCGATCAAGTACGTGTTGTCTATCTGGACGAAGTGCATAGCGGTGAAGGGTTGGCGGAACTCCAAGCGAGAGCCAGGTGCCTGGAAGGAAACATCGGTGGTGTCCGCGTTACGCGCGCCCAGATCTCGAACGAAGAGTTGCGTGTCCAGACGAGTTTGAAGACCGCTGACGCACTGACCCAGATTGGAAACCGTTATAAGGAATTCGGGCTGAAAGAGAAGGCCGACCAAAAGTACCGTTTGGCACTACGTGAATGTGAAGACATTATGGCCGACGTCCGTAAATTGCGGGGACGATTGTTGGAAGAGGCGTATGTGCAACTGTGGCACGTCTATTTTGAGATGGACCAGCTCAATTTGGCTGCGGCGATGTGTCAGAGACTACAGAACGAGTTTCCCAGCAGCGGATTTCTCGACGACGCGCTACTCCAGTTGGGAGAAGTCGCCCGTACCCAGGGCGACCTCAACCGCGCGATTGGTATCTTTAACCGCTTGGTCGGCATGCAGACGAGCCAGCTGCGTGGTGAGGCGCAGTTCGGGATCGCCGAGTGTTATGAGCAGATGGCCGATGGTGCCGAGGGCAACGCCTCGGCGCAACTGCGCGATCGGTCGTTTCAAGAGTACAAGAAGGTCTTTGACCAATTTCCGGCCAGCGGGCGTGTCGGAGAAGCGGTTGCCAAAATGGCCGAACATTACTACCAACAGAAAGACTACGGGAGAGCGGTCGACACGTTCGAGACGGTGTTGGAGAGTCACCCCGACGCCAAATTCCTGGATGTCATCCTGTTCAACTACGGCCGTTGCCTGTACCGCATGGACCGCAAGCCCGAAGCGCGGCGCCGGTTCGAGCAGCTGATCGGTGAATTCCCAGAAAGCCCATTAGCAAGTGATGCGAAAAAGATCTCCGAGGCGCTGACCCAGGGCGGTTTCTGAGACACTCGGCGGCGGGGTCGCGCGGTTCGCACCCCCGAATTGGATTGTATTGACCGGACGTTTTGCCCTTCTTTTCGACCAAGGCGCTATCATGCGACAAACTGTCGTTTCTCTCGTGATCGGCTTTTTCGTGTCTACGCCTGTCGTGGCCCAGCCCCCCGTCGGAGACGACGACGCCATTACTCAGCAGGCCTCCCAGTTGGAAGGCGAGCTGGGCAAGTTCAAGGCGACTGCGCCCGANGCGGCCGAGGTGATGGTGAAACTGGCCGAACTCTACCACCAGCACGGGCGGGTGCTGGGACTGATTCGCGCGACGCAGACCTTTNCCGCGGTGCACCCCGCCGATCCCCGGCATCAACAGATGATGTTGAAGTTGATGGATGGGTTGGAGATCATGTCGCGCACCAAAGATCTGGTCGTAGCGTGCCGTCAGTTCCTCGATCGCTACCCGACCGCGCCAGCGGCAGCAGAGATCGAAATTCGGTTGGCGCGGACGCTCCTTGAAAGCTCGGACCGTGAAGGCACGGCGGCCGCCCACCGAGTGGTCTGGAAGCGCCACGGTGCCAACCCGGTTGGTCGTGCACACGCTGTTCAGGCGCTGCGGATCTACCTCGACCAGTTGGGTGGAGAATTCGTCGTCCGCGGAGCGGAACTCGCCGAAGAGATGTACGACGCTCTTCCCAAGGGCGAGTTTGCGCGCGAGGTGGGCTGGCGGGCCTTTGAGAGTTGGCGGCGGACTCGCGAGTACGCCAAGAGTAATGTCGTTGGCAACAAGATGTTGCAGCGCAATCTGTTTCTCGATCCCGCGGAGAAGCGCAAGCTGTTCGTCGCGATCGGTGAAAATCACGGCTCACAGGGGCAGCATCGAAACGCTTACAACGCGTACGGCCAAGCGCGGTCACTGTCGGATTCGGCCGACGTTGCGTACCGCCAGTTGCAGGCGCTGCACAGCGCCCAGGCCCCAGCGCAGGACATCGAACGGCTGGCTAACGAGTATCCGAGTAAGTTTCCCGGGCAGGCAAATCGGTACCACGGCAAGTCGTTCCTTGCGCACGCTTATCTTCGCGCTCAAAACACCCCGCGCGCGCTGGCTTTGTTTCGCGAACTGCTGTCGCTGGATCCGGCGTACAGTGGCAACGCGACCAACTTTGTCAGTTACAACGGCGCCGAACCTCCACAGTTGGCCGATACCGAAAAGCACCTGTTGGCNGCGATCCAGAAACTCCCAGGGCAGTCGACCTACCTGCGTTACGTCCTGGCGTTTAATGTCTATCGAGACCGGCTCAAGGACGAAGCCAAGACACGGCAGACGCTCCGCGACCTGGTCACACGGTCCCCCGACGATTCGGGCAATACGCGTGGAGCGATCGGATGGCTTCTCTCCTCGGCACCCGACGACGCGCAGTTCGCACAGTTGGCGGATCTGATTCTGCAATCGCGCCGCGCGCACCTGTCCAATAATACCTTGCGGAACTACCCCCGGGATTGGGCCGTGGCGAACCAGAAGAACAAGGATCTAAAGCCGCGCGCCGACGTGCTGGTGCGAAAACTCGCGGCCGTGGACAACGACCCGGTGATGAAACCGTACCTTGCCCAGCTCGGCAGCGATCGGGCGATCGCCGCAACGGCCCGCGGAGAGTTGCTGGCGAAATTTCTCGGTCAATTGCCGCAGCCGATCGCCAGGCAGCTTACCGAAGCGCAGGCGCACTATTTCCGACACTACGCTCCCGCCAAGCAGCGCGCGGATTCCGCGACGATNTGGGTTGCTTACTGCAAGCGTTTTCCGAAAGACTATTCGGCGGCTGCGAACTTTGTCTACAACGCCACCGATTACAGTCCCCCCGAAGTTCGCCAGGAGGCAGCGCAGCGACTGCTGGCGATTCCCGCGACACAGTACAGCGCCGATTTGTGTCGCCGGCTGTTCATTGCGGCGGACTCGAATAAGAACGCCGACCTGGCCAGAGCCGCCTACGCGTGGATGATCGCGGCCCGTCAGACGGTCGAGCGACCCGACCCGACCTATTCGGCGTACTACGGTGACATTCTCTTGAAATACAAGGCCGAAGCGGAGGCAAACGCCGTGTGGACGGCCGGTTTGACGCTAGACGCCAACCATTACGAGTCGCGGGAATGCGCCAGCCGCCTGCTGGTCCGCAAGGAAGGGCCGGATCGTGTAGCGTTTATCGGTCAGATGCTCAAACTCGATACCGATTTTCACGGACGGTATACGACCTGGCTGGCGAACGAACAAATGGTGGCGGGAGATCTGGCTGGATTCGAACAGACGCTTGCCCGGTCCCGCGAGCGACAGAACGAACGGCCTTTCCGCAGTTGGGAATTCGATTGGAGCGCCGCTTCTACCTGGATCAACAAAGTCCGCCAAGATGAGAAGGTCACGGTGGCCGATCGGCGGCGCGTTTACGTTGCCATCGGTAAACTCGAATTGCCACCGATCTCAGCCGTGGCGCGGTTGATCCTGTTGGAAACCGATGACCAGCAGCGGCCGCCGATTGCCCGGCTGCTCACTTACCAGACAGCCACGCGTGAGGTGGGTAACGACTACTGGGGCTGGGATCCGTTGGCCCAATTTGCGCGATCGACTTTGGCCAAGAAGGACTATTTGGCCGCGGCTACGCTGGCGACCGGTTTGCTCGCAAATGTCACGGGTAACGTCAACCAGACGCGCAAAGAACAGATGCGTCAGGTCGTCAGCCAGAGTTACGCGCGGATGGGAACCGTCGGTTTGACGATCGATGAAAACAGCCCGATCGCACCGCTATTGCAAGCGGCGCTCTACTTGCGGCTGGGTGATCGCAAGCTGGCGTTCGATACTTTTGCCGGTAACAAACCGCTGTTTGACGAACACCGTAACGAACTGCCGGTCGATTTGATCGCCTTCGTTTGCGAGTCGTTGATTGCCGCCGGTGGTGATGAGAATTCCGGTTATGTGGAGGAAGTCTTACGCGGCTGGATGGTCAAACACAGCGAATCGAAGGAGATCGACGACACTGACAAAGCCGAGATTCAGCTGCTGCTGGGCCGGAACTATTTTCGCGCGCGACGTTACGATATTGCCCGCAGCGAGTTCATGACCGTGATCAATCGGTACGCCGAGTCGCCGCAAGCCGTGGAGGCCGAATTTGGGGTAGGTGAGACGTTCATGGAGCAGCGTGTATTTGACCAGGCGGCGCAAGTGTTCGAGAAACTCGCGCAGAGTCGAAATACGCCAACCGTGGTGCGGGCCGAATTTCTACGAGGTGTCTTGTCTTTTCGCCGCGGTGATCGCGACGAGGCTCGACAGATCTTTCAGGCGGTGTTGGAACGTGTTCCCGATGTTCAGCTAGCGAATCAGACGCTCTACAATCTGGCCGAGGTGTACCGAGTAGAAGAACGTTACATCGATCAGCTCACACTGCTGCGCACCGTTGGTAGACTCGGCAGACGGAGCAAACGACGGCACAATCCCGGGGCTCCGCTGTCGATTGTGGTTCACGATAGCGATCTGGGAATCAGCCGCGGCCACAACAAGATCCCGGTTCTTATTACCACGGTTCCCGGTGGGGACCGCGAGATGATCTACCTGGTTGGTACCGGCGCGGGGAAAGGACTGTTTCGGTTTGAACTGAGTACGGCGCTGGGCGAACCCGAACCGGGTGACAAAGTCCTCCAGTTGCGTGGCGACGATACCATCAAATGCGACTACCCGGACGCGTTCAAGGCCGAATTCAAGAACGTGCCATTGTCCGACGTTGAAATTCAGATGGCCGCGAGCGCCGAGTTTGAAGTTGCCAGCAGCCAGATCGAGGATGAACAGGAAGCCACTTTTAGCCAACAACTCGAGCGAGAGGCCAATACGCAGGATCGGGACCAACGCGTTTCACAAATTCGACCCGCGACGCAAATCAAACCCGGAAATCCGATCTATCTGCGCATCAAGGATGCCGATCGGGATTTGTCCGGTAAACCCGATACGGTGGTTGTTCGTGTTTCCACCGACAGCAGTGATGAGGTGCAAGTACGGGCGACCGAAACCGGTGAACACACGGGCATCTTTGAAGCTTCACTCGAAACCGCCGAACTGCCCGCGGGCGCGCTGGCGACGGATACGGCGATCGATCACAGTCCTTTGATGGCTATCGACAAGGATCCCAAGACCTTCTGGCAGAGTCAGCCGGACGGGGTCACGCCGAAACAACTGACGGTCGATATGAAAGACCTCTATCCCGTTTCGCGGGCCCGCATCGCGACGCCGAATGCGGAGCGGCACGCGCCGGTGCGCGGCGTATTGCAGGGTAGTTACGATGGCGAGTTCTGGTTCCGTCTGGCCGCCTTTCCCCCCGCGGTCGAAGCGCAGGACGTCACACGAGCGTTTGGAACCATGACGCAGCGCGTCTACCCTGGAAACTTCACGGGCTACACCAATTGGCTGCAGGTGGTCAATCTGGTTCGTAATACCAAGCCCGCCGATACCGCCGCCGCCGGACAGCTGGCCTGGAGCAAGGAGGCGGATGATGAAGAGGCGGAGAAACCGTTTGCGGTCGTCTGGTTTGGCAAGTTTGTTCAACCGCAAGATGGCGCCCTCCGGATTTTGGTCCGCGGCGGGACCACCGCGATGGTGGTCGACAAGATGGTCGAGCTGCCGTTGGGCAAAGGGGAGCGGTCGGTCGATCTGTGGCTTCCCAAGGGGCTGCACGATCTGACCATCTTCGCCGCCACGACGCAGGCTAAACAGCCGCTTGAGGCCACGCGGGCGCGGGCCCGGCTGGATTCGGCCACTGTCACCCTGGCTGCGTTCCATGCTTCGGATTTTGATCTTACTCAGCCCGCTGCAGAGGAGCTGATCGCGCCGGCGGCGCAGGCTGCGGCGGCTCTGGATCTCGATGTTTCGGCTGCCAAACTCAACAAGAAGACCGAGCAGTTCGCGGTCGCAGAAGTCGATGGTTTTTCGCAGATTCAACAATGGGCGTCGGTTGAGGATATCGCGTCGTGGGACTTCGAGTGTACCACCCCAGGGGTCTACGAGGTTTGGGTCGATTACGCGCATCCGGGAAACGGTGGTCGGTATCACGTGGAGCTCGGTGGCCAAGTTCTCGACGTGGCGGTTGGTGACACGGGCGGCTGGAACAAATTCAAACAGCTCTCGGTCGGGTCGATCCTGATCGAGTCGCCCGGCCGCTTCAGTCTGGGAGTTCGACCACAGGAGATCGCGGGAGGGAGCTTGCTGAACCTGCGCGGAATCTCGCTGCAACCCTCGAGCAAACCCGAGGTCATCGCGCTGGGGACTGAATGGGAATTTCGATTTCCACGCAAGGAGCTCCGCTATGCGAGATTTGTGGTGCACGAATACCTGGGTGAGTCGGTGGCCATCAACCACGTTGAAATTGGCGAGGTGCGTACCGGAGATACCTATATTCCGACCGAGGCGGATCTTCTTGCGCTGGCCAGCAATGACGTGTTGGAGATCGCCGCAGGAGACACCGTTACCGCGACTTACACCGATGAACGCACACAATCGATCAGTGGTGGCAGCCGACTGCTGACGCGGGAGCTGACCGCCACCTACAACAACGCGACTGTTTCACCGATTGCCTACGACTACAACGTCTCGGCCAGTGGTGTGACGACGACGGCGCGAAAGGAGCTGTTGCGGGTTGATCCGGGCGAGGAGATCGTCGTCGAAATCGTTGATTACGATCGCGATGTCAGCGCCGAGCCGGACAAGATCAACCTGGAGGTGTATGTCAACGACGGAGAGCCGATTCCGCTGACCGCCACCGAGACCGATGCCTTCACGGGAGTTTTTACGCGAAAGATTTTCACCAGCGCCGACAAGCAAGAGGTCGGCGGTAAGGAAGAGGCGCTAACGCTGGCCGTCAAACAAGGCGATTCAGTGATGATTCGTTATTACGACCAGGAGAACACATTTCCCGGGCACGCGGTTCCCAGACTGTCGACCGTGCTGGTGAATCAGCCGACCGCGGGCCGGGTTCGCATCTTGGAATCCCGTGTGGTGCTGCCTCCCCCGGGCACGGAGGGGTCCCCCCGAGTGGTTTACCAGGATCCGCCGGAGAAGGAATCGGTCAGCCGGGTTGCGTTTGCGGCACCCCTGACCGTTGAAGTGATCGACCCGGACGCGGCCAAGGACAGTCGCAGTTCGGTGGACGTCACGGTGACCACTTCGGATGGCGCCAAGGTCAACGTGACCTGCGTGATCTCGGGCGCGTTCTGGCAAGCCGCTAGCACCGATTTCTCGAACCCGGCGTTGCGCGAAGGCCGGTTTGTCGGCCAGGTGATCTTGCAACTAGGAGGCAAGGACAGCGTCGCGGTCGTTCCCTTGACGCAGGACATGCCGCGTGGCCTGATTGGCCGTGTCCAGATTGCCGAGGAGGGTGAGGAGGAGCCGCAAGACGCCACACGTGGCCTGGTCGCCCGCGTGCTCAGCCTTACCGGTAGCGACGAGATCGCCGCACGCTATGACGATCAACGGCGCCCCGCCGACAAGCCAGAACAGCTTGTCGCAGCCGGTCGTCTGGTGACCTCTGCAACGCTGCAGGTCACCGATCGTGAGTACGAGAAGGAAATCGAGAATTTGCACGTCGGGGAGAAGTTGTACGCAATGGTTCGCGATTTTGACCGGGATGCCACGCACGAGCGCGATGAAATCGAGTTGATCATTACGACCGAGAAAGGTGAGCGCGAGACAGTCACGCTCGCGGAGACGACTTCGCACAGCGGTGTGTTTGCCGGTTCGTTCCCACTGCAAGCTGCCGATGCGCCGACGGCGGACAATGCCGATCCGAAACTGCCGATTATCGAAAGCTATTTTGGCGATTCCATCACGGTCAAGTACGTCGATCCGGCTGCCCCCGTCGAAGCAGACCGCGAACGACTTACCCAGCTGCCGGTCGTGGTGGGTACCGACGCTCTGGTGTCGGCATTCTCCAAGACATTCAGCGATGAGGACCTGGCGGTCGAGACAAAATTCCGGATCGCCGAGAGCTACTTCGAGTTGTTCAAAAGCCACAAGGAACTGGGGCGCGACGATGAGCAACAGGCCGATCTCGAGTCGGGTCGGCGGCGCCTGCGTGAAGTGATGGAGGATTATCCCGACCCGAAGTACGCTCCGCGCGTGGCCTACCTGCTCGGCCAATTCGCGCAGGAGTTGGAACAGTGGGAGGAGGCGATCGGTTCCTACGAGATGATCCTGCGACAGTATCCCGATCACACGTTGGCACCCGACGCGCAGTACAAATTGGCACAGTGTCATGAAGAAGCGGGCGAGTTTGACGATGCGTTGGAGGCTTACGTGACACTCGCCGCCACGCATCCTAAGAGCCCCTTGATCGCGAGTGTGATGATCCGCATTTCGGACTACTTTTATAAGCAGGAGAACTACCTCGTGGCGGCACAGGTCGGCAGAAAATTTCTGGAGCGTTTCGAAGGCCACCAACACGCCGCGAAAATGGCGTTCCGGATTGGTCAGAGTTTCTATAAACAAAAGGACTACGCGTTGGCTGGGCAGTCCTTTGATCGGTTTTCCAAGTTGTTTCCTGAAGGCGCGTTGGGTGCCGATGCGCTGTTCTGGTCTGGCGAAAGTTATCGTCTCGGCCAGAACAACCGTGAAGCGTTTCGCCGTTACAACCGCTGTCGGTGGGATTTCCCGTCCAGCGAAGCCGCAAAGTACGCCCGCGGCCGCTTGGCCCTGCCGGAGATGCTGCAACAGTTCGAGGCCGAGGCCAACAGCATCGATCAAGACAACTGAGACAGTCACATCGTCGCGGCCACCGCGGCGTATTGCCTTTGCCGCGGGCGGACCGGATTCGCCCGAGAATGGACGCCATGCTTTCCAGCATCGATCGGTTCACCGCTTGCATCGTGCTGTTGTTCATCGCTCCGCTTGCGGTGGCGCAAGACGCGAATACTCCCCAGACGGGTCGTCCTCCTGATGACGCTGCCTCCGCCGATCCGTCGGCGAAACAGGAGGAATCGGCCACGGCTGCGTCGGAAGAGACCGCAGCAGCTGAATCGGAGACGCCTTCTGAAGAGGTTCAGCCGTCGCCGGCTGCGGATGACACGGAGCGTTCAGGAACGAGCGACGAGGAAATCGCTTCTGGTTTTTTTGACACCGGTGTCATCGGGTTGCTGCGCGAAGGCGGGCTTTTCATGTGGCCCATTTTGTTAATGGGTGTATTGGCGATGGGTGTGATTCTAGAACGNTACCGCAGCTTGAAGATGGTCAGCGCTGACTCGGCCAACATCCGTGGGAGCGTGCAGCGACTGCTCCAAGAAGATCGAGTGGAAGAGGCATTGCAGTTGTGCGGTTCCCAGCAGGGTCCCGTGGCAGCGGTGCTTTCTAGCGGTTTGCGAAAATACTATGTACTCCGACGACTCAATTACGATGCGAGTCGGATCGACGAGCAGGTGGTCAAGGCGATGGACGATTACGGCGTCCACATCGTGGCTGCGCTAGAACGCCACCTGGCCGTGCTGGCAACGGTTTCCAGCGCTGCTCCGATGTTGGGATTCTTGGGCACGGTCCAGGGCATGATCGTCGCCTTTCAGGATATTGTCGCTCAGATGGGTGAGACCAACATTGTGGCCGCCGCCGCGAGNGGCATTCAGGTCTCGTTGTTGACGACCTGCTTCGGATTGATCGTCGGTATCCCGGCCTATATCGCGTTCAACTATTTTACCAGTGTGATCAACCGGTTCGTGTTGGATGTCGAGGAGTCGGCGACCGAATTGATCGAATCGGTGACGTTGCAGATGGCGGTTTCGAAACAGAATTCGGACCGACAGGCTACGGGATAGGATGGCATTATGCGGGCCCGCCGCGGACGTACATTCCTGGTCGAGCCGCCCTCCAGCGCGACGGGTGACATTGCCTTCAACTTGATTGTGTTTTTCCTGGTGTGCGCTTCGGTGCAACCGGACAGTGGGCGCCTCCAGACGTTGCCTCGCAGCGAGGAGGTCGAACAACAGAAGGAAAAGATCGAGAACATCGAGGTGCGTTTGACGCGGACGACGGCGTTGCTCAACGGTGAAGTCGTTCCGCCGCGCGAGTTCCCCGGCCACCTGCGACGGCTCTTGGACGCGCGGTCGCGGGAAGAAGATCGCGTGGTCATCGTCAAGAGCGAGAAGGAAACGCCCTATCACCATTGGGTCCGAGTGACCGAGATGATTGAGACCGCGGGCGGCGTGATAACGATTCAGCGCGAAGAGGAGCGGGAAGTTGTCTTGCCGAATTGATTCGCCGTGAAAATGAAACGCAGAAAATTCGCCGCGACCGTGCCCAGCATGGCGATGGGGGACATCGCTTTCAACCTGCTGATTTTCTTTGTGATCTTGGCACGGGCGCAGGATGACAGCCATTTGCAGTGGGAGCCTGCCAAAGCCGTGGAGGTCCAGAGCGCTGGGGTCTCGAAGGTGAGCGTATTGATCGACAGAGAGAATAGGTACTATGTCAACGGTCAGAATGTCGGTCAGGTCGAGTTGACGTCCGCGATCGAGGGAATCCTGGGCGATGCTCCTGCGGGTGAAAGGCGGGTACTGCTCAAGGTACACAACGAGTCACAGGCGATGTATTTCGAACCCGCGATCGAATCGATCAGCGAGGCGGGCGGAGATCTGGTACATGTATTGGAAGAAGANGGCCGCTGACAGTGCGGCTTGATGTCACAGGAGAACGCGATGAGCGAGTCCCCTTCGGACCCATCACCACTCGGTCAAGATCCGCTGGTAGCGGCGGGACACGACGATCGGCGAGTTGCCGAAATACGCATGTTTCTGAATGGCCTGCAGGAGCGTACACCGCAGGAAGCGATTGGAATGAGCGGTGACGGAGACCTGATGCGTTATCTGCTGGTTGCGGTTGTGGCGTCGGTCGCGCTGGCGTTTGCCGGAACGGCGNTGCCCTACTTTTGGCCGACTGCGGAGCCGGCCACTGCCGCTAACAAACAGGACACCGCTGCGGACAGCGGGCGGCAGGCGCCGGAAACACCGTCGGAGACATCCGACGCGACCGCCGCGGGTGGTGGCAAGACGGCGCTCACGCCTCGCGGTGAAAAAGTTGCGAATCCGGACCAGGTACTCAACTCGCTTGGCATTGGCGAAGCCAAACAGGCGGATCCTAAGGAAAACCCGCTGGAAGACAACCTCGACAAATTGCTGGATGGCGTGGACTGACGACGCGGCCACGGTGGCTGCACCGCGGCGGGGATCGATCGGTGTCCTGATGGCTGGAGTTGCCTACCCAGATGCCCTGGACTGAGAACAAGAAACGCATTGCCTGGGTGAGCGCGACGGCCGTTCTGTGGGCGCTGTGTGCGCTCGATTGGCGGGGAACACAATGGCTGCCGATGGCGCTGCAATGGCCGATTTTCGGTGCTGCGACCGGGGGCGTGCTGTTCTGGGTGTGGCGGTTGCGGACAATCCGTGACTACCGTTTTTGTCTGGTTGCGACCGTGGCGTACGTCTGCGTCTGGCAGTTCTTGGTGTTCGTCACCGATGTCTTGGTGTGGGACGAACTGCGTAGCGGGCTGGCGCGTATCGGGCTCGGCGGTCTGTTCCTGATNGGACTNTGCTGGACGACTTGGATCCTCGAAACCGCCTCGCAGCACTATTTGTCGTTGCGCCGCGGCCCGCCGTCGATCGACGACGTCTGTCGGCCGTCNTGGGAGCCACAGCAGCAGGNGGNGACCGGGACGAAGGCTCGGATTTGGAATCCGGGCGATCCAGACNCCTGGTACTACGGGCACCGCCGTAAGAAGCTGAATCAATCCTTGCTCGGATTCATCAGTTACGCGCTGTTATTCGTTTTTGTCTGTCTGCTGGTCAGCCAATTTAAAGGCTGTTATGAGATTTACGAGATTCCGGCGGGCGGTGGTGAGGCGAAGACAGTTGCGCAGGTCGTCAAGGTGAAGAAAATCATCCGTCAGAAATTTGTGGTCAATCCGTTTAGCTCGATTCTGTTTCAGGTACCGCCGATCGATGAGATCAAGCTACAACTGGAAGAGATCACCGAGCATGCCTATACACCGGGTTACGGTCAGGGCGACGGCGCGGGGTTCGCGGGTGGTACGAAACGTGGCAAAGTGCGGTTTATTCGTCTGGAGTACTCCGGTGGAGATTGGGATCAAGACTACGGTGTCGGCGGCGACCTGAACATGCTCATTAAGTACTATGAGTTGACGACCCACAAGATTGCCGACCGTACCGAGTCGCGTCGCATCGCGCAGTTGCAGAACTTTCCACGGGGGAAGAGTCCTCCGGTGGTCTACCTTACCGGACAGAGGAGCATCTCGTTATCCAACAGTGAGGTCAAGATTCTGCGCGAATACCTCATCGAGAAACACGGAATGTTGTTCGGAGATAACGGTGGCAGTCGCCACTTCCACAATCAGTTTCTCTCGATGATGAATCGTATCCTGCCCGATGTGCGACCGGTGCCGGTGCCGCTGGACGACGTGATTCATCGTGTTCCGTTTCCGATTCCCTTTCTGCCGTACGTGGCTCCACACGGTGGNACGCAGGCCTTGGGTTGGTACAAAGACGGACGTTGGCTGTGTTATTATCACCCGGGTGATATCGGAGACGCCTGGTCAGATGGACACGCGGGCGTTTCGGCCGAGATCACCGATGCCTGCTATTACCTGGGTGCCAACGTGTTGTTTTACGCACATATGGAGTACGCGAAATGGCTGACTGCTCAAGACGCCGACAAGTGATCCGCTTTGTGTTNCCGATCGCTTGNCTAGTCGTGGCTCTCGCGCCGATTGCGTCCGCGCGGGGACAAACGCTCGACGAGATTCTCAAAATGCGCGTGCCCAAGTTGCGTGAGGTCGAACGCTATCAGCTCAACATTGCTCAAAAGTACTTCGCCGACAAGAACTGGATGGTGGCCATGGCGGAGTACGAGAAGTACCTCACACTCTACGAACGCAGCGAAGTGGCGCCGTACGTGCAGCTGAAGTGGAGTATGTGTCTTGTCAATTTGCGCAAACAGAACACAGCTGTCAAAGAGGGATTTCAATCGGTCATCGATTACTGGCCCGATTCGCCCGAAGCGGTTTGGGCGGCGTATCACATCGGCGCGACCTACAAGCAGATCGGACGGTTTGCGCTAGCGAAAAAGGCGTACCAGAAGTTATTTGCCCGGCACGAGAAGCACATTGCCAGCACTCGAGGAATGTGGGATCTGGTCGACATTGCCGACGTACAAAAGAACCAGAAGGCCTTGATTACGATCTTGAAAAAACTGACCTTTCAGGCCGAACGGGCGAGCCACGTGGCCGGTCTCTGTCAGCAGGCGTCACGTCGCTTGGCGTCCTACTATTTTCAGGCTGGCGCTTTTCCAGATGGCGTCGAAGCGCTGGAGACGACTTACCCCGATCCGTTTAACCTGGCGTTGCAAGTCGTCTCCCACGTGGGCAGTCCGATCCACCGCATGACAGGTAGTGATGATCAGCGCACCAAGGGTGGGAGGCTGGCCGATCAGGCGATCGCCTATGTCAAACAGCAATTGCCAGACGACCAGAGCGATCCCAAACAGAAGGCCAAATCGCGCCAATTGTGGATGTCGGTCATCGGACTGCACAACGCGGCTCGTCGCAACGCGCAGGTTGTCGCAACCTATCAACAGGTACTCAAGCAGTTTGGAACCGATGATGCGCTGCTCGGGCATTTTGCCTCCTGGTACAAGTCGCTCGGCAAGTTTGAAGACGCGCGAACGATTTACCGCCGTTTTGAGAACAAGATTGAGGGCCTCAATCAGGTCGCTTCCAGCTATCGACAGCAACGGCAAATCGAACCGGCGCTCGCCATCTACCGGCAACTCGCCGGGCAGGACGCAGAGCATCTGGTCCAATGGAAAAGCCAGGAAGGCGCGACGTACCGCGAGGTGGCCAAGTACGACGAAGCCATCACCATCTATNCNGAGCTGATCAAACTCGATGTCGAGCACGCCCCNAATTGGTTGTGGGCGATTGCCACCGCCCGACAAGACGCGGGTCAATTCAAGGAGGCGATCGGTGTGTACCGGCAGTGCGACGAGCGATTTCCGGAAAACTACAAGCGGATGGCTACCTGCCATCGCAATCTCAAACAGCCGAAAGAAGCGCTGATCCTGTACAACCAGGTCCTCGGTGGGCATCCCCCCTCGGCGCCTTGGGCGCAGTTGCAGATCGGATACACTTTTGAGGAGATGAGTTCGAAAGAATCGGCCATCAAGGCTTTCCAGTTGGTCTGCAAGAAGTTTCCCAAAGACGGGCACGCCTCGGTGGCCCACGCACACTTGCAGAACAAATACAAGATTTCGGTGACGCTGGGTGGCGCCAAAGACAAATAGATCGAATCGGTGAAACACGCAGTGACGGCCGGGCGTTCATGGCCCAACCGTTGATCTCCCGTTAGCAGGCGGACGATTTAATGAGTCACGGGATTTCTCGTTGTGGGCGTTCTGGGTGCGCACGATTCGCTCTGTTTGCCAATNTGCTGTGGCTGGCGACGGCTGCGGCGGTCACGGTCACCGAGGAGGAACAGCGCGCCAGTCGCCAGTGGGTGATGGCCAAATTGGCTGGCAAAGCCGCTCCCCCATCGACCGCGGGCTANCTTGCGGTCTCCTTGAAGTCCGGCCGGTTGCTGAAGAACATCGCGACCACCAAGGTCTACCACACCGANGTCGGTGCGCTCCCTCTGAAGATCCGCCATCGGATCTTTCGTCGCGGGCTGTACTGCCCGTCGACCGGCGAGATCGTTGTCCATCTGCCGGGTCCGGCGAAACGTTTTGACGCGATCTTTGGCGTCGATAGTAACCGCCGACAGAGTTTCTATTCCAACGCGGGCCGGGGGCGCGTGATTGGAACCGTGGGCGTGAACGGTGTCGAGAGGTTTCGTTCCGAGGTGATGCGGGAAGGGATCGACGGAGTGCCCGTAGCAGTTGATCTGGAGGGAGCGACAGAGTTCACGTTGGCGATGACGGATGCCGGCGGCGGCATCGTGGAGCGGGTCGACTTCAACCAGGCAGACTGGGCGAATGCGCGAGTCACGATGGAGAACGGAGATACGGTTTGGCTCGGAGATATGCGCGTCGGGCCCCTGCGCGAGGCACCGACGACCGAGCAACCTTTTTCCTTTATCTATGCNGGTCGAAATTCACGTGAGTTCCTCAAGGATTGGGATCGGACGTATCGGACGCGCGACCTGGACCAGCGCCGGCGTGAGCACACCCTCAGTTTTCGCGATCGCACGACCGGTTTGCAGGTCCGCTGTGTCGCGATCGAGTACCGGGATTTCCCGGTTGTAGAGTGGAAACTGTTTTTCAAGAACACCGCTCCGCAAGCGACGCCTATCATCGAGAACATCTTGGCTCTCGATACGCGCAGCGAGCGCGATAACGAAGGCGAATTTGTGCTCCATCACAGCAATGGCAGCCCGCACTCGCTGGTCAAGATGTCGGATCCGACCGATTACGCACCGCGTGCAACACGCCTCGTTCCACAATTCGTGAAACGTCTCTCATCCAAGATCGGTTTGCCGGCGAGTCACGATCTTCCCTTCTTTAATCTCGAGGCGAATGGCGGGGGAACGATCGTCGCCATCGGTTGGCCTGGTCAGTGGGCCGCAACCTTGACTCGCGACGAGACGCGAGCGATTCAGATTCAGGCGGGTCAGCAGGGAACGCACTTCAGGTTGCTACCGGATGAGGAGGTGCGATCACCGTTAATCGCGATGATGCGCTGGCAAGGGGGAGACTGGATTCGAGCGCAGAACTTATGGCGCCGCTGGATGGTTGTCCACAATTTGCCGCGAACGGCCGATGGCGCACTGCCACCGCGGCAGATCGCCGCTTCGAGTGCGGCGTACACCGTGGAGAGCGCCGGCGCGACCGAACAAAACCAGTTGATGTTTATCAACCGCTACCTTCAGGAAGGGCTCCAGGTCGATTACTGGTGGATCGACGCGGGGTGGTACGACTACCACGACTACTGGTTGAACGTCGGTACCTGGCGACCGAATGAGCAGCGGTTTCCGCGCGGCCTGAGCCCGATTTCTCGCTATCTGCACCAGAACGAGATGAAACTGATCCTGTGGTTTTCACCCGAGTGCGTGACGCGTGGGTCGCTGATCGATCGGGCCCATCCCGAGTGGCTCCTAAAAGGGGGAGCCGAATGGTGGATGGGGCACGCGCTGATTCAAGGTGAATACCCTGCGCATGTCAACGACTCCGGATTGACACTGGTCGAAGATGTCGCAGCCTTTGGGATTGGCAACCCTACCACGACAGTCATGGGTAAAACGCAGCTGTCGAACGGCAAGTGGCATCTCGTTACCGCGACGCGATTCATCGATTCGCAGGCGGGTCGCAGTGAGTTGCGGTTATACATCGACGGCAGACTCGACGGCCGTGCNTTCTCTCCTAATGTGGAACCGATGACCGCCAACGATTCCTGGGGTGTAGGGCGCCAATACCAGACGCGTGGGATTGCCGGCGAAGTCGACGATGTGCGGATTTACGATTCCGCGCTTTCCGCGGCGGAGATCGCCGATCTGTTTCGTGGGAGTGATGCCGTGACTCCCACCCAGCATTATCCGTTCGACGGGTCGATCGACGATCGCCAGGGCGATCGTGATGGCCAGCGAATTGGAACGGGCGGGCTCGCGTTCGTAGACGGTGTTTCCAGGCGGCCCGGTGACCAGTCACTGCGGTTTAATAATGATTACGGCGTCAAAATTCCCAACCAGGTACCGAATAACTTCACGTTGTCGTGCTGGGTTCGTATGCGAGCTCCGCAGCCGCCACCCTGGGGCCGCGGCGATTTTCGGCTTGTCAATTTTGGTGATGCCGAGGCGGTACAGTGGATGACCGAACACATCGATCAACAAATTGTGGAGCAAGGGGTCGACCTCTACCGCCACGACGGCATTCCGCCGCTACAGTACTGGCGAGCCAACGATGCCCCGGATCGTGAGGGAATCACGGAGATCAAACATATCGAAGGTCTGCTCGGCTATTGGGACGAGCTTCGCAAGCGGCATCCCATGTTGCGTATCGATATTTGTTCCGGTGGCGGTAGTCGTAATGAACTGGAGACGTTGCGTCGGGCGGTGCCCCTGTGGAGAAGTGATTACGCGTACGAAACGACGGGCATGCAGACGCTCACCTATGGTATGTCGTTGTGGATCCCCTACTTCGGGACGGGCGTAAACACGTCCGATCCGTATACGTTTCGGAGTCAAATGGCCCCCGCGAACAGCGTTATTTGGGACGTTCGTCGCCGTGATCTCGACTACGACACTTGCCGCCTGATGCTGGCCCAACGCCGGCGGGTTTGCGATTATTACTACGGCGACTTTTATCCGCTGACGGCGCATCGCACTGAGAACGATGTGTGGATGGTTTGGCAGTTTGACAAACCGCAGGCTGGCGAAGGAATGGTGCAGGCCTTTCGGCGTCCCAACAGNGCAGTCACCTCGATGCAATGNAGGCTGCGCGGTTTGGATACTCAGGCNCGCTACGCCATTGAGAACCTCGATCGAGCAGAGAAGGTCGAGATGACGGGTGCCGAACTCGCGACGACGGGCCTGATGATCACACTGACGCAGCGGCGGTCTGCCGCGATCATCGTTTACCGGCGGGTCGAATAACGGCTGATTGCAGGCGGCGAGCGGTAGTCACTTCTTCTCAACGCGTTTGTGTTCCAGCAGCCAGGTGTAAAACGCGGGGTTGTTGTAAGTGGCCGTCCAAGCGTCGTGGCCAGCGTCGGGGTAGATTGTCAGCTTTGGTTTGCCACCCTGTTCTTTCAGCGCCGCGATCATCTCCTGCGTCCGCGCGAGCGAGCGAGCAGTATCTTTGGCGCCGTGAAAGGCCCATACGGGCAGATGCGCAAAGCGTTGTGCCGTCTTCCGATCACCGCCGCCACAGATGGGTGCGATGGCTGCCAGCCGCTGCGCCGCAAACGCCGCCAGATCCCATGTGCCGGCCCCACCCATGCTCAGTCCGGTGACGTAGATTCGGTCGGCGTCAACGCGGTACTTGCCGCCGATTGCGTCCAACAGTGAGACCAGCTCGACCGGTTTCCAGCGGCGGCCCCGCGGGCATTGGGGAGAAACCACAATAAACGGAAAATGTTTGCCGGCCGCGATGCGTTTGGGTGGCCCGTGTTTTTTGACGAGTTCGAGGTTCCCGCCACGCTCTCCTGAACCGTGTAGGAAAAGGACCAGTGGCCAGGATTTCTGTTGGTCGTAGTCGCGCGGCAAATAGAGCAGATATCCGAGTGTCTGCTTGCCTTCGGTCTGTGGTTTGATCGCTTGCTGCGATCCGCCGCCGTCATTGCAAGATACGTCACCACGGAACGACGACGTAGCGACCAGGGTAAGCGATACGACCAGAAATCGGTTCATTGCGGTGTCTCGTCTGGTTTTCAGAACACGGTACACGCGGGGTCTTTTCGGCTCGGCCGGATCCGCGGTGTGGGCCGGACATCGCTCGGCAACGCGCTGTCAAGCGAGACGTGAGTTTCCTCTATTTTTCAAGGATAAAGCCGGCAGCCGTCTCGCGAAAACTCCGCCGAGTCGTCGCGGCCGGTTCAAACTGGCCGTCGCCGCGGCCGACCAGCAGCGAGGTGCTGCGGTGGCGGTAGTTGGCCGTCACCAGATCGAGCAGGCCATCGCCATTGGCATCGAACGTAACGACACCGTAATTTCCCAAGGCGGTTGGGTAGTCGGTTCGGGGTGCAAAACGCCCCTGGCCGTCGTTGAGAAACACGCTGACGAAGTCTTCGGTCCAGTGGGTCACGGCGAAGTCCTGATCGCTATCGCGGTCGAAGTCGCCGACCGCGAAGAACACACAGTGTTTGCCACCCTCCATCAGATGTTCTTCCCCGAAGGTGCCGTTTCCCTTTCCGACGAACAGTGAGATCGTGGAGGATGACCAGTTCGCCGTCAGAATGTCGAGCTTGCCGTCACCCGTAAAGTCGCGAGCGCGAACNTCGTTGATGCGATATCCCGAAGTTGTCACCACTCGTCGCGTCATCATCGACGGCCGGTTGAAGATCGACTTGCCTGGGCTGATCCAGAACGATGCCGTGCGACCCAGTTCGTTGGGTACGAGCACGTCCAGGAATCCGTCACCGTTGAGGTCGGCCGTTTCGACGTAGTACGCCGAGATGCCTGCTTCGAGTGAGATCGGCTCGGCGAATTTCCAGCGCCCCTNCCCNCGGCGAAGATAGAGCGTGCCCGTTTTTGTGTCGTCAGCTCGTCCCGTTCCGCGCGCGGTGTACAGCAGATCGGGCTGGCCGTCCCGGTCGAGGTCGGCCAGGGCGACGCCCTTGGCCGAACTTTCGGTCGGGAATCGTGTCATCGGTTGGAACCGCCCCGCCCCTTGGTTCTTCAATAACAGCACAAATTTGCCGCGGCATCCGACGGCCAGATCGAGCCGCTCATCACCATCCAGATCAGCGGTGGCGAAATTGTAGGATCCGGCGACAAATCCGCTGTTGTCAGGCGGTTGGATCGGCGTCATCGCGAGATGCTCGAAGTGGCCGCGTCCGTCACCCTGTTCGATCGTCAGCAGACCGAGGTCGTGNAAGCCAACCGCCAGGTCGCGCCGACCATCGCCNGTAAAATCGACCGCCAGCAACTTGTAGGGACCGCCCCGCCGCACGGGCGGGTCGGCNGATTGCGCAAGAATTCCAGANTGCCAACACAACACGAGCACCCAGATTCNGGATTTCCAGTCGGTCATCAAGGANCTCCTCGTCAGTATTTGGACCGAGGGCCAACTCGGCGCAGACGATTTCCCGGCGGGACGCCGANCGACGCACGACGACCGCGGATTTCTCGGAGACCGTCATCGATAGGTCGTGTGTTGATCGTAACGAGCCGCTGGCCGCGGTGAAACCGGGGCAGGCGCAGCGGATCGCGAAGATTGGTGCGAACCGATACGCGGGGGACTCAGAAACGCGGCAGCAGTCGCGCTACGAGCGACCGCTGCGCGCTGGTCGAACACCGACGTTGCGATCATTTGCCCATGGCGCTGCGGAGCTCCAGAATCGCGGCGATGACTCCTGACCGCAATCCATCCAGGTCACGCGGTGAAACATGCTGGATGGTCTGGTAGAGATGGGGAGGCAGCTGCGCGTAGATGGCTGTCAGGGCTTGCGTTGCCCGATCGGCGGCGTTCGCCAGATGTGGCTTTCGACGGGCTTCGCGAATCAGGGTCTCCAGCGTGGAAACGTAACGCGCGTCGTCGACCCCTTCGCGCGCCGCTTCCCACTGAATGGTCCTCAGCGATCCCGAGCGTGTGTGGTAGACGGCCCCTCCTCCGGCGCGACTGATTTGTCCCTGGCGGAGCGCCGACCAGTCATCGAACGGTAGCGTTGCAGTGAGCGTACTGTAGGTGTAGGGCATCGCACCGGTAGCGGGGGATTTCATCAACAGGAACCCGAACAGTAGGCGGTTAATGCGCGGGTCTTCCACGCGACACTGCCAGTAGTACCAGACGTCGTCGTGCGTCTCGAGCAGCTGGTGCAATGCGTCGGATGCCTGTTCTGTCACCGGTTCGGGTCTCTCCAGGCTGCCGAAAAAGTTGGCATAGCCGACACACGGCACGTCGAGTCGGTCTCCCAAGCGGATTGCGTATTCGGGCATGATGTTACAGAACGTGCGTCCCCCGGCCGCCTTAACCTTGTCGAAATACGCCATCGCCCGGGCGAGCCGCTCATCGCTGTTGGGCTCGTCAGCGGCCTGGAAATAGAGCTGTTGATAACCGTGTTTTCGCGTGGCCTGCTCCAACCGCTTCCGCAAGGGGCCGAAATCGTCCACGCTACTGGGAAACCAGCTTGACCAGATGGTCAGTCCACGCATCCCCGCCGACTGGTGGATGTCGAGCACGTCCTCGGCGATGCGCATCCCACGGCCGCGTATCGTGACAAACTGCATTCCGTGGCTCTGAATATCAGCGAGCAACCGCCGGTAAACGTCCGGTTCAACATACGCCGGTTGGTCCGGGCGTCGCTCGGCCAGCAACCAGATGCCCTGTCTTTTTCGTGACGGCGACAGCGCAAAGGGGAGCACTTCAACCTCCAACGGTACATGCACCGCGGCAACGTCACGTGCCGAGACCGTGATTTGGCCGCGATAGCGGCCGGCCGGGATGTGGTCCGGGACTTGCACCGTCAACCAGAACTGTTTGGTCAAGTCGGTTTTCAGTTCCGTCACAACGGGGCCTGACAGTCGTACCGATGGTCGTGATCCGTTCCATTCTCGCCGATCGTCCTTGAGTAGGAGTTCTGGGACGAGTTGCCCAGCGCCCATCGTGACGTCGGCCAGCGTGGGCAGGCCGGCTTGGCGCCAGACTTTGATCACGTGTGTGTCAATCGCACCGGCGGGGATCTTGTTGTCACCGGAAACCAGGTCGCCCGCCCGCACGATTAGTTCCCGCAGCGGTCGCAGCGATCGCACGGCAAAGCTCGCCGGTTCGGTTTCACCCGGGCAGGCGCGCACTTGCAGCGCGGTGCCGGTCGATTTGGTCGTGGGAAGCGAGTCGGGAAGTACCGTCTCAAACGGGCGGACCGGAAAAACGACCAAGCCTCGTTGACGTTGCTGGGGTGTGGGTCCAACACTCGCAGGCCGGCGCGCTGGTTTCCAGGAAGGATGTCCGGTCAGCAGTTGAACACCCTCCGCACGTCCCCATTTTCGGGTGTTGCCGATCAGGTCGGGATCTCTCGAAAACGGTACCAAAGTCAGGCTACAGCGAGCCGGGCTGGTCACCGTCGGGTGCAGGTACCGGACCACGGTCGGTTTCTCGCGCAAGATCGGAAACACGGTATTCCAGGCCGTNTTGTGGAACAGCATTAGCCCCGACCGCGGATCCGNCTTGTGCCGCGTCAGTACCAGGCCATTACGGAATCCGAGCAGCGCGTGAAAGGCATTTTTTCGTCCGATCAGATCGAGGTCTGACGTTCCCCAGGGGGTGCTCCACGCTGCCCGTTGGTAGCCCGCGGCTTGAATCCGCAGGCCCATCGTATGCGCATGCTCGGACCGCAATTGTACCTGGAAATCGAGTCGGACGGCCGGTGAGGCTTGACGGACGGTTGTTCGCAACCGCAACAGGCTGGCGCCCGCTTTGGGTGACGTTCTGGTCAACGTGGTTTCGCACCAGGCGGTCTGATCTTCCTGTTTTGATTCGACGGTCACCAACCAATCGCAGGTGGCGGAATTCATCCAGTCGTTGTGCCGCACATCCCACGCCGAAAAGCCCACGCTGTCAATCAGAGAGTCCTGGGGATTTCGCTTGTCGATCAACGACGCGGGATGGAAGTTGCGGTCCCGTCGCAGTTCGACGCGCAGCAGCCCATTCTCGAGGACGACCATGTCCGCGGACCGGTCGGCAGTGACCTGGCAATGGGCCGTATCATGGAAGCCGGCGGCAGCGACCAACACGATCCAGCGAATTGAATGCATGGAGTAAGTCCTCTGTTGTGTACCAACGCGATCGAGTGAATCTTCCCCGCCCGGGGCGCAGAACGGGGCGCAGCGGGTGCGGAGCATCGGTGTGGCGAACGTGGGGCTCGGTCAGGTCATGTTGAGCGGGTTGTGGCAGCGCCACCGGTGAGCGCGCCTTGTCCTGGTGGNGAAGCTCACGCGGGCGAGCGCCAGGTAGCGTTCGCGGGGGTGCACGACGCTCATCGTTCGGGTACAAGGTAGGCACGCCGCGCGGTTGGAAAAGGGGGTACAGAAGGTCGACTTGTTGTACCTCGAACGGCGGCGGATTGCGCCCCATGGATGGCCCGATCGATTGGCGATCTTCCGACGCCGTGGCGCCCGCCTCCCGACTCGGGACGGAACAGGGCGGCTGNCACCGATCCAGACGGCCTGTCGGGGATTTGAGAACCTGCTTGGTGCGTTTCNCTATCCCGCGATTCAAGAGAACGTTCTGAACGATGAACCAGCCTCTATGCGGCCGCAATCTGCTGTTTGGCATTCTCGCTTTGCAGATGGACTTCATCACTCGCGATGGGCTGATCGAGGTGATGCAGACTTGGACACTCAACAAAGATCGTGAGCTCGGCGAACGGTTGGTTAAACGGGGGCAGTTGACTGCGTCAAGGTAGGCGGCGCTCAAGCCGCTGCCACGATCAGAGCCGATCAACCGCCAGAAGTTTGGGATGAGTTTCCCTACGACACCCTATTCTTGGCGATGACGTGGCACCGGTTCGGGGACGCCGACCAGGCCGACGAACGTCTGCGTTGGTTGCAGAGGGTGACCCAACCGCCGAATTGGGCCCGCCGCCTCAGCCGACTTCTGCAACGCCCTGGGCGCGCAGATGTCCGTCAGTTGATGCGGGAGGTGGAACGAGTGTTGGCGAGTGAGGCGAGTCCAAACGACGACGAGTAGAACCTCTTTTTGCGAGGTTCATTTTTGGTCGGGGCGACCGTACGCGTGTCTCAAGAATCCGATCAGGTGGGATACATCTTGGGGGCTGACCTGTTCGTGTAGATTCGAAGGCATCAACGACACGGCGGATGCCTGCAGGACCTCGAGCTGCCGCCGAAGGAGGGTCTCGCTGGCACCTTTTTCTTTGCGTAACGTGATGCTGGTCGGCGACTCGGAGAAGAGGATTCCAGTAAACGACCGACCGTCTTCGGTAATGGCCGTGTAACTGCGGTACTCCGGTTCGATGCGGCCACTCGGGTCGAGTAAATCGAGGAGAATCGTCTCATCGGGTCGGTTGATAATCGAACCGAGTTGCGGTCCAACACCATGGCCCTTGCCGTCGAGTTGGTGGCACGCGAGGCAGTGTTTGGTGAACAGCTCCCGGCCCCGTTCGACGTTCCGGGCACCCCGCAGAGCGGCCTGATAGCGATCGATTCTCTGTCCTAGCTCGGCACCCGCGGTGGCATCCACCAACAGCGGGGCAGCGCGCGACGCGATCTTCTTGTCGGGATGGGTGAGCAGGCGNTCTCGCTCGCTGTCGTCCAGATCGGCGCGGCGCACGACATTCTCTGTGATCGCCGCCATGAGGCCGGGGAGTCGGTTGGTCCGGGCGAAGACGGTACGCAGCACATCGCTGCGTACCTCGGGCGTGAAACTCGCCCAGTTCGTCAGCAACGCGGCGCCGACGCGATCGTCGCTCGAAGCTCCCAGCGAAGCCACCGCTGCNCGCTGCAGCGCCAGCGGTTGCCGGACGTCCAACAGTTTCTCGGCCAGCGGCGCCAACACTTCGTAGGGTGCACTGGCTAATACCTGGATCGCGGCTCGACGCTCAGCAATGGAGGATTGGACGTCGAGTGCCCGCGCGCTGGCGTTTGCGAAGATCATCTTGAGTTGGGATCGGTTGGCCAGCGGCAGTCGCGCTGCGAGTTTCGTCGCCAGGTCACGTACCGATTCGGATTGGCTTTCCAGTAACCGGGAAAGCGACGCCCAGCCATCTCCCGAGCGGGGGATCGGCTGTTTGCCCCGCGCGAGGCCTTCGACAAAACCGGCCAGCGCTGCCGCTTGGGCCGCGTCATCGCGTGTCGCGACCAGCGCCAACACACGCGCCATGGCGGTGCTGTCTCGCCGCGCCGCAATGGTTGCGGCAAGTGGTTGCAGGAGTCTCCGCGCACCGCGGGAGAGTGCGGCGGATTGCAGCAGCCCGAGCAGCAAGGCATCGGATCGGAGCGCGGAGGAGCTGAGGATCGCCGCCGCCATCCAACGCTCTTCGCCGTGCGCTCGGCCGAGCGCCAACAGGCCTTCGAGCGATCGAGAAGGGGGCGCTTCGCCGAGTGTCATGGCGACCTGAAGCAGCACAGCGGGATCCGCGTCGACCTGGAGGCCGGTCACCTTTTCGAACAGACGGTCATCCTCACCGAGCCAGCGTTCGGACAGACGCAGCGCGTGGACGCGGACACCGTAGTGCGGGTGCTGCAGGGCCTGCGCCACATCCGCCGCCGCGAGCTGACCGATACCGTCGAGCGTGTACAGTGCATGGATGCTGGCTTGCGGTGAGGCGTCGGGGCCCAGCTGCTTCGAGAGGGAGGCCGCGGCCGACGTGGCCCGGCGCTCGATCAACAATCGCTGCGCAGTCAGACGCGTCCAGAGGCTCGACGAAGCGATCGCGCGCCCCAGCTGATCATTCGTCAGTTGGGAAAAGTCGACCGCGGTCCGGGGGACCGATGCCGTGGGAACCAGCCGCCAGATGCGGCCGTGCTCGCTCCCTCGGTCGAGACCGTACTGCTGTTGTAGAAACCGCGGGATCGCGGAGTAGTCCTCGATGATCTCACGGTACATGTCGACGATGTAAAGTGCACCGTCCGGCCCGACGCGCAAGTTCATCGGTCGGAACCACTGGTCGGTGGAGGCCAGGAACTCGGATTGCTGCTCGTTTGCCGCGCGCTCTCCCCGATAGCCTGCGCCGTGTCGCTGCAGCACGCAGCGGTGCACAATATTTAACGAAGGTTCGCAGTAGAACAGATTGCCTCGATAGACGTCGGCGAACAGCGTATCACCGTAAAACTCGTTGCTACAGCCACCCGAGAAGAAGTTACTATTGGTTTCGCGCGCCCCATAGAATTTGACCCAGGCTGGGTCTTGTTGCCGTTTAACTCTCCAGGGGTGCGGTTTGCTGATGCGGAATCCGCGGTTGTAGGTCGCCGCGGAATGCGTGGTCTCTGGTGTCGCGACATGCGGATTGCGCGCCAAGTAACGATACGCCAGCGGCAACGCGTACGTTGCGGGCCGCCCGCCGGTGGCGGGAAACCGGTCGCCGAAATCGTTGATCGTCATGCCAAACGTTCCCACCCGCCCCGTCACCGGTTCGATGGCCGAGCCGTCGGCCTTGATGCGAAAGTCGGTGTTCCCCAACTCGACCGGTTGGGGGAGCCGCGGCCCACGAATCGTGCCTCCGGTCCCTCCGCCGCCAATGTAGATCCAGTTGTCCACCCCCCACCGGGGGTTGTTGATGCCTCGTTCCATGACGCGGGTGCGAAAACCGGTAAACAGCGTCTCGCGGACTTCGGGTTTGCCGTCTCCATCGGGGTCGGCGAGGTACAGAATGTCGGGCGCGCAGACCACGATCACGCCACCCCGCGCCGGGACGACACCGTAACAGGGGGGGATGTCTCGGGCCCAGACGTCCGCCCGGTCCATCACGCCATCCCGATTGGTGTCGGTCAATAACTTGACGACCCCGCGCTGCAGCTGGGCGGCTTGCTCGGCGATCTTGCCCCCTTGAAGTTCCCAGCGGATTCGCCGAACTTTGCGGTCGAGGACCCCGGTTTTGTTCAACTCCGTGACATCCAGGTGTCCCTCGATATTGTAACCGTGTAATTCGCAGACAAAGATCCGGTTACGTTCGTCGAAGGCCAGACAGGAAGGTTCCTGGACGGTTGGCTCGCTGGCGACCAACTCGATTCGAAATCCATCGGGCAGCCGGATCCTCGCGGCGCTTTCCTGCGGGCTCAACGGTTGCGGCGCGTCGCCGGCGGGCGGGATACGGCGCGCCGCCGGCGCGGGCTCGGTCTCGGCGTGGCTGGGGTTGATCAGCGCGACCCAGAGGCCGGCGATGGCGGGGAGCAAGCGGAGTTGGGTTTTGCTTCTCATTGTTTCGGTGTTTCGGTGTTTCGGTGTTTCGGTGTTTCGGTGTTTCGGTGTTTCGGTGTTTCGGTGTTTCGGTGCGNCGTTGNCGCCGCGTGATCGGGGTGCGTCGGGGGTTCACAGTCGCGCCCGATTCTAAGCCGGTCCCGCGGACATGCAAAGTGTTTGGTGGTGATTCGCAGCGAACGCGCCGGTACCCAATTGAATCGAGGTGTGGTCCGCTGCACGCGGGGCACCCTGGCTTGCGGTAGGTGTGTGTCGCGCCCCGCAGGGGTGGCGGGCTGTGAAGCGTCGCGCCGACGGGGCCGATTCCGTCAAGGCCGGTTGCCCGCTCGGCCACACGAAGCGTCCTAAACCGCGTGATCGTGAACGGCCCGCGGGACAGCGGTCAGCTCAGCAGTTCGCGGATCACCACTCCTTCGACATCTGTCAGCCGAAAGTCGCGACCGTTGAATCGGTAGGTGAGGGCCTCATGGTCGAGGCCCGCAAGATGCAGGATGGTGGCGTGCAGATCGTGAATGTGACGGCGATTTTCGATCGCCTTGTAACCAAACGGATCGGTCTTGCCGAAGTGGACACCACCCTGAACGCCGCCTCCGGCAAACCACCATGTAAACGCGTTGGGGTTGTGGTCCCGTCCCGTCCCGGTGCCCTGCGAGTCCGACGTTCGACCGAATTCGCCGCCGCAGATCACCAGCGTCGTTTGCAACAAGCCGCGCTGTTTCAGATCGGACAGCAGGGCGCCGATCCCCTGGTCGGTCTCCAATCCAAACTGACGGTGGTTCTTGTCGATGTTGAGATGACCATCCCAACTCTGCTGATTACCGGTACCGCCGCTGTAGATCTGAATGAAGCGAACGCCCGACTCGACGAGCTTACGGGCGATCAGGCACTGTTTCCCGAAGAACTGCGCCGTGGGATGTTCCATCCCATACATCTTTTGGATATGCCCTGGCTCGTTGTCGACCGACATGACCTCGGGGGCTGACATCTGCATGCGAAAGGCCAATTCGAGCGACTCGATACGCGCATCGAGCTCCGTCTGCCCCGGAAATCGTTCACCGTGTTGACGGTTCACTCGATTGGCGATGTCGAGAATTTTCCGCTGCCTCGTTCGGGTCATCCCCTCTGCCAGGAACAAGTCATCGACGGGCACCCCTTTTTCCTTGACGCGCGTTCCCTGAAAGACACCAGGCAGGAAGCCGCTACCCCAATTCTGGGCGTGGTTCTTGGGGAGACCGCGACCCCGAGCATCGGTCATGACGACAAAACTGGGCAAATTGTCGTTTTCCGATCCCAGGCCATAGGCGATCCACGAGCCGACGCAGGGAAATCCCATACGGCTCATTCCCGTATTCATCTCGAACAGCGCGGGGCTGTGGTTGTTGGATCGCGTGTAGCAGGAGTGCACAAACGCCATTTCATCGACGTGCTTGCTCGTGAAGGGGAGAATCTCGGATGCCCAGGTGCCACTTTCGCCATACCGCTTGAATGAAAACGGTGAGGCCAGCAGTTTGCCGCTGGTTTCAAAGAAGCCTGTGCGCGGATCGGCTTCGGATAGCATCTCACCGTGGCGGCGCTGTAGCTCAGGCTTGTAATCCCATGTGTCGAGGTGGCTGGCGCCGCCGTTCATGACGATCCAGACCACACTTTGCACGCCCGGGAAGTGACCTGCACGGGGTCTTAGCGGTTGACGCGGGTCGACGCGGATGGGATCCGCGATCCCCTGTTGGGCGGCGAGCAGCGCGTCCAACGCGATCGCCCCAAATCCCAGACCGGTGGTCTGCAGTACCTGTCGCCGGGATACCCGCTGTTCAGCAACAACCATGTGGTGGTTCTCGATCGCGTCGATGTCCACTGGCGTGACATCCGGACCAGACGTGTAAGCCTGCGGTGGAGCGCGTCGCAACGGCCAATCCAGGCCGGGCTGACGATAGCCGCTCGATCCGTTTGTAATATAATCGCGGCAGGGATTGAACTTCCAGAGGAGGCCTCCGTGTGTCCATGGTTCGTGGTGGTGTCGTGGTGGCGNTTTCTCGGCGTCTGTCCGTCGTGGTGTTCGCGGCGCTGACTGCGCAGGTTCTCGGTGCGGAGCCGGACCGGTTTGAGGCGCTCGAGCACGGCTACCGGGAGCGCATTCGTCCTCTGTTGACGCGGTTCTGCCTGGAATGCCATTCGTCTAAAAAGCGGGAAGGCGAACTCGACCTGGAGCGATTCTCTCGATTTGCCGATGTGCGGCGCGATCCGGCTGTGTGGCAGAAGGTGGTGCAGATGCTCGACGACGGCGAAATGCCACCGCGGGACAGCCCCCAGCTCACAGCGGGCCAACATCGCGACCTGCGCCGCTGGGCGCAGTCCTATCTCGACGCCGAGGCGCGGTCCCAGGCGGGCGACCCGGGACCGGTTGTGCTCCGCCGCTTGAACAACGCGGAGTACACCCACACGGTGCGCGACTTGACCGGTTTGCGGCGGCTGGCACCGACCCGCGAGTTCCCTGTCGATGGAGCTGCCGGAGAGGGTTTCACCAATACCGGCGAGGCGCTGGCGATGTCACCGGCCCTGGTCACCAAGTACATCGACGCGGCCAAGCGGATCGCCGATCATGTCGTGTTGCTGCCGGAGGGCTTCCGGTTTTCGCCCGGTACCTCGCGACGGGATTTTACCGACGAGATTCTCGGCAAAATCCGGTCGCTTTATTTGAGACATGCCGGTCGCCAAGGCGATGTCAATTCGCTCAACCGTTGGAACGTGCCCCGCCCCAAGGAGTTGACCGATCGAGATGGTCGTGTCGAACTCGGACGCTATTTTGAGGCGTTGATCGGGCATCGCGACGAGCTTCTAGACGATGTCGACACGGTCGAGGCGATCGCGCGCCAGCAGGGTCTCAATGCCCGGTACCTGCGTCACCTGGCGGAGATGCTGGTCTCCTCGCAACCCGAGTCAGCGCTGCTCGATCACCTCCGCCGGCGGTGGCGCCGGGCGACGCTTTCCGATACGGCGGCGATCGTTGCCGAGATTCGCGTCTGGCAGGATCAGTTGTGGAAATTCAACGTGATCGGCCACTTCGGCAGCATCCGGCTTTGGCAGGAACCCGTGTCCCCGCCAATCGCGGCCGGAGAATTTCGGGTGCCGCTCGCGCCGCGGGCGGATCGCGACGAGGTCACCCTGTTTCTGAGCGCCCAGACGGCTGGCGATGGGAACGCGGGTGACGTCGTCCGTTGGCGCGCTGCGCGCATCGAGCGCGCCGGGCGACCGCCCCTCTTGTTGCGCGATGCGCGCGCCGTGGCTGTCGCGTTTCGCGCGCTGCGGGAAAAGACACTGGCCGCTACCGCCAAGTATCTCGCGGTTGTCTACGGGGCGAGAGACAGCGAGAAACAACCCGACGCGATGCAACTTGCGGCGGCGCACGGGGTCGATGCGAAGATCCTGCAGGCCTGGCTCTCGTATCTGGGGGTTGGTGGTGTCGAGCCAGTTGTGATCGCAGAGTACCTCAACGAGCGCCGTCAGCAAAAGGATCACGCGTTTGTCAAAGGGTGGCGGTTTCAGGGCCTCAATGATCTGGTGCTGTACGCCAACACCTCGGACCAACCGGTCAAGATTCCGGGGGACATGAATCCGCATCAGATCGCCGTTCACCCCCGTCCAGAACGCTGGGTGGCGATCGGTTGGAAGAGCCCGATCGCCGGTCAGGTGCGCGTTGCGCCTCGGGTAAAAGATGCCCACGCGAGCTGCGGGAACGGGGTGAGTTGGTCGCTCGAGCTACGACGCAGCTCCGGTCGGCGAGTGCTCCGGTCGGGCGTTTTGGAACAGGGCGGCAAGACAGACCGTCAGTCGCTCGATGGTCTGTCGATTGCCAAAGGCGATCTGATTTCTCTGGTCATTGGACCTCGTGACGGTCAACACGCCTGCGATCTGACGGAAATCGACCTCGCCGTGAGCCAACAGGATGGCGGGCAGCAGTCCTGGTCACTCTCGGGCGATTGCGCCGACGACATTGATGCGGGGAACCCGCACGCCGATCGCTTTGGCAACCAGGGGGTCTGGCACTTCTACACCGGCCGGGTACGCGCTGAATCGCCGCGTAGCGCTCTGCCAGAAGGATCGCTGTTGGCGCGTTGGGCTGATACCTCAGATGCGATTGCCTGCGGAAAACTGGCGACCCAACTCCAGGCTCTCGTGACCGGACCGTTACCAACCGATGTAGCGCCCGCCGACCGGGCGCTGTACGGCCGTCTGAGATCCTGGGGCGGACCGTTGTTTGCGGGGATCGATGCGGGGGAGTTGATCGAATCGGTGACCAGTGAGCAGCTTCAAGCGGCGCAGGTCGGAGTCGACCCGCGGCGCTTCGGCCGGCACCCGAACGGTTCGTCTGCCCCGCCGGAAGATCTCGTTGTGCAAGCGCCGTCGGTGATCCAGGTCAGGCTCCCTGCCGAACTCGTTGCCGGCTCCGACTTGGTGGTCACCGCTGAGTTGGCAGACGCCGACGGCCCCCACGATTCCGAGGGCTCGGTGCAACTTCAGATCGCCGACGCTCGGCCGCCAGTGGCGGACACTCTCGTTCCGGGGTTGCCGATTATCGTCGCGGCAGAGAGCGAGGCGCAGAAGCGACTGCAGCGATCGATGGATCGATTTCGTTCGCTGTTCCCGATTGCGATGTGTTATCCACAAATTGTGCCGGTCGACGAAGTCGTGACGTTGGTACTGTTCCACCGCGAGGACGCGCATCTGTCGCGGCTGATGCTCGAGCCGGCCGAGGTGGCGCGACTCGACCGGCTGTGGGAGGAATTGCACTATGTGAGCCGCGATGCGCTGATGATCGTCGACGCGTTAGAGCAGATTCGAGAATTTGCCACGCAGCTTAGCGCGACCAACGCGCTGAAATACAATCCGCTCCGCGAGCCGATCCGACGCCGTGCCGAGTCGTTCCGGCGGCGCTTGATGGAAACCGAGCCGGCGCACCTGGATGCGCTGGTTGACTTTGCCGCGCGCTGTTTCCGCCGCCCGTTGCGCCCAAGCGAATCGGCAGCCATTCGAGGGCTGTACCACCAACTCCGGAATCAGGAGCTGCCGCACGAGCAGGCGTTCCGGTTGTCGTTCACGCGTATTCTGAGCACCCCTGCATTTCTGTACCGTCTCGAGAAACCACCCTCGGGCAAGCAACCGAAGCGCGTCTCGGATTGGGAACTCGCGAGCCGGCTCAGCTATTTTCTCTGGTCCTCGATGCCCGATCAGGAACTGCGCCGAGACGCCGCGGCCCGCCGCTTGCAGGATCCTGAGACGCTCCTGCGGCAGACGCGGCGAATGTTGCGCCACGACTACACGCGCCGCTTGGCGATCGAGTTCACCTGCCAGTGGTTGGGCATTCGCAACTTCGACCAGCTCGACGAAAAGAGTGAGCGACACTTTCCGCAATTCAGGCAGCTTCGGGGGGCCATGTACGAGGAGTCGGTTCTCTTCTTGACCGACCTTTTCCAGAGCGACCGTTCGCTGCTCAGCCTGTTCGCAGCGGACCACACGTTTCTGAACGAGGCGCTGGCCGGGCACTACCGAATCCCCTGGAAACCGTCGACGAATAGATCCCAGAGATGGCGGCCAGTCGATGGCGTTCGGCGATTTGGTCGTGGTGGAATCCTCGCGCAGGCCGCGGTGCTTAGCAAGTACGCCGGTGCATCGCGAACCAGCGCCATCTTGCGAGGGGACTGGGTTTCCGAGACGCTACTCGGCGAGAGGCTGCCGCGGCCTCCCCAGAACGTTCCTCAGCTTCCGGAAGTCGCGCCGGCAGGTCTCACCGAGCGGCAGCTTGTCGAGAAACACAGTTCCGATCCCGCTTGTGCAAAATGCCACGAGCGGATCGACCCGTACGGCTTCGCGTTGGAGGGTTTTGACGCCATCGGCCGTGCGCGACAGAAAAACCGCGCGGGGCAACCGATCGACACCCGGACCACACTGGTCGACGGCACCGAGATCCAAGGCTTCGAGGGCCTGCGCCAATATCTACTTTCGCAGCGCCGCGATTCATGGGTGCGGCAATTTTGCCGTAAGCTACTCGGCTACGCGCTCGGCCGAGGTGTGCAACTGTCCGATGAGCTGTTGTTGGATCGGATGATGGAACAGCTAGCGGAGAACGACTACCGTGTGTCCGCGGCGATCGAAGTGGTCGTGTTGAGCGAGCAATTCCGAAAGATTCGCGGGGTTGTGGACTGACCGGGAAGACGAGGGAGGCCGACCCGCGCGCTGCAATCGCACAGAGCGTCCGGAAACCACAGACCGCTCGGAAACACAGTTACTCGATGTAGATAAAGGCATTCAAACAGAACAGCATCTGGCAGAAGTCGCGTTTGCCGTCGCCGCCCGTCAACAGACTCTCACCGAGTTTGACTTCGGAGGTTGTCGGCTCGCGCCCGATCGCCCTGAGAAACCCGCGCCGAATCCACTCGCGGTCGTTTGCCGGCTGCGATCGATCCAGTCGTGCGGCGAACGCGGTCGCGCAGTGGTCGACGAATGGATTGTTGAGCATCATCAGCCCCTGTGCTGGGGTGGTGGTGGTGGTCCGTTGGCCGACACCCTGCAAGCCGTCCGGCGCATCGAACAGCTGCAACACCGGGATCAGTCGCGACCGCTTCACGGTCAGGTAGACGCTGCGGCGCGGATGGTTGGCATCCAGCGTACCACGACCGTACATGGTGAGGTCCAGCCGGCCACTCACCGCCAGCAGATTGTCGCGAATTCCCTCGGCGTCGAGTCGTCGCGGTTCTCTGCGCCACAGCAACAAGTTGTCGGGATCCCGCTCCGCAAAGCGGGCGACGGCTCGATCATCCGCAACGCTGCGAAAGGACTGCCGATAGGTGGCGCTCAGTAGAATCAACTTGTGGATCGATTTCAGGCGCCATTGATTTCGGATCAACTCAGCGGCCAGCCAATCGAGTAGTTGTGGATGCGAGGGCCGCGCGCCGCGCATGCCGAAGTTGCTGGGTGTGGCCACGATTCCGCGGCCAAAGTGGTGCTGCCAGAGGCGATTGACGATCACCCGTGCGAGCAAGCGGCCGGCACCGGTGTCCGTGTCGGTGAGCCATCGCGCCAGCTTCACACGGCCGGGATCTGATGGCCGGTTTGCCGGCTGGTTGCCCAATTGAGACGGAGCTTGCGCACCGCCCACCAAGACGCGGGGAAAACCGGTGGTCATCGCTTCTCGCTGGTTTTGTGGATCGCCGCGAACCAGAAAATGAACTCGCGCCGGAATGCTCGGCAGATTGGTGAATGTCGGTTCGGTCACGACGATCATGTGGATCCGGCCGTCTTCCACCTCGGCGGCCGTGTACGACTTGAGCGTTTCGTCGCCCGCTCGAAATTCTGTGAGCGAACTCACGGTCGAGGCGAACGCCGCACTCACACGGTAGTATTCGCGTTGGCTGATAGGGTCGTACTTATGGTCATGACACCGGGCACAGCCGATCGTCAAGCCGAGTAGACCGGTTCCCACCGTACTCACCATGTCGTCGATTTTATCGTAGCGATGCTGGACAAAATCCTTGCGCGATTGAATCAGGTTTTCGACACCGGCAACGACGAATCCCGTCGCGATCGCTGCAGTCGGGTCGTCGGGATGCAGGTGATCACCGGCGATTTGTAGCCGCACAAATTGGTCGTACGGCATATCATCGTTTAGAGCTCGAATCACGAAGTCGCGATAGCGCCATGCATGCGGACGGTCGTAGTCCATTTCGAAACCGCCGCTCTCGCCAAAACGAGCGATGTCCAACCAGTACCGCGCCCAGCGCTCACCGAAACGGGGGCTGTCTAGTAGCCGGTCGATGAGGTGCTCGTAGGCCTCATCGCTGTAGCCGTCTCGAAAGGCCGTTGTCTCGACCTGCGATGGTGGCAGGCCGGTCAGACCGAAGTACGCGCGGCGCAATAGCGTCGTGGGCGCCGCTTCGTCGCCTGGTTCGATTCCCGCCTGCCGCTGCGCGGCGGCGATAAAACGATCAATCGCGTTGCGCGACCAGCGGTCGAATCCCGGCGGTACCTCCGTCCGATGCAGCGGCCGAAAGGACCAAAATTGGCGCGCGGCCGCGAAGTCGATGCCGCCCGCGCGCGTCGCGTCTGGCAGTTGGCGTGGATCGACGGCGCCGGATTGGATCCACATTGCGAAATCGGCGATGATACGATCGCTCAGTTTTCCGGTCGGCGGCATTTGTAGTTCCTGGTACCGCAGCGCCGAAAGCAGCAAGCTCTCTGACGGTTTACCGGGGATGATCGCGGGACCCGATTCACCACCGGTGCGAATCCCGTTACGAAAATCGAGCCGCAACTTTCCCTTGAGCGGCTTGGCGCGCGCCGAATGACACTCGTAGCAGTGTCGCACTAGGATGGGCCGAATACGCTGTTCGAAGAACCGTATTTGAGATGGTTGGGGAATGGGCGGTCGCTCCTCCGCACCAGTTCGAGTGGCCACAAGAATCGCGCACATCAAGGCGACCGTGCAGGTCGCCTGCTGTGCGTTTGCGGGTTTTTGCGGATGGGGGGTAGGAGGGCTCACGGGCGGGCTGCGACGTGCGCGAGTCAGACGCGTCTGATTTTCGAAGGAGTGGTTTGGGTACACGTCGAGAGTCCACGGTTGGGTGTAAAAAGCCGTGTCACCGCGTCACGCGAGAATGGCGCTGGGAACTCGGCCACCCACATCGGTGAGCCGAAAATCTCGCCCAGCGTGACGGTAGGTGAGTCGTCTGTGATCGAGCCCCATCAGATGCAGGATGATAGCGTGGAAGTCGTTGATGGTGACGATATCATCGACGGCGAAGTAACCGAATTCGTCGGTTGCGCCGTAGCTCGTTCCCCCACGGATGCCGCCGCCGGAAAACCACATCGTGAATCCGGTTGGATTGTGGTCACGGCCGTCCTTTCCCTGCACCGCCGGAGATCGTCCAAACTCGGTCCCGAAGACCAGTAGCGTATCTTGTAGCATGCCGCGTCGTTTGAGGTCCTTGAGCAGACCCGCGATCGGCTGGTCGACTTTACGGGCGTTGTCTTGGTGACCCCTTTTCAAACCGCCGTGCTGATCCCAGTAATTCAGTGGATAGCTGTGCGATACCTGGATGAAGCGAACGCCGCGTTCCGCCAATCGCCGCGCCAATAGGCATTCCCGTCCGTATTCGTCGGTCGGTTCGGTTCCGATTCCGTACAGGTCGAGCGTCTCTTGCGACTCGCCTGAGATGTCGATGACCTGGGGAATGTGGCGTTGCATTCGGAAGGCCAATTCGAACGCCTCGATCCGGGCGGTGAGTCGTAGGTCGTCTGCTCGACGTTGAGCGTATCGTTGATTCCATCGTCGCAACAGATCCAGCTGCCGCCGCTGCTGGTTCCGGTCGCTTCCCGCCTGCGCCAGGTTGTCGATGGAACCGCCCTCGAATCGCGTGTTCCCATCGCCGATGCGCATGCCCTGGTACCGCGCGGGTAGAAAGGCCGCCCCGTAGTTCTGTGCGCCTCCGTGGTAGTACGAAGGCGAGATGTTGATGAAGCCAGGCAGCGTATTATTTTCGGTTCCCAGACCGTACATCAGCCATGACCCGAGGCTGGGTCGCGTCAAGTTCCCATCGCCCGTGTGCAACTGTAATGCGGCACCGCCGTGAGACACGAAGTCGCTTTGCATCGAGCGAACGACACAAATGTCATCCATACAACGGCCAATATTGGGAAACAGGCTGCTCACGGGAAGGCCGCTCTCACCGTACTGGCGAAATTGCCAGGGAGATTTCAATAGATTTCCGGTGGCCGCGAAAGTGACTTCTGGCTTCTGGAACGGAAAAGGTTTCCCGTCGTATTGGGTGAGTTTCGGTTTCGGATCGAACGAGTCGACGTGTGACACGCCGCCATGCAGGAACAGGAAGATGACACGCCGCGCTGTGGGCCGATGATGTGTCGGTTGCCGATTACCGCCGCGCGCGTCGATGGTCGCCAGTCCGGACAAAGCGAGGTAGCCAAATCCACAGGCGGATCGCTGCAACCAGTCGCGCCGTGTCGACGCCAAATCGGATGGATCGGGGGCGCTTGTCGCTGCCCATAACGCGTCGCGGTTAGTCCACATACGAGAACTCACTTAAGCCGAACAGTAGCTGACAATAACTGGCCCAGGCCGCCGACCGCGATGGCTCGGATCCCGGTTGCTCTTTTGAGAATCGGGCTATCGTCTCCTCGATGAAACGCACAGCTTCGGCGCGCTCCTCGGCGGTGGGTTGTCGTCCGAGCACAGCTTCGTGGGCGCGTCCGATGAGGCGGTCGTCCTGGCTGTTGACGGCATCGCGCAACAGTTCCGTGGCAAAGTGCTGCGCCTGCTGGTGCACAAACGGGCTGTTCATCAGAAACAGCGCTTGCGGGGCGACCGTTGTCTCTCCCCGTCGTGTGGTAACCGCGTTCGCATTGGCAAAATCGAAGAGTTCGAACAGGTTGTAGAGCGAATTGCGAACCACCGGAAGGTAGATGCTCCGGCGTCGGGTTTGGTACGCGCTGTATTCCTGACCTGCCTTGGATGCCGAGTAGAGACCGCGTTTTTCGTCTTCTAGGCCACCGCTCTCTCGCCAGTCGAAAACCGATCCGCCGACACTCGGATCGAGCTGGCCCGCGATGGCGAGTAGCGCATCCCGCAACTCCTCCGCCGACAAACGCCGCCGGGGGAATTTCCAGAGTAGCCGATTGTCGGGGTCGATCGCTTGCGGTCGGCGGCGGTCTGCGGTGTCAGCAGGACCGGGGTCTGGCTGGCTGCCCTGGCGGTAAATGGCGGCGTGCATCAATACACGATGAAGGCGTTTGACCGACCATCCGCAGTGCACGAATTCAGCGGCCAGCCAATCCAGCAGTTCTGGGTGGGACGGCGGTTCACCGAGACGGCCGAAGTTATCGCTGGTGGCGACCAGCCCGGTACCGAAATGTCCCTGCCATATTCGGTTAACCATGACCCGTGCGGTCAGTGGGTTTTCGGGCTGCGCGATGCGCCGAGCAAGCTCTAACCGACCGCTACCGGTCGTCTGGAACGCAGCCTGAGTGTCGTCGAGAATCTGCAGGAAGCGACGCGGGGCCAGCGGGCCGAGCGTTTTGTGGTTGCCGCGCCGATGGATCGCGAGGTCCGCCGGGGTCCCTTCTTCGACGGCCATCACGATCTCTTCATCAGGCAGTGGTGGCGGTGCCGGCTGATTGGCGTAGACCTCGACCTCGGCGAGTTGCAGCCAATGCTCTCCGGTGGCGTTGGGACCGAGCAGTTCGACGCGGACCGTCTGCCCTGCGATCCCCGCGGGTAACTCGATGTAGAAGCCCCGGTTGGCTGGGGGAAATTTTTTCCCATCGGTAAAGAAGTCGTGCCGAAAGACCTCCTGGCGATCTGCAGCGAGCACCCGCACTCGGAAATTCGACAACCGCGAAGCGCAGCAATCGGTGCGATTCCAGAGGGTGATCAGACGGATCGGCGAGGGTTTTGCCAACGCGACCTCCCACCACGGTGAGGGGTCGCCGTCGGCCGTGTGGCTGAAGTTCCCGGGGACGCCGTCGATGGCGTGGTCGGCGGGGAAATTGCCGGCATTTTCGGTAGACTGGCGGGCGGTTCCACGCCGCGCCAAGTTGAGCGCCGCGGTCGGCTCGACCAGAAACATCGGGGCCGGCCGCTTGACCGGNCTGAGCGGCCGTTCCAGCCACTTCGATACAAAGGCGGTGTCGGACATGACCCGCGTACTGCGAAAGATTCCCGCCCACGAGTAGTAGTCGGCGGTCGGAATGGGATCAAATTTGTGGTCGTGACAGCGCGCGCAGGCAACGGTCAGACCGAGGAAAGCGCGGCTGGTGACGTCGATCTGCTCGTCGGCGATGTCGAGCAACAGCTGTTTTTTGTCCTGTTCGGCCAACGCTTTGGGGCCCAGCAAAAGAAAACCCGTCGCGATGATGCGTTGGTGATCGCGCCCCGGGTTGTCGTCTGGGGCCAGCAGATCCCCCGCCAGTTGTTCGAGAATGAAGCGGTTGTAGGGTCGGTCGTCATTGAGTGCTTGGACCACGTAATCGCGGTAGCGGTATGCGTAACGCATGATGTAGTTGCCATCGTTGGCCGTGGTATCGGCGTAGCGCACCACGTCGAGCCAATGACGACCCCACCGCTCGCCGTAATGTGGCGAGGCGAGCAGTCGGTCGATGAGCTCCTCGCAAGCGGTTGGGGACCGGTCGCCGACGAACGCGGCGACCTCGCTGGCAGGAGGAGGCAGACCGAGCAAGTCAAAATAGATCCGGCGGATGAGCTGCCGCCGGTTGGCCGGCAAAGTCGTCGCCAGGCCTTCCGCGGTGAGCCTTCGGAGGATGAAAGGGTCGACGGGCGTCCGTGGCTGCGTACCCGACTGGACGACTGGCAGGCGGGGAAAGCGGACCGGCTGAAACGCCCAGTATTGCCTCTCTTCGTCCGTAAATATGGCGTCCACCGATTCACGATTCGGTGGTCCCTGCTGCGCAGCGTAATCCGGCCAGGTCGCACCGCTTTTGATCCACTGTGTGAGCGTTTCGATTTCGGCCTGGCTCAGCGGCCGGTCGGGTGGCATCTTCAGGTCACCCCGGCGCTGTACCGCTAGGATGAGCCGACTTCGGTTGGGTTGGCCGGGAACCACGACCGGACCCGATTTGCCGCCCCGCTCGATCGCCGCCGGCGAGTCGAGCCGCAAACCTCCGCGCTGTTTCTGTGCGCCGTGACAGCCGGCGCAGTTCGCGCTCAGGAGCGGGCGGACCCGTTGTTCGAACAGGTCGCGCTGTTGGGGCGCCACTAGCGGACCGCACAGACAGACGACCAGGACAGCCTGAAACACGTTTTCTCCTTTACGCTCAATCTCCGTTATTATTGGTGAAAGTCGCTTGGCGGCCAATCGCCGGGAGCGATGCCGTCGGTATCTGTGGATGCTCGAGGAACCGCCCGATTGGCAGGGGCAGACGCGATCCAGGTGCCCCATTTCCCCACCGAGTTGTCGGGGTCCACGGTTGGCGGACCACCGGTTCCTGTTTTTAATGGGGGTAGTTTGTGACCGCTGAGTTGGCCGGGGATCATTCCGGGAGTGCCTCATGATGTTCCGTTTTCGCTGTTTGCTAGTGGTCGTTTGTCTGATTGGGTTGTCGCCTGGATCGGCGCTCGGGCAGCGACCGCTCAAGGTCTTCATCCTGGCCGGGCAATCCAACATGCAGGGACACGGCATCGTTCCCGCTGATCCCAAGCGGAATCGGGGTCAGGGGAGTCTCGAGTACCTGGTCCGAGAGGGACCCACAGTGAAGCGTTTCCAGCATCTGGTCGATGGGGACCACCGCTGGATTGCTCGCCGCGACGTCTGGATCTGGTTCATCGATCGCCAGGGCAACCTCACGCCCGACTATGGCGCTCGGCCCGGGCGGATCGGACCCGAGTTGCAGTTCGGTCACGTCGTCGGTGATTATTTCGAGGAGCAGGTACTGCTGATCAAGACGGCCTGGGGCGGAAAATCTCTGGCCGTCGACTTTCGCCCGCCCAGCGCGGGCGCGATTACCTACCCGGTCGGCGAAAAACTGGCGGCTCGGATTCGGCGCGACCCGCAGACTCTGGGGCGTTACTACCGACAGATGTTGACGCATGTGCGGAACGTCTTACAGACACTCAAGAAGCACTTTCCGGAGTACGATGGGCGTGGTTATCAAATCGCCGGCATGGGTTGGCACCAGGGATGGAACGATCGCGTGAACCAGGCGTTCAACGACGAATACGAGCAGAACCTGGCCCACTTCATTCGCGATGTGCGCCGCGATCTGGGCATCGTGAATCTGCCTTTTGTGATCGCGGAAACGGGCATGCATGGTCCCGGGGAAAAGCACCCTCGCGCGCTCTCGTTGATGCGCGCCCAGGCTGCGGTTGCCCGGTACGAAGAGTTTCGGGAAAACGTGGCCTTCGTTGCGACCCAGAAGTTTCACCGTCCGCCAGAAGTCTCTCCCTCCGGTCAAGGCTACCACTGGAATCAAAACGCCGAGACCTACCTCTTGATTGGCGAGGGGATGGGTAAGGCGATGATCGAACTACTCAGCCGCAAGGCGGCTGGCAACTAGTGCACCAGACCGACCGTTCCGGTCGCCGCCCTATTGACGAAGGAGCATTCATGCGGATTTTGTTGTCGGTCTTGTCGCTGATTGGTTCGGCCGTACCGCTTGCGGTGGGGGCGGACCGTCCCAACATCGTGTTTGTTATGGCGGATGAGCTGGGTTATTACGAATTGTCGTGCATGGGGAATCCGCATATCCGGACTCCCCGCATCGACCGTATGGCCCGCGAGGGTATCCGTTTCACGCAGGCATTGGCGGGATCATCGGTATGCGCCCCGACCCGTTGCTGCTTGATGACCGGCAAGCACAGTGGTCACACGTCGGTCCGTTCTAATGGCGGCGGCACACCGCTGCGTGCGGACGAGTTGACGATCGCCTCGCTGCTCAAGGGAGCGGGTTACGCCACGGGCGGGTTCGGCAAGTGGGGGTGCGGAGGTCGCGGTTCCACAGGCGTTCCCGAGAAGCACGGTTTCGATCTGTTTTTGGGCTACTACGACCAGGTACACGCCCACAGTTACTACCCTCCCTATCTCGTTCGTAACAGTGCCGAGGTGCCGCTGGCGGGCAATCGCGGTGGCAGCCAAGGCGAGACCTATGCACATTACGAGATCGTCAAAGGGGCGATGGACTTTATCCGTCAGAATCAGGAGCGACCGTTCTTCTGTTACCTGCCGATCACCCCACCCCACGGCATGTTCAACATCCCCGACAGCGATCCGGCCTGGAAAACGTATCGGGACCAGCCCTGGCCTGAGCCGGCCCGGCGCTACGCTGCGATGGTCACGATGGTCGATCGGCAGGTGGGCCAACTGCTGGACTTGTTGCGGTCCTTGAACCTGGAAAAGAAGACGATCGTCTTCTTCTGTGGTGACAACGGTGGCAATGATTACTTTCGCGATGTCGAGCATCCCCGCGGGTTCCACGGGGCGAATGTCGATCCCACCACGGGGGTCGAATTCCGGGGAAAGAAAGGGAACCTCTACGAGGGTGGATTACGGATTCCGATGATCGCCCGCTGGCCTGACAGCGTGAAGTCCGGGGGCGTCAGCGATCTACTCTGGTATTTTCCAGACGTGTTGCCGACGCTCGCCGAACTGGCCGGTGCGGCGATTCCCGAGGACGTCGACGGTCTGTCGGTTGTCCCCACACTACTGGGGACAGCGACGGCAGAACGCCAGCAGCCGCAGCACGATTACTTGTATTGGGAGCTCTCCGGGCAGACCGCCGTCCGGGTGCAGAACTTCAAGGCGATTCAGCCCGGCAGAAAACGCGATTGGGAGTTGTACGATCTCGGTCGTGATCCGAGCGAGCGAAACAACCTGGCGACTACGCAGCCGCAGCTGCTCACTCGGCTGAAGGCGATGGCGCAGCGGGCGCACGAGCCGGTCAAGGAAGGCGTGTTCGCCGATCGCGCGCTCCACGAGAAGGATCGCCGCGCCAAATTTGGGGGCAGACGACGCCCGGTGCGACGCAAAGTCAATACTTTGCCGAAGCAGGGCCTAATCCCTCGCCGCGGTTGGAAGGTGCTCCGCGTCAGCAGTGAATCACGCTTTAATCGGCGGCTGGCGGCCCACGCGATCGACGGCGATCCACGGACGCATTGGCACACGCAATTTCGGGCGGAACTGGCAAAGCACCCCCACGAACTGGTCATTGATCTGGGTCGCGAACGCGTCATCCGCGGTTTCCGCTATTTACCACGGCAGGATGGAGGCTGGAATGGAGCGATTGCCCGGTGCGAGTTTTCCGTCGCGGCGGCGCCCGACGGGTTCGGTGAGCCGATCGTGACGACGGTGTTCAAGAAATCGCGAGCTGCACAGGAAGCGGCGTGCGATGGGGTGCGCGGACGGTATGTGCGTTTGCGCATTTTGTCTGAAGTGAATGGTGGGCCGTGGGCCTCGATCGCCGAGCTGGGCGTGGTGGGCAAGTGACCCACCGCGGCGTCTCCCAGCCGCTGTCGGGGGGGGGGAGCGCGGGCTCGATAACGCGTGTTGGCAATGGTCGGGGAGTCGGGAAACGGAGCTGGGGCCCTGCGTCGGCTGCAAATCGCAGCGGAACGCAGAATGGAGTGTGTTCTGAGGGACTCGACCGCGTGCGTAGAGAGACGTATGGTGAACCGCGATCAGATCGCCACCGAATGGTCGGCCAGGGGTTTTAGCTGCGACGTTTGGGCTGATCCCGTGGGCCAACGGTGGGAGGATTTTACGCACGCTACCGACGAACTGGTGCTGGTTTTGGAGGGGGTCATGGAGTTTGAAGTCGAGGGTTGCGCGCGTCGTCCACCCGCGGGTGAAGAACTGCTGATTCCCGCCGGGGCTGTCCACTCAGCTCGCAACGTCGGGGCCACCACCGCTCGCTGGCTGTACGGTTATCGGTGCGACTGAGTCACGGGAGCCTCTGTCGCAGTGAAGACATGGGATCGAGACGAATCGACGAACCTGGTTGCCAGGGAGCCGCGGGTGGGATTTCACAACGGTCACCATGCGATCGCAGGTGAGGATACCCGATGATGCCGATGGCATGGTGCGGGTCCACAGGGACCTGGCTTCGCAGATACGGCGTGGGAGAGAATGCAATGACGCAAGTTGGCAACGCCGGTTTGGGATTGCTGCTGGTCGGACTGACGATCAGCTCCGCGGCCGCGGATCCGTCCAAACGGCAACCGCGCACGGTCTTCAACGACGATGCGCAAGTCTTGCGCGAGGCGCCCGGAGAGGACCCGGCTCCCTTCATCAAGGCATGGCTCGACCGGGAATCGGCGGCCGTGGCGTTTTCTACCTTCGTCTTTCTGGCGAGTACGCCAGACATCTGTTTTTACGACACGAAGGCGGGAGAGGAGTACGGTGCCCGGCGCAAGACGGACGACCACGTCTACATCAGGGCCATGCGCGCGCTCAAGCGACAGGGTACCGATGCGCTGCGCCTGGTTACCGAGCACATGCAAGCCAAGGGGAAGGAGGTGTTGGCCGCTATCCGGATGAGTGATACCCACCACAGCCGGCTCAACGTCTTTGACGAACTCTGTCCGCAGTTCGCGATCGATCACCCCGAGTATGTGATCCAACAGCCCGACGGTCGGACCAACGAAACGGCGCTGGACTATTCGATCGAAGCGGTCCGTGATCACCGCATGGGGATCATGCGGGAGATCATTACCGACTACCCGGTCGACGGTTTGGAGTTGAATTTTGTCCGCTGGGCCAAACACTTCCCCCGTGACCAGGGTCGCGAAAAGGCCCCGATCATGACCCGTTACGTCGAACAAATTCGGCGTATGATGGACGCCTCGGGGCGCAAGCGGAAAAATGGGGAGCGGCTGACCCTGGGAGTTCGCGTGCCGGAGTCGCTGCACGCCTGCTGGCTGGCTGGGGTCGATATCCAGACGTGGGTCAAGGAAGGCTGGATCGACTTCATCGTCATCTCGACCTGGAACAACACCGATCCGCAACTTCCCGTCGGTGAGTTCGCAACGTTCACCCGCCCGGCCGGCGTCGATACGATCGTGACGATGGGCAACATGATCGGCACCTTTACGGCCGGTCCGCCGATCCCGCTGGACCGAGGAACCGCGCAGTCGGCGAAACACGCGGCCGGCTATGTCAGCATGCTGCTCAACACGGCTGAGGCCCGGGGCGCGGCCGCCAACTTCTATACCTACGGAGCCGACAGTATTTCGTTTTGGAACGTGGGGATCCATTTCGGCCGCGAAGTGACCGCTGCGCCGGAACAACGCAAACGGATCGAGGCCTGGACCCATGCTGTCAGCAGTATCGAGCGCGTCTGGGCCGGAACTCGGACCTATCGTTTTCTGCCCATGAGCAAGGGAATCTCGTCCCGGAAACCTCCGGTGCGCAACTACCCCTGGTACGACGAGGGCTTCAGTCCGCTGGGTCAGCCGAATAGCCCCACACTGATGTTCGCTGAGAACCGAGTCGGAAAGCGGCTAGGTTTTCCGTTTCGGATGGCGGATGGACGCAACGGGGAAGTGCTTACGGGCCGCCTTACGTTCTGGATCTATCGCCTCGAAGACACCGACCAGGTGGCCATCGACGTCAATGGCGAGCCAATTGAAGAGACGCGTGTACAGCGTTTCCCCGCTGGCAAACGTCGTAGCGGCCTCCCGGGGAAGCGGTTTGAAATAGATCTGTCTGCATGTCCTCCGCTCCGCGGTGAGAACGAACTCGGCGTGGTGTTGAAAACGAAAGCCACCCGGGCCCACGTACCGTTCTTAGAGGAACTCGAGGTCACCNTCACAGGGGTCAGAGGCCGAAAACGCGTTTCGACCGGTTCGGACAGTCTGAAGATCTATATTGCGGTCGACAGCGAAGGCCCCACCGGAGTCAACGAGTACTGGGCCCGCAACCTCAAGCCGAGCGATCCCAAAGCACGGCGCTNCCGGGAGCTGCTGACCGACGATGTCAATGCGGCGATCGCGGGGTGTTTTGCGGCCGGCGCGACGGGCGTGTATGTCAAGGACGATGGTTTTCGGGATCAGAATTTGATTCGCGGCCGACTTGACCCGCGGGCCGTGTTGTTGCCCGGCGGAGGGGGTTTGTTGCACGGGCTGGATTCCAGTTTCCAGGGTGTGATGTTGGTTGGATTTCATGCCATGGAAGGTGCCCGCGACGCCGTCTTGGCGCACACTTGGTCGAGCGGCCGCCGCCGCCGCTACTGGTTCAACGACCGCGAGGGGGGAGAAGTGGCCGCGTACGCGATCGTCGCCGGGAACAACCACCGTGTACCGATCATCATGGCGACCGGTTGCACCGGCCTGTGTCGGGAAGTACACGCGTTGCTCGGCCCGGAGGTGGTCGCCGTGTCGGTGAAACGCAAGGGGGCCGATGGTCGTGTCGAACTCGATCCGCCGAAGACCACGCAGCCGGCCATCGCCCGGGGTGCGCGCCGAGCGGTCGCGCGGATCGATCGATACCGCCCCTACCTAGTCCCGTTTCCGCTGCGCGTGCGCTTGCAACTGAAGAACCGAGAAGTCACTGACGGATACGAGAAATGGAGGCACGGCAACAAGCGTGACTGGCCCGGGAAACGTTCTGGAGCGAACACGATTGAGGCCATTTTGAAGACCACGAAGCACATTATCCTGTAGCATCGAATGCTCTAGCGTCATGCGTTGGGTGCGGTTGGGCGGCTTACGATTCCCGTCGACGTTTGCAAGCCTGGAGATTTTGATGATGAAAACGGTAATGACTTTGTGTGTGCTTTCCACCGTTCTGAGCGCGGCCCTGTCGTTCGCCGCCGGTGACCCTCCCCCCGACACGACCCGGGTCGTAATCCGTGGAGTGGATCGGGTGGTCGATGGCTGGGTGCGCACCGATGGGACAGCCTCATTTTCCGAGCCGACGCTGTCAGGCCATGGTCGCGCCTGGTCCGCGTACGATCACATTCTGATGCGTTTCGACCTCAGCTCGGTCGACGCGATGCGGTTTGCGCGGGTGCGGAAAGCCGTCCTGCGTCTGCACGTACTGCAGGCAAAAAATCCTCAGCGGAAGGTCACCCAGGTCGCACCCGCCGTGACGCGGTGGAATACGCGCGCCACGGCGTTGTCACCCCTCGGCGACAAAACCGGATGGCCTCAACGCGCTGGTTTCGCCAACATCCAGTACACGATGCGAAAGGAATTACAGACCGGAAGGGTCATCTGTAAGGCTGGGGTTGTGGAGTTTGAGATCACCGAGGTGCTGGCACGCTGGCTGTACCATGGGATGCCGAATCGGGGTCTGATGGTGTCCGCGAGCCCGGCCATTTTCGGGGCACCTGACCAGGGCAGCTGGTCGCTGTTGTGTGCTGCTTCGGAGGCGAAGGAGAGCCTGCGGCCCGCGCTGATCATCGACATGGAGGGACAGGTGCCGCTACCAGAGGAGGCGGAACAGCGAGCGTTGGCGCTGTATCCCTCGGCCGCGTTGGCGCCCGTCAAAGACCCCTATTACATGGTCTACTACAACGCGGGGAGCCGCCAGCAGTGGCGCCGATTGCCGACGATTAATATGACCACCTACAGTGGGCAAGGGGTCTGGCTGGCACCACGCGGCGTTGCCAATTTGAGCTGGGCGGAAGGGGGGCCGATCGACTGGCTGCCGACTGCGGAGTCCTATACGAACTACTACACGAATGTCGCCAAAACGAATACGGTCGGTTTCTGTGGCCACGAGTCGAACTTGCAAGGCGCGCAACTGGATTGGCTGGTGGACGCCTTTCGGGCTGCCGAGCGACATTTTCCTCAGCGGTTTTCCGCCTACTATTATCGGGGCGAGGAAAAGATGTCGCAGGCGGCCGGTGACGGACACATCGATCTGCTGATTCAAGAGGGCTACACCAGCACACACAAGCAGTTTCCGTTACGGGGTTATGCGATCGGCATAGAGGGAATCAAGAAGCGAATCGACACGGCCCGCAAGTTTGGGGCGATCGAACGGCACGTGGTCATGCTCGGCCACATCTGTCGGCCCGAGAATTATCACCCTGGTCATGCGCTGACGCCAGAAAAGATCGACGCGTTGATCGGCGAACTGCGCCGTTACGCACCCGAAATGCCGGGCATTGGGTTTTATGGAGTCAATGGTGAGCAGTTGGCCATCGCCTGCGATCGGCTGGCGCGCAAGCACTTCGTCGAACCCGCCCCGGAAGTGACGATTCTGGAACCCGCATTTGAGGCCACACTCACGAGCCCTCACGTTGCGGTCCGCGCCGAGGCGACTGCCAAAGCGGATCGCCAAGTGACCGTTTACCGTTGGTTCGTCGACAACCGGCTGGTCGCGGAAACCGACAACCCGGATTACGTGTGGGACCTTCGTGGAGAACGCTCGGGTCACCACTGGATCACAGTGCACGCGGTCGACGATGGCTTCAATCGAGCTGCGACGCAGATCCCGGTGTACGTTGTGCGACCGCGGAGCGGGAAACCATGAACAAGCCGCTGGCGTGGTTTTGCGCTCGGGTGCTCGGCCTGTTTGTAGCGTTTGCAAGCGGCTCGCTTGCCGCGGCAACGCCCGTGTTGCGTTTGCGACTGACCGTCACGACACCGCTTTCTTTTGCGAACACCCCGCTCGATCCAGACATCAACTTTTCGGATTGGATTCGCGAGGCGGGTGGTGTCGGCGTCCTCGATACGAATTCAATCGAGGTGATCAATTTGGCGACGGGTAAACGCATCCCGTTTGCGTATCACGAGGAGTTTGCGTACGGCGATCGCGGGCGTTTACAGTGGGTTGCCACCGCGCCGGATCATCGTCAATTTGAGATTCGGTTTCGCACGGTTGCCAAACAGCCCCAGCTACGACCACAGACCTACACACCGCTGATCGGGGTGGGAGATTTGCTGCGTTACAACACGGGTCGCCCAGCACCGATCACGCTGTTCCAGTCGATGGGTTTGCACGATGTCACGGGTGACGGCAGACCGGATCTGGTAGGAACCTGGAACTACTTTTATCGGCCCGGAACGCCCACCGGCGGGGNGGTGTTCTATCCGGCTGGCGACCCGCAAGAGCCCTGGTGGTTTGGCGACCTGCACCGGGTCCGCTATCGGCGACACCAAGGCGCCGTGGAAGTTCGCGATTTCTCGCACCACTATAACAGTAGCGCCTGGGCCGACTTCAATGGTGACGGACATCCCGATTTCGTCTACGCGCGAGCTGGCGCGAAGGTGGTGGAGTTCTACCTCGGCACCGAGGACCGGAACGCGAGTGGCGGCTGTGTGTACGTAGCGGGCGGTTCGATCCCCGTCGGTGGATACGATCTTTGTCGGGCGGTCGATCTGGACGGAGACGGTGCGCTGGATCTGGTGATCGGGGACCAGTACATCCGCAACCGCGGGCCGGGATGGCCGTTCCAACCGGCCGGCGGCGTGAAGATCGACGCTGGCGTGGGAAGTTGCTTTAGCGATTTGGATAGAGACGGACGGGCCGACTCGATCTGTCTCGCCGCAAGACCCGTTACGGCGGGAACGCGATTGGTCTGGCGACGCAATCTGGGTGGTCATCCGCCCGTCTTTTCGTCACCCCAGCCGATCGNTGGNATTCCTCGAACCGACTGCACGATGGTGGCAGCCGCCCCAGTGGGGGAGAGACGGTTGCTGCTTGTGCAGTCCCGTTTTCAGCAGATCCACGTCTACCAGCAGGTGGTTGCGCGGCCCGACGCCGAAGGCCGCCCGCGTTTCGAGTACCGCGGCCGCGCGGAATCACCCTCGGCGGTACTGGCGCTCAGCGATCAGGCGTGGCCCTGCCTGTGCGACTGGGATGAGGATNGGGATTCGGATCTGCTGATCGGTGACGGTTACGGTCGACCCCGGATCGTGTTCAATCAGGGGACACCGTTTCGCCCCGCGTTCTCCGAACCCCAACGTATTATGGCGGCTGGAAATCCGATCGAGTTTTTGCGAAACGACCTCCTGGGACCGCCCGACAACGGCCACAACATGGGGTATCTCTACCCGGACTTTGTCGACTGGAATGGCGACGGGCTGCGCGATCTGATGCTGCCCAACGAAACCAATCGGCTGTACTGGTATCCGAACACGGGAACGGCCGGGCGGCCGCGTTTCGATCGTCGCCACCAGATTCTCTGCGACGGTTTCCCGGATTCCCCCGAGCTGCGCGCACAGTCACAGCGCCGAGCCAACGATCCGAATTCGAACAACGGTGTCTACCCGCTGGAACCTGAGCGCCCCTTCTTTTGGCGGACCGGTGCGGCCTTCGCCGATTTCACGGGTGACGGCCTCATGGACCTGGTCACACTGGATGGATTTCGCAGACAGGTGACGTTGTTTGCTCAATATCGCGTCGCCAAAGATCGACTCCAGCTGCGTCGAGAGCGGACGTTGAAGCTGACGGATGGGCGGCCTCTCGACGATCGGATTCTCGAGCGCGGCAAGCACTGGACCGAGTCGCTGCGCGCCGTGGACTGGGACGCCGATGGGTTGCAGGACTTGATCTACAGCGTGGCCGGTTCGCATCACGGGACGCGTGAGGGGGGTAGCATTTATCTGCTCCGCAATCGTGGGACCCGGGAATCCGCCGTTTTCGCGAGTCCGGAGACGATGCGCTGTTTCGGCGAGCCNATCCGCATCACCAACCACGGGCCGCACCCCTGGCCCGGTGATCTGGACGGCGATGGCAAGCCCGATCTGATCGCCTGTGTCGAGTGGAGCGTGTATCCCTATTACTGCCACGCGGCGTTGATGATGCGTGCGCGGCCGGCCTGCACTTTGGAGTTGGTCCGCTGACCCCCTGGTGGCTCCCGCGGAGTGTTTCGTCCGCACCGCGGAGATCACGGAATTGGCGCCGTACCCGCTAGCGCCGCCGTCCGTCCGTTGTGGTGATACAGGTCGCCGACCGGGGTGGCGGGCAGACCAGGCCCGCTGACGGTGGTCGCCCTTTCTCGTACGGTCGGTTGACAGCGGTCCCGCCCACCGGTATCTACCACAAACGTTCACAGCGCTTCAACGCGCTGCAGTGCCGCTCAGACGCTACCCCACTGAGCAGACGTGTTCCCCGCGAACGCGGCTGTTCGCGGTGGACGGGTGAGCGGGTTACCGCGAGGCTTTCGAGATGCTGTTTGTGAGGAGGGCCGCCAACGTGTGTAGACAACAGGTCTGGATCGTGTCGCTGTTGGCGGGCTACGTTGCCGCCACAAGTTTCGCCGATCAGGAGGCCCCACCGGTCGAGGCGCTTTCCCAGCGCATGCCGGTGCGTGGAATCTGCGCCCATCGAGGAGCCAGTGACACGCATCCGGAGAATACGATTACCGCATTCCGCGAAGCGATTCGACTGGGCGCCCAGATGATCGAGTTCGATGTCGCGCTGACTCGAGATGGGCAGTTGGTGCTGTTACATGACGCGACCGTAGACCGCACGACCGACGGCGCGGGACCGGTGTCGGCGCTGACGTTGGCGGAACTGCAGAAACTGGATGCCGGTTCGTGGAAATCGGATCGCTTTAAGGGTGAACCGATTCCGACACTCGACAGAGCCCTGGCGATCATGCCCGATAACATCTGGTTGAACGTGCATCTCAAGGGAGAGGTGGAACTGGCCGAGAAGGTCACACGCAAGATCGTTGCGCAGCGGCGTCTCCATCAAGCGTTTCTGGCGTGTGGAGCTGCCGCAGCCCAGGCCGCGAAACGCGTGGAGCCGCGGATCAAGATTTGCAACATGGAGCGTCAGGGCAATTCGTTGCAGTACGTCAACGAGACAATCGAGATGAAGGCTGATTTTATTCAGCTCATTGGTGGGGACTCGGTTGACCCGGCGCACACCCGCCAGCTGCGAGCGCGTCGCATTCGCATCAACTTTTGCTGCGCCAATGAAGCAGACAAAGTGGCCGCTCTGTTTGCCGCGGGCGTCGAGTTCCCTTTGGTCGACCGTGTTGCCGCGATGTTGAAAGTGGCGGATCGGTCTGGTATTTCGCGGCTTCGACCGGAGTACCACTCGCGTCTCGAACAGAAGGGGCTTTCCCGGCCGCGTTCCACGCTGATCGGTGAAACGAAACTCATCAAGGGCGCCGCACAACAGGGCCTGGCATTGACCCCCCGGAACTACTTCACGTCAACTTCGAGGTCGATTATCCGCTACGACACCGGCTGGCGTTTCCTGGAAGAAAAGCAGATCCGCGTTGCCGGGGTCAATCATGTGGGAGCGATTGACTACCACGAAGGTTTTGTGTGGGCCGGCCTACTGCACGGACCGGTAAACGGCAAGCACGATCCACGACTGGACCGCTCGGTGATCGCCAAGATTCGGGCAACCGATCTGGCGGTGGTCAAGACCTGGGACATCAGCCAGGATGTCACCTGGATCGACCCGGTTTGTTTTGACGGTCGGCATCTGTGGGTCGGCGACCTCAGCGACCTCGGGATTCACCGCTACCGTTTCGAGGGTGATCAGATCGTTCGCGATGGTGTTTTCCGCTATCCGGGCGGAATGCACTTCTCACAGGGGGTGCGCATCGTCGGGGGAAAATTGTACTCGATCCACACGTTTGGCGACCGGGATGGGCTATTTGAGTTCGACCTGCCCGACGAGCTTACCGAGGCGGTGCAGCATCCGGTCCGCGTCTGGGCGATCGCCGAGAATCGCATGCACCTGGAAGGCTTCGACTTTGTTCCCGGAAAACCAAACCAGATCTGGCATGCCCAGGGCTCCCAAGTCGACCACTACGAGTTGACCGAGATCGGGGGCGCGGTAGAGGCCGACTAGATCGTCTCGGCCGTACGCTGCGCCCGAGCGGCTGTCTGTTCACGGGCCAGACAGACACCCAACCACTACACCGGACCACTACACCGGACCACTACACCTCTTGGAGCCGTGTTGTGGCGTCCCCAAAACGATCCAGCTGAATTCCCATTTTGTCCATCATGGTGAGGTACAGGCGGCACATCTGTCGATCGGATTGGCCGAGATAATCGAGGTTTTGTCCCCCGCGGATACGGCCCCCGGCGCGGCCGAGCATCACCACGGGCAACTGCGAGGCGTCGTGATGACCGGTGAGCATGCTCGAACAGAGCATCAGCATCGAGTTGTCCAGTGCGGTGCGCTCGCCCTCCTGAATGCCATCGAGTTTCCGAGCGATGTAGGCCATCTGCTCGAGGAAGAACTGGTTGACTTTCAGCCAGTCGTCGGTGTCGCTGTGGGACAGCAGATGGTGGATCATGTAGTCCACACCGAGATGGGGGAAGCGGAGCGTACCGTGGTCGTTGTTGAGTTTCAGTGTGCAGACCCGCGTGGTGTCGGTTTGGAAGGCGAGCACCAGGATGTCGCACATCAGCCGCATGTGTTCGACGATGTCTTGCGGGTACCCGTCCGCCGGTCGCGCAATATTCGGTTTGGTTAACGTAGGCCGCCACCCCTGTAGCTCGCCACGTTTTCCCGCCCGCGCGATCCGCTGTTCGACTTCGCGGACAGAATTCAAGTATTCGTCCAGTTTCTGCTGATCCAAACGGCTGATATTGCGTCGGAAGTCGCTGGCATCGGCCAGGATCGCATCCAGCACGCTCTTGTCGCCGCGTTGGGCCGTGTCCTTGAAGAGTTGGTCGAACGCGAGCGCCGGATACACTTCCAACGGAGTGGGGGTGGTCGGACTGCTCCAAGAAACGTGTGAGCTGTAGAGCATCGAGTAGTTCTTGTGCACCGACGGATTGGCTTTTTCGCAGCCCAGGACCAGGCTCGGGAGTTTGGTCCGGTTCCCGAGGTGCTGCGCGACGACCTGGTCCACACTCGTTCCAGAACGAATCGATCCGCCCGCCGACAGAGGCGCCCCCGAGAGCAGATTGCCGGTTTGAGAACTGTGGATGTTGCCCTTGAGGGCCTGTTCGTTGTACAGGCCTCGGATGAACGTCAGGCGATCACGAAAATCGTTGAGCGGTGCCAGCACCTTACCGAGTTCAAGCGACGAGCCTTCCCCTGTGGCCCACCATTCTTGCTTGTGGAACCCGCAGCCGGCGAACAGGATTGCCATCCGCGTCGGTGCCGAACTGGCCTGGCCGGACTCTTTTGACTCGTCACCCCAGACCCGCGAAGATTCCATCCACGGCAGCGCCATCGTGACTCCGAGTCCACGAAGCATGGTGCGGCGTGAAAGATGATGGATGGTCATTTCGATGGCTCCGGTCCTGACACGGGTGATTCGACAACGTCCCTTAGTGTATCGTCAATCGGGCTCCGACTGACGACCGCGAATTTCGCGAAATGGTCGGCTCGTGACAATCGACTCGACGGCGACGCCGAATCGGTAATTGTGCGCCTTCAGTATACCCTCCATCTCCGTTAGCAACGACTCGTCCGAGAGCTGGATCGCCCGGCCCAGCGCGTAGCCGAGCAGTTTGCGACAGAACTGTCTGACGACATCGTTGCGGCGCTCTGTGGACAGGTACTTGCGGAGTCCCTCCAAGCCCTCGATTTTGGTTCCATCGCGGAGGGTCGTGCGGGTATCCACGCGCTGCGAGCGGAGCCGGCCCACCGTATCGAATTGTTCCAGGGCGAAGCCGTAGGGATCGATCCGGGCGTGGCAAGTGGCGCACTCGGGCACGCTGCTGTGCCGCTCGATGAGCTGACGCGCCGTCAAACCCGTCGGCACGGCGTCGGGTAACTGGGGAACATTGGCGGGGGGCCGCGGCAAATGCTCACCTAGCAGGGTCTCATAAACCCAGTTCCCGCGCAGGATCGGGCTGGTCCGTGACGTTCCCGATTGGCTGCTCAGTAATGTCGCCATTGCGAGGATGCCCCCGCGGCCCGCGGCTCGCATCCCTGCGACACGGCGCCACTCGGAACCGAGAACGCCGTCGATTCCGTAGTGCTGTGCCAGCGATTCGTTGAGAAACGTGTGGTCCGCGTCGAGTAAATCGAGAATCGATCCGTCATTGCGGAACATGTGTTCGAAGAACCGGACGGTCTCTTCGTACATTTCTCCGCGCAGCGCAACGAAGTCCGGATACAGTTTTTCGTTCTTCTGAGCCTGTTCATCGAAACCGCGGAGGTGCAGCCACTGGCAGGCAAAGTGAATTGCCATCCGCCGTACACGGTCGTCCGCCAGCATGCGGCGCACCTGCGCGCGCAGCTGCCGCGGGTCGCTGAGTTCGCCGTCTCGCGCGACGCGCCGCAGCGGTTCATCCGGCACCGACGACCAGAGGAAGTAGCTCAGACGGGTTGCGAGTTCATAATCCGTGACGGGAGCGGCTTTTTTTCCGGGGCCGGTCTGCTCACGTTTATAGAGAAAGGCGGGGGAGGTTAACACGCGTGACAACGTAAGCCGGACTGCCTGAGGGTGCGAGATCTCGGCGCTACGCAGGCGGGAATAGAGACCGTCAATTCCCTCGCGTTCGACCGCGGTCAGCGGTCGGCGCCAAGCGCGCTCGGCGAACTGAAGTAGCGCCGTGACGTGTACCGCTTCGGTCTCGACGAGCCGCTTGCGGAAGGCGTCGACGCGGGCGTCGACGCCTTTCACGAGCGGCGCCCAGGCCTTGACCAGGTCGGGGCGATCCTGGGTGGCGAACTCACGGATTTGTTCAAACGCGACCTGGTACGCGAGCGGTTCCTGACTGACAAACAGCAGCTCATCCCACAACCGATCGAGCGTCGCGATTTGCTGATCGTCGAGCATCACTCGTTGCAGGTGCTCGTCCTCGCGGTAAAACAAGGTGAGCGTGACGACCTCGTCGACCGGGACAATCCGAGCGTAACACAGCGACGCCGGAAACAGCGCACGGAAGGCAGCGAAATGGGCAGCCACCCGTCGCTCGGCCTGGCTCCCGTCGTGGACCAGGACCGGGCTGGCAGCCGCGATGTCTGTCGGTTTCATGTCCCGGGTCACGACCGCTAGTTTGACACTGCCTTCCCGGCCGTGTTGAGGATCCAATCTGCCGGTCACGACCAGTGTCCGGCCGGCCGCGAGTTCGGCGGGAACGCGAAATGCGGCGACCGCGGGCGCCTGCAGCACGAGTTGGTCAGGTTTGACGGCGTGGCCCAGCGGATGCTTACCGAATCGCTCGTCGGCTGGCACGTCTTTCAGCAACGCGGCGAGTTTGGGCGTTACCGACAGCGCGCGGATCTGNCGATAGAGCAAGGCGTCNGGAGATTCTTTGTCGGCTGGCGGATCTCCCCTGACAAGGGTCTGTATCTGACGGGCGAGCGCGGCTCGGCGGTCCGCGTCGGCTTCGGCCCGCCAGCGCGCCAACAGCGAGCCGGCGGGGACCGCGACCGGCGGACGGGGGTTCTTGGCGACTGAATCCAGCGGGCCCTTGTAGAAATGCCAAGTGCGGTCGTGGCCGTGGCGGTCCGCGTGCGGATTCGCGGCCAGGATGTCGCCCGACACATCCCGGGCGAGGTCCCACACCCGTTTGGCTCCCGTGGTCTCGCTGATCACGAGCTGGATCTCGGTCAGGTCACAGGCGTGACTCCCACCGCGCGGGCCGACAATCAGTGACAGCAGTTCGCCCTTCCCCACGGTGACCGTCTGAGCCGGCATGGTTGCCGTTCCGCCGATCGCGAAATCACCTTGTGCGAGATTACCCGCACCTCCGGAGGTGCGGTGCTGGATGAACCACTGTTGTCCGTTGCCACATTCGGGGTGCGCGTCGGCGAGCCGCGCTTCGACGCGCACCGCGCCCGCGATCGGACTCTGCCAACCGACCGCTGCGAATAGCGTCGGTGAGGGGTGCGCGAGGACCGAGTGCGGCCGGGCGATGCCCGGAATCCGGACTTCCTCATCGGACGCGTTGGCGATCACGGAGGGGGTCTCGACGGTTCCCCATCCCTTGATGAAATCGTAATTGCCCCCTTTGAGCATCTTGCGGGTAAAGTGTCCCGTTACCTGAACCGGCTCGGCGACTCGGATCGCCAAGTAATCCAGCCAAACTTTCAACGCTACGGTGTCGAGCTTGTGTTTGTCAGCGAGGGTTTCCAGATCCGGTTTGCGGCGCTTTGGGTCGCTGCTGGAAGCCTCGAACGCCGCCCTCAGATAGACCGTCGTGTCGATCAACATCTGCCGTTTCAGATTCGTGATCCGCTGCTGGATTCCGCTCAAGTCTCGCAATGCCAGATCGGGTTGGTCGGCAGCCACCAGGCGCGGATTTTCCCAGATCGTAAAGTCGTGCTCGCTGCCGTCTCCGGCATCTGCGTTGACCAGATACAGGGTCACGCTGTCGCCCACCGCCGATGCGGGGAGTTTCAATTGGATTTCCTGCTCGCGGGCCGTGAGTGGGACGGGTTCCAGCCACGCTTGGGGGCCACCTACCCGTTCAATGTGTCCGATCGAATTGAATTTCCACAGCGCCGCTTGCCAGCGCGCGATCTCTGCGACCACGGCGGCCGAATCGTCCGCGGTCGCGGCGTGCCACACCGCTCGAACCCGATCGAGTGCCAGCCCGCGGGGTTGATTTTGGTCGTCCGTGAGTGCCTTCCAGAGTTGACCGAGGTAACGGCTATTTAAATCTCGCTCACGCGCCACGACGGCGAGGGTCTTGCGGCCGGTCTGCAGGGCCGTTCGCTCGGCGAGCGTCGCTGCGACGTAGCGTTCGACGGGGAACCGGCCACCCTGTTTGGTGTCAACCCGGACTGCCTGACCGGTCGCCGCCCCGCCATCGCTGAGGTCGGAAAACGGCTGGTAGAACGCGCGCAGCTGCGCCAGCATCGCGTCGGTGCGGTCGCGCCGCGTCGTGTGCGGCGAGAAGCCGATGCCGGTGGGCAACAGAACCGCGTGGTCAGCGACTTGTTTGGCGGCCTGTAAGTACTTCTGCACGAGCGCGGGCGACATGCCTTGTGCGGCGCCCTCATTGGTAAACCCTTCGCCGGCGGCGCCATCGACCGGAAACTCGTGGGTCGGGTCGAGGGTGCTGACACCGGTCAANTCGCGAACGGTGTAGGTGTACTCGGCGTTGGTCAATCGCCGCAGCACGACCGGTCCCGGATCGCCGGCCCGCGCTTGCGACTCATGGACCAGGTACTGCCGGACCCATTTCCGCACTCGCGTGCGCTCGGCGTCGGTCGGCTGACGGGCATCTTTGGGCGGCATCTGACGGCTGTCGAGCATGCGGCGTACCCGCTGCCAGATTTTCGGTTGCCGTTGTACGGCGGCGATCGTCGCGAACGATTCCAAGTCGATCTCGGCCTCGGTCCGGTCGCCCGCGTGGCAGGCGTGACAATAGCGCGCAATCAGCGGAAGAATGTCCGCCTGGTACGAGCGCGACAGGGCAGCCAAATCGGGCTCTTGCGCCACCCCGCCGCCGGGCAGCGAGGTGGCGACACCCCAGACCACGATCGGGAGCCATCGCCAGGCTCGGCTGGAGAGGTGGTGGGGAGGATGGCAATTCGATCTGGAGCGGGTGGTGGGCATCGGCATTCAGGGAGTCAGTGAGTGAATCGGATACCACATTTCACGCAAAGACAGGTGGCCAGGTCAAGGGTGCTTGCCGCCGATCCGCTCGTAGACCATGCCCCCCAGTTGGATGGATGATCGATCGGCCGTGCCGCTCCGCAACCTGTCAGTGCGGCGGATGGGTACCGCGCCCGGGGCAACGGTTTGCCTTTTCGGTTCCTGTGGGACGGTTTATGATGGGGCGGGCTGCGGATCGCTGATCTCTTGGGGAGTACCCGATGTTTGCGCTCGGAGGCCATACAGCACGGCTTTGCGATGGACTCACGCGGCGCGCGTGGTTGCGGGCTGGCGGCGTCAGTTCGCTCGGTTTGATGCTTCCCGATTTGCTGCGTGCCGAGGAGCAGCTCCAGCGCGACGCGGCGGATAGTTTCGGTAGGGCCCGGTCCTGTATTTTCTGCTTTCTGTTCGGAGCTCCGGCGCACCAGGACGTCTGGGACCTCAAGCCGACGGCGCCCCGTGAAATTCGCGGGCCATTTCATCCGATCAGCACGAACGTCGCGGGGACCCAGTTCAGCGAGCACATCCCTCGCACGGCACAAGTGGCGGACCAATTCGCTCTGATTCGCAGCGTGACGCATCCCGACAGCACGCATACCGTTGCGATGCACTACATGCAGACCGGCGTGCGTCACCGCCGTCCGCAAACCAATCCGACCAACCTGCCGGACGATACGCCTTGCTTTGGCGCGGTGATCAATCGTCTGCGCCCGAGCGAGACGGCGTTGCCCTCGGGGATCAGCCTCAACGCGCCCGGGAACGAGATCCCCAGCGGCCACATCTTTCCCGGTTTTTTTGCCGGGTATCTCGGCAGCCGTTACGACCCGATGTTCGTCCGGGATGATCCCACCCGCTCCGGTTTCAATCCGTTTCCGATTGCCGAGCGTTTGTCTCCGGCACGGTTGTACGAGCGGGAGTCGCTACTGGGAGAATTGGACCAGCTTCGACGGCGCCTCGATCTCAATCGATCGCTACAAGACGCGGATAAATTTCAGCAACAGGCGATCGCTCTGCTCACCGCGCCGCATNNCNGCGCGGGCGTTTGATTTGGGGCTTGAGAAAAGCTCGCTTCGGCAGCGATACGGGATGAGCCCCTTCGGACAGGGATGCCTGTTGGCCCGCCGGCTGGTGGAAGCCGGAACGCGACTGGTGACCGTCAACTGGGCTCGTGATTACGAGGCTCGTGTGGCCGATCATTGGGACAGCCACGCCGATAACTTCGTGAAGCACAAAGATCAGCTGATGCCGGCGTTTGATCTGGGTTACAGCGCGCTGTTGGAGGACCTGCAGCAGCGTGGACTGCTGGAAGAGACTCTGGTGGTGGTTCTGGGGGAGTTTGGCCGGACACCCAAGATCAATACCAATGCCGGTCGGGATCATTGGCCGGGTTGTTTTTCCATTCAGCTGGCCGGGGCCGGCATCCGCGGCGGGTTGGTTCACGGCGCTTCGGATACGATGGCCGCCTATCCAGCGCGCGATCCGGTGAGCCCCGAACAGGTGGCTGCCACCATCTATCATTTGCTGGGGATCCCTCGCGAAACGCGTTTTCGCGATCTTTCGGGCCAGCCGCTACAGCTGATCAACGCCGATCCGCTCTGGTCGCTGTTCGGTTAGGGGCGCCGGGCGATCTGTGCCGACACAGCACTAGCCGCCCGCCGGCACTTTATAATACAACCGATAATACAACCACTGGCTGACCGGTCATCGCGGTCCCTGCCGCGGTGGCGTCCGGCTGCCGTGGGTGGAGTACCGACAGGCACCGGTCCCGAGAGGACTCCTCCGGACCCTTTGAACGGCCGGTCCACTGATGTGAAGGTAACGATGCGGAACCTACCACCAGGAAATGGGGTCGTCCCCTTCGGTCTGTTGCTCTTGTGGTCCGGCGCTGTGTCGGCGGCCGATACGAATCGCCAGGGGAGCGCCTTTTTTGAGTCCAAGATTCGACCGGTGTTGGTGGAACACTGCTACGGCTGTCACTCGGCAGCGGCGAAAAAGAAACAGCAGCTCAAGGGTGGACTGCGACTCGACTCGCTGCAGGGCTTGCTGCGTGGGGGCGAGAGCGGACCGGCGGTGATCCCTGGAAAACCGGGGGAGGGGCAACTCCTCGCCGTTTTGAGTCATCGCGGCGATCCCAAGATGCCACCCCAACGAAAACTTCCCGACGCGGTGATCGCCGATTTTGAAACGTGGATTCGCGGCGGTGCCAAAGGTCCTCGCGAAGCGCCGCCCGCTCAGCGCGAGGGGGGCATCGATTGGGCTGCCGAGGGCGTATTCTGGGCCTTCCAGTCGCCTGCTAAGCACTCGCCGCCCGCGGTGCAGCAGACGGGTTGGCCGCAGCGCGAAATCGACGCTTTCGTGCTGGCTGAACTGGAGCGACGCCAATTGCGGGTCGGCCGCCCGGCTTCCAAACGAGAGCTCATTCGCCGCGCCACGTTTGGTTTGACGGGACTCCCTCCGACGTCGTACGAGGTCGACGCGTTTTTGCAGGATGACTCGCCCAGCGCCTTTGAAATCGTCATCGATCGCCTCCTCAACTCGCCCCGCTACGGCGAGCGGTGGGGGCGCCATTGGCTCGATGTGGCACGGTATGCCGATGATAAGGCGTTGGCCTACGCCAACCCGTGGCCGCACGCCTACCGTTTTCGGGATTGGGTGGTCGAAGCGCTCAACCGCGATACGCCGTACGATCGCTTTGTGCGGTTGCAGTTGGCGGGCGATCTGCTCGAGGAGCCGGTGATCGACCATACGCGCCGGCTCGCCGGACTCGGCTTTCAGGGATTGGGTGCTTTTTACCACAAAGGCTCGGTGCCCGAGCAGGTCGCGGCGGACGAGCTCGACGATCGGGTCGACACGCTCTCGCGCGGTCTGTTGGGTCTGACTGTGGCGTGTGCACGTTGCCATGACCACAAATACGATCCGATTCCGACGCGCGACTACTACTCGCTTGCCTCGGCTTATTCCGGTGCCTCGTGGAGCGAAGTCGCACTGGTTTCCGAACCGGTGATCGCCCGCTACAAGGAGGGGCAAGCGCAGGTCGAGCAGCAGAAACAGCAGCTCGCCGCGTGGCTCCGCGGGATCGCCAGCGGCGCCGGCCGCCAGCAATTCGGACAGCTCAGCCGGTACTTGCAAGTTGTCTGGCGTCTCAATCTGAAGGCGGACGGTGCGGTTGCGAGGAGGACGATGGCTCGTTGGCTGCGTGGTGCCGGAGACGAGCGAGCGGAGGCGGCTCTCGAGCTTCTGGCGTCGAGGCACTGCGGCCCCGTGGTCGCAGATGGCGCGGCGGGAGTCGTCGGGTCGGGGGTCAGCTGGTGCAGGAATCGGCCCCCGGCGGCGCCGCAGCGGCTCGGCCCTCGCGG
>PADE01000047.1 GCA_002702965.1 Planctomycetaceae bacterium
CAGCCGTTTGAAACGCCCGATGTCGGAACCCGCGTCGTGTGCCTTGTCGTCGTCGGAGATGATCCGCACCTGCAGCTTGCGCTGGTGCGCATCGACGATCGCATCGGAGACGCGATTATCGGTAATCGTAAAGACACAGATATCCAATTTGCGGCGCGTCTGACCCAACAACCGGATCAACTGCCGGGGGCAATCATCGTCGGGGCTGAAATAGGCCTGGCTAGCCGGCCCCACAGATGCCGGCGCCTGCGGCTTGAGAATCTTGTTCACGTCCTCGAGCCAGTCGAGCACGGCCTTCGCCTCGGGACTGACCAACTCGCCGCGGGCGATTTCAAAGGCCTGGTGGCGATACACCCCCAGGTCCTGATTGTCGGGGTGTAGTTCCTCCAAAGTCGCTTGGAGCACCCGCTTTTCGCCGCGGGAAATACGGTAGTCCTCGAGTGTATGTCGCAAGATCACATCGAACTGATCATCGGTCATGGCACGCTTCCTGTATGCAGAGTCCTACCAAAGTCACGTGCCCGTACGATAGCAGAATCCAGGGCCCGAGGTCGTCCGTATCGCGCCGCGCAGACCGTACACGGCAGGTGCGATAAGATGGCTGGCGGCGATCAGCTCGCGGACGCAGCTGCACTCGGAGCGCGCCCAGAGTGCGTCTGCAGTGTGCGGGGCAGACTCGAAACGGAGAACCGTCCATGTCGCGGGTAATTTCTTTTGTGGTCCTGGTGGCCGTGATCGTGGTGATCGGGGCGCTGTTCTTTCGTGTGATGGCCAGTTTCGTACTGCCGTTGTTTCTGGCGGCCTTGCTGGTTGTCATTTTTCGTCCACTCCATCGTTGGATGCTCAATCGTCTGCAGGGACGAGAACGTTTGGCCGCCGGATTGACCACCGTCTCCGTCATGCTGATCGTGCTGTTTCCGATCGCCCTGGTGATCACGCTGGCGGTGTTCGAAGGCCGCGATCTGGTGAACGAAGTACAACAGACTGACTTGCTGGATCAGAAGTTGGCTCAGTTTCGCCAGACATTCGATCTCGAGATCCACTACGCGAGCGAGCTCGCCGCCGTGGATCTCGGTCTCCGACAACTGGCGACGGGGGATCGGGACGACTCCGCTCTGAGGGGTCGAGTGGATCGAGACGTGCAGCGATTGGGCAACCTGTTACGAGGCGATCGCGATCTCCTCGATACCGAGACGCCGGCGGGCCGGCAGGCGCAGCGGGTGGAACAGAAATGGGAACAGTTTCTGGGTGCTTTCTCCAAAACAACCGACCCACCGGCGGCGGGAAACGCGCCCGGTGCGGCGGCCGCTGAGCCCGCATCCTCGGCGGAACCGGACAGTGTCAGTCAGGACAACACCGTCAGTCAGGACGGCACCGAGGCCATCGGACTCGAACCGCCGACCGACGGCGCCGTGCTCGAGTTTCTCGACTTTCGCCGTGAGCTGCTGGGGGGCCAGTTTCGAGAATGGCTCAAGGATTTGGCCAATCCCAGCGAGCAGCAGTTAACGGACTGGCGGGGCCGAGCCATCGGCTACGCACGAGACCATTTACTCGCGATCGGTGGTTTGACCGCTGCCTTCCTGGCGCGTCTGGTTTTTGACGGCGCGATCATGATTGTCGGTTTGTATTTCTTCCTGGTCGATGGTCCCACAATGACCAAAACCGTGATGCGACTCTCGCCGCTGGATGATCGACACGAACTGGAGTTGATCGGCGAGTTTGACCGCATTAGTCGCGCGGTTGTCGTGGCGACGCTGCTGGCGGCCGTTGTGCAAGGCTTATTGGCAGGAGTGGGGTTTTTCTTCGCCGGCCTGGAATCGGTGTTTCTGCTGACGCTGGTGACAATGGTCCTGGCCATGGTCCCGTTCGTGGGGGCAGCGGCGGTCTGGGTGCCCGTCGCGTTGTGGCTGCTGATCGAAGGAAATTACCTGGCCGGTGGCCTGATGATGGTGTACGGCTTCGCCATCATTTCCGCCGCGGACAATGTGATCAAACCCCTGGTGCTTCACGGACAATCTCAACTGCATCCGATGCTGGCCCTATTGAGCGTCCTGGGAGGCGTCCAGGCACTGGGACCGATCGGCATCGTCGTAGGACCGCTGGTCGTCGCCGTTTTGCAGACGCTGTTGAACATCCTGCACCGCGAACTGACGGCTTTCGAAACGGAAGACAAACCGCCCGCCGAGGCGGATGATGGCGGCTGCGATAAACCGCCACCGGAAGAACCACCGCAAGACGAGGAGCCGCCGCCAACGGACGGCCCGACAGAGGCCCCGGCGGTATCCTAGCGCAACTCAAACAGGTCGCCGGCGGCGACCGTCTCGACCGGACCGGATTTCTGTCTTTACCCTGCATTCCGCCGGCGGGTACGATGGAACAGCGGCGACCTCGCCACCCAGAGCGCTTGCAACGGAGTGAATGCGCCATGAACGGAATCGTACTGCTGCTGTCCGTCTGTGTCGCGGAACTGCCCGCCTGGCAGACAGAACTCGACGAGACAGAAGAAGGCCTCCTGTGGACCATTCGCATCGAGAACCGACTGTTGGCCGAATGGGCCACCGCTGGTAAGAACGGGACGCCGCACACCACCCGCATCGATCTGCCAGCCGCTCCACGCGTCGGAGCGGAACGGTTCCGCATTCGTTTTGGCGACCAGCCTGTGGGAGGTGATTGGATCATCCTGACTGCGGATTCTGAGGACCTAAAATGGCGCCAGCGGGTGCTGCCCAAGGGCCGACAAACCGGACTTCGCATTCACCCCTCACTGGCGCGCCGGCTTAAATTCGGGGGCTATGAAATCCGCGGACACTTCCCGCCCGGCGAACAGCCTCAGAGGCAGTTGCTCATTCAGCTCACCGCAGCCGAGGAACCGCTCGCTGCGCAAGCCGACTCCCGGCTGCCGAGCCAACCGGAAGACTCGCGTGGGTCCCTTCCCACTCCCGTTCTGCGGCCCGTCACTCGGGCACCCGCGGTCGATGGTGCGACGGCGGACGCCAGCGTCCCCCGGCAGACCGCCGCCAGGCGGTTTTCTGATTCCGATTCGAGCACCCGGCGTACCGCAGATCCAACCGGCCCAAATCCTGCTCGCTCGCTCCCGATCGAACTAGAAACGGCGGGTGGCAAGCGGCGCCTGCTCGATCGACCCGTGCAAGAGCGCAAACTCGGTCCAACCCCCGATCGGTTGCCGTCAATGGTCGACCCTCCGACACCGGCGCAACTGACAATACCCCCGCCCGCCGCCAGCCGTATCGATGTCCGACGATCCGACCAGCCTGCGGACGGTTCCGACGAGGTGGGGCAGGCCGGTTTCCTAGAGGAGTCGGCTGCGGGACCGGGGGCGACCCGAGAACCGCCGGTGGCGATCGCCCGATTCGAAGAACCCGCCGAGGATCTGGCAACCCGCACCGAACGGTCGAGTGGGATCGATTCGCCCGCCCCGCCGCCCCGGCAAACGCAACCGATGGAGACAACCCGCCAAGAGGTGACTGCCAGCGGCGAGTCGCGGGCCGACCCTGCACAACCGCAGCCGATGAGCCGGCCGACCCGCAACCCACCTTCCCACTGGATGCTGCTGATTTTGGGATTGTTCGCCTCGCTCGGGTTGAACGTCTTTTTGGTCATCAATCACCGCAGTATCACGTTGCAGTACCGGCGGATGATCGCACAGTCGTCGGGGGAACTGCCCAGCGCAACCGATTTCGTGACGCAAACCGAGGACCGGTCACCAGGGGAGCCTGCCGGAGAGAAACAACCCTCCGTAAAAAACGGCCGTAAACAACGAGATCAACGCCACGAGCGACCCGATGATGCTGGCGCCGACCGCCGGCAGCAGCCAGATATCTCCCCACTGATTGAGGACTTCGCCGGCGAACGCCAGGGCCACGCCGAACCAGAATAGCAGTAGCATTCCACCGCAAGTGGTCAGGTGGGTATGGGCGCGCAGGCCCAACAGGGCGCAACCAATCGCACAACCGCTGCTGAAAACGAACCACGAACGAATGCTGTACTGCGCATTCGTCAACCCGGCACCGGCGGAGTCGATATACGGTAACTCACCGCGACCGGAAGTAGCCGCCTCGTTTCGGTCGCTTGGATGGGCTATCATCAAGTAGGGTCCCGGGGTCGCACGGCTGTACAAGAAATGGACACGCAATATTCTTCAAACCGTTGTCACACCAAAGGGACTTACGCGTTCGTCAGTCTCGGTTGCCCGAAGAATCTTGTCGACAGCGAACGGATGCTGGGTCTGTTGCAACTCGACGGTTATCGGTTGGTCGATGAGCCGGATGGTTCGGACTTTGTCATCGTCAACACCTGCGGGTTTATCGAACAGGCCCGGCAGGAATCCTATCAGACCATCGATGAAATGCTCGATCTCAAGCACCGCGGGCGCACACGGGGTGTGATTGTGGCAGGCTGTTTGGCCGAACGCCAGCGGGAGCAAATGCTCCAGGACCGTCCCCAGATCGACTCGTTGGTGGGCGTTTTTGGGCGGGAAGAGGTGACCCGCGTCGCCGACCGACTATTAGGCAATCTGGCTGAACAACGGAGCGTCTTCCAGCCCGCTCCGATCCGCGCCCTCTCAGATCATGACCGATTGCGCATCACCCCGCCTCACGTTGCGTATCTGAAAATCTCGGAAGGTTGCGATCGATTGTGTACCTTCTGCGCGATTCCGCAAATGCGCGGTAAGCACGCCAGTAAGCCGATCGAGGAAATTGTCTCCGAGGCGCGTCAATTGGTCGCCAGCGGAACCCGTGAGCTGATCTTGGTGGCGCAGGATACCACGTATTACGGCACCGACCTGTATGGCGAGCCGCGGCTCACCGAGTTGTTGAAACAACTCGACGTTGTCGACGGTCTCGATTGGATTCGATTGATGTACTTTTACCCGATGTATATCGACGACGCCTTGATCGACACGATCTCGAGCGCCGAGAAGATCTTGCCCTATATCGACATGCCGCTGCAGCACATCAACGATGACCTGTTGCGCCGCATGGCACGGCGGGTAACCCGCCGAGAGACCGAAGCGTTGATCGACAAGTTGCGGGATCGTATCCCGGGGCTAACACTCCGAACCACGTTGATTACCGGTTTTCCGGGAGAAACCGACTCGCAGTTCGAGGAGCTGGCTGACTTTGTTCGCCGTCGACGATTCGAGCGGTTGGGGGTGTTCACGTATTCGTATGAAGACAGTACGCCCTCGGCACGCCTCGCGGGCCAACTCAGCGAGACGATCAAGCGGGACCGCCGGGACGAGCTGATGCGGATTCAGCAGGAGATCGCCTTCGCTTGGTCGGCCGCACAGATTGGCCGCCAACAAGATGTGATACTGGACCGTCGCCTGGAGGATGACAACAATGTATGGGTCGGTCGGACCATCGCCGATGCTCCCGACGTGGATAGTGTTGCGCTTGTCAGCGAAGACCAGCATGCGTTGTGCAGCGGTGCGTTGGTCGGCTGTGAGATCGTCGCTAATCACCAATACGATCTCGTGGGAGTTGCGACGGGTCCTCCGCGATAAAGAGCATCCGGATAGAGTCTGATCGCGTTCGTTTGCCGATTTGCTTCGAGATTCGATCGCCATGTCTGAAAACGCCGCCAGATCGACCGACGTTCCGATTGTCAACGTCCCCAATGTCTTGACCTCGATCCGCCTGTTGCTGGCGATCGTCGTGTTTTGCCTGATACCACTTAAACTCTACGTCGCGGGCCTGGTTCTGTTTGTCGTCGCGGCCAGCACCGATTGGGTCGATGGCTGGTACGCGCGTCGCTACCAACAGGTCACCAAGCTCGGCCGCATTCTGGATCCCTTTGTCGACAAGATCATCATCTGCGGCAGCTTTATCATGCTGGCGGTCGAAATGCGCGAGTTGTCCGACGCCTGGCCCTGGTTCTCGAGAATCACTGGTTGGATTGCGGTCCTGGTTGTCGGTCGGGAGATGCTGGTCACGGCACTGCGCGGCTTCATTGAGCAGCACGGCGGGGACTTCTCAGCGATGATGTCTGGTAAACTGAAAATGGTATTCCAGTGCGCTGCCGTGATCACCAGTTTGCTGGCGCTGCGTCAGGAACCGAACGCGACACCTCCGGTGTGGTTACTCTGGTCACTCGTGGCAGCGATTTGGCTGAGTGTGTTCTCCACCGTTTATTCAGGCGTCGGGTACATTTTCGCTGCCGTCAAGATGGTGCGGAACTAAGCGCATGTTCGAGGCTGCAGCGATCCCCTGGGCCTGTTTTTGCGCACTGCTGCTGGCTTGTCTGGCCACCTGGTCCACGCTGTTGTGGCGCCGGCGGCGGTTCGGTCACCCGCTCATCGCGCTCGAGCCGCGACGGCCAGTGCCGTGGGGACTGGTGCACCTGCTAGCGGCGTTGCTGCTGATGTACCTGTTTGAAAGGGGGGCTCAGTCCCTCACCAACACAACACAGCCGGTGCTCCCCGCGCTGCGACCGCGCGACCTGTTGGCTGGCGCCGGGGCCCGCTTGGCAATGGTGTTCGCATCGCTGCTGGTGATCGTTTCGGGCACACGGGCCAGCGCCCTTGATTTCGGTTTGCAGCGCGCTGCGCTACTCGGCGATCTGCGCCTCGGGCTCCGCACCTTCCTGATGTTCGGTCCTCCGGCGTACGCCATTCAGCTGGTCTTGACGCAGTGGATTCCCGGAACCCATCCGATCCTCGAATCGCTGCGGACGGCGCCGGACGCCCGCTTACTCGCGGCGAGTGTGGTCAGCGCCGTGGTGGTCGCTCCAGTACAGGAAGAATTTCTGTGGCGGGTGTTGTTTCAGGGCTGGCTCGAGAAGCTCGATCTGTCCACCAAATCGTCCGTCTCGGACGGCGGTTCATGCGACACGACCGAGTTGTGGGTCGGAAGTCGAAGCGGATCCCGAGAGGCTCGCCACCCGCCCGGGTCGGTTCCCCACTGGCCCATTCTGTTCAGCAGTTCGCTGTTTGCGTTGTTGCATTTCAATCACGGGCCGGCCGCGGCGGCCCTGTTTGTATTTGCGGTCGGCTTGGGGTGGACCTATCAGCGCACCCACCGCATTCTCCCCTGCGTGATCGCCCACCTTTTGTTGAATGCCTGTTCCCTGGCTTTGTTGTTCTTGGAAACCGGGCTCGACAGCGGTCCCTGACCGCGAGCGACACGAGAGCAACGCTACTATTGTCGCCCCGCCACCGATCTATAATGCGATCTTTTGCAGGGCGGTCCCAGATCCGGCCGTCGTGCCACCAGCGCAGATGGGAGACAACGTATGTCGATCGGAGTCGGAATCGTCGGTTGCGGGATGATCTCCAATTTTCACGCCCGGGCGATCGCGGAAATCCGCGGCGCGCGGATCACCGCCTGTTTCGATATGGTGCCACCCGCCGCCACTGCCTTCGCCGAGCGGATCGGGTGCACACCATATCAGGCGCTGCCAGATCTCCTGGCCGACTCCCAAGTCGATGTGGTCACGATCTGCACTCCCAGCGGAGCGCACGCCGAACCAGCCGTAGCGGCCGCTCGAGCCGGCAAACATGTGATCGTGGAGAAGCCCTTGGAAGTAACTCTCAAGCGGTGTGACCGCATCATCCGCGCCTGTGAACATGCGGGGGTGACGTTGTCGACGATCTTCCCCTCCCGGTTTCACGAATCCTCTCAACTGATCAAGCGGGCGATCGATCGCGGTCGCTTTGGTCGACTGACGATGGGTGACGCCTACGTAAAATGGTTCCGCACGCAGGAGTACTACGACAGTGGGGCCTGGCGCGGAACCTGGAAACTGGATGGGGGTGGGGCCCTCATGAACCAGGCGATTCACAGCGTCGATCTATTGACCTGGTTGATGGGACCGGTCGCGCAGGTCTCCGCCTACACATCGACGTTGACGCATCAACGCATCGAAGTTGAAGATGTCGCCACCGCTACACTCCGTTTTTCCAACGGTGCCTTGGGCGTCATCGAAGCCACCACTGCCGCCTATCCGGGCACCCTCAAACGAATCGAAATCCATGGCTCGGAGGGATCGGCGGTACTCGAAGAAGAGGACATCAAGAACTGGGAATTCGCTCGCGCAGCGCGCGGTGACGCGGCGCTGCGGCGGCGGATGACCGGCAAGACCGAGAGTGGGGGCGGCGCCACCGACCCGGCTGCCATCGGTCACCACGGCCACACCAAACAGTTCAAGGACGTTTTCCGGGCCATTAAGAAGGGGACGTCACCGCTGATCGACGGTTACGAGGGACGTCGCTCGGTCGAGATCATTCTGGCCGTGTACGCCTCTGCGCAACGGGGTCGCCCCGTCGATTTACCGCTGCGACGAGACCCGGTCCTGAAATAGTCCAGCCGCAACCTCCGGTGTCACAGCCCCGAACGGGTCCTGCGAGAAGACAACGTGGAACCAGCCAGTGGCGACGATCGATCGATCCTGCTCGAATTACGGGAGATCCACCGTACCTTTCCGATGGGCGATGTCGATGTTAACGCCCTCAGCGAGATCACGCTTGAGGTCCGGCGCGGCGAGCTGCTAGCGGTTGTCGGGCCGAGTGGTTCGGGAAAATCGACGATCTTGAATCTGATCGGCGGCCTCGATCAGCCGACCTCGGGAACCATCTGGTACGATGGTTGGGAACTGAGCGCCTGCGGGCGGGCCGAACTGACCGCGTACCGGCGCGACGAAGTCGGCTTCATCTTCCAGTTCTACAATCTCGTCCCCAACCTGACCGCTCGGGAAAACATTCTCGTATCAACCGAAATCAGCAGTCACCCACTCGACGTCGACGAGGTTTTGCAGCTGGTCGGCCTGTCGGATCGCGTGCACCATTTCCCGTCCCAATTATCAGGGGGCGAACAACAGCGCGTAGCCATTGCGCGGGCGATCGCCAAGAACCCACAGTTACTTTTATGCGATGAGCCGACGGGTTCACTCGATTTCCGTACGGGGCAACGCGTGTTACAGTTGTTGATCGACCTGAAACAAAAACTCAACAAGACCATTGTCGTGATTACACACAATAGCGCTTTGGCGCAAATTGCCGATCGCGTGGTCTATTTGCGTTCGGGAAAAATCTTCTCCGTGCATCTCAATCAACATCCTGCGGCGCCCGAAGATGTCAGCTGGTGAGACCCGTTCCCCACCTCACATCGGCTCGATCGACTTCTCGCAGGCGAGCATCTGAGGTCCGTGTCGGCGGTCCGATAGTGATCTCTGTCAGATTATGAACTCGCTCAACCGAAAGCTGCTGCGCGACCTGCTGAACGCCCGCATGTTGTTGTTGGCGATCACATCGATGATCGTCGTTGGCATCACGACTTTCGTGTCGCTGCGATCCTCGTATCACAATCTGAACGAAGCAAAACGGCGGTATTACGCGCAGTGTCGGATGGCCGACTTTTGGATCGACGTCAACAAAGTGCCCCTGGGAGAGTTGCCAAATATCGCGGCCCTGCCCGGGGTGACCGAGGTCAGCGGGCGGATCCGATCTCTGGCCACCGTGTACCTTCCGAGCGTCGAAAAGCCACTCAATGTGCTCGTCGTATCATTGCCCGCTCGACCAGAATCGGTACTCAACAGCGCTGTACTCAAACAGGGGCAGTTCTTTACTAATCAACGGCCGAACGAAGTCGTCGTCAACCACGCGTTCGCCCAGGCGCGCCAGCTCCAGCCGGGTGACCGCTTCGAGCTGCTGCTCAATCAGCGGCTGCAACAAGTCGTAATGGTGGGAACCGCCACGAGCAGTGAATTCACCTACCTGTTACCGCCCGGGTCGTTTCTGCCCGACCCGGAGAATTTCGGGGTGGTCTACGTCACCCAGTCTTTCGCCCAAGAGACCTTTGACTTCACGGGCGCGGCCAATCAGATCATCGGGCGGTTGGCGCAGGTCGGCCAGGCCCGTCGGGAGGCCATCCTGAAGCGCGCCGAACGCCTCCTGGAACCGTATGGCGTGCTCAGCGTAACGCCTCTAGAGGAACAGCCCTCCAACAATTTTCTGTCCGGCGAAATATCCGGACTGGGAGCCACGTCGGCCGTCCTCCCATTCGTCTTTCTGGCGGTGGCAGCGCTGGTCTTGAATGTCTTATTGAATCGTTTGGCGCGCCAACAACGCACGACCGTAGGTACCTTGAAAGCCCTCGGCTATGCCGATCGGCAGATCTTTTTTCATTTCCTGAAATTCGGGGTCTGCATCGGCTGCGTCGGCAGCCTGCTGGGAAGTCTGCTGGGTTATCTGGCAGCCACGGGACTGACCGTGGTATACGGCGCGTTCTTCGAATTCCCCGATCTCAGGAGTCACTTCTATTGGCATCTACACGGGTGGGGGATGCTGATCAGCGTCATCTGTTCGATCGCCGGCTGCCTGCAGGGCGCTCGCACCATGCTGCGACTCCAACCGGCCGCCGCCATGCGGCCCGAACCACCTCCGCAAGGCAGAGCGATCCTGTTGGAGCGCATCGATTGGATCTGGCGCAGGTTGAGTGCGCCCTGGCGGATGGCGCTGCGGGGAATGTTGCGCAACCGATTTCGCACCGCGGTCGGTATTTTTTCCGCGGCCATGGGAAGCGCGCTGCTGGTCACCGGTTTTCTGATGGTGGCCAGTACCCTGTTTCTAATCGATTTCCAGTTTTTCCGGGTATCCCGCAGTGATCTGGACCTGGTTTTCAAAAGCACCCAAAGTGATCAGGCGCTTGATCAAATTCGACAACTGCCGGGTGTCGACCACGCCGAGCCGTTGTTGCAGGTTGCCTGCACGCTAGTGCACGGCAGCCATCACCACAAGGCTGGCGTCACCGGGTTGATCCCAGGTGCGCGGTTGACCGTTCCTCGCAACACGGCGGGAGAACTGCTGCGCATCCCCCCATCCGGTTTGATCCTCACGCAGCGCCTGGCAGCGATTTTGCACGTCTCCGCGGGGGACCGGGTGACGCTGATTCCCACCAAAGGGTCGCGGCGCCCCGTCACGGCGCGCGTGGCAACCATTTCGGACAGCTTCCTGGGATTATCGGCATACGCGCGGATCGATTTTCTGTCGCGACTGATCGACGAAGAATCTGCTATCACCTCTGCTCAATTGCAGCTGGAACCGGGGCGCCGTGAGAATCTCTACACAGCGCTGAAAGCGCTCTCGGCGGTCGAATCGTTCATCGCTCGTCAGGATATGATCGAGAACCTGATTGACACCATCATGGCGCAATTATGGGTTTCGATCGTCGGTATCGTCGGGTTCGCCGGCATCCTGTTTTTTGGCAGCATCTTCAATAATTCTCTGGTCAATCTGTCCGAGCGCGAGTGCGAAGTCGCCACGCTCGTCGCGCTGGGATACAGTCACTGGCAGATCGGCCACCTTTTCCTGCGTGAAACACTGGTCACGAACATACTGGGAACCGCGCTCGGCTTGCCGCTCGGGTACCTGTTGATGGTCGTCGCCAGCCTGGCCTATGCCGAAAACAATCTGATCCGCCTGCCCGTGGTCAGCGCCCCGTGGGTCTGGGGTGCGACCGCCGTTTTGTCGCTGCTGTTTATGACCGTCGCGCACGGAGCCGTACAACGGCGGGTGGTTAGAATGGATTATCTGGAAGCACTCAAGACTCGAGAGTAGTCCCATGACACGACGCATCGCGATGGTCGGAATCCCGTTGGTCGTCCTGACGGTAGCAGCGGCCTCTCTGATGCGGTCGTCCGGTGTTACCGTTCAGGTCGCCGTGGCCCGTCACGAACCAATCGAAGAATATGTCGACGAACAGGGAAAAACTCGGCTCCCGCAAACCTACACCATCACGATGCCGTTCGCCGGACGGGTCGAGACCATCCAGCTCGAAGAAGGGGACCGAGTTGAACAGGACGCGATCGTGGCCCGCATCAGCACCGCCGATGTCAGCGATTCGCTGGCGGCCGCGCGGGCGGCCGTGGAACGCCTGGATGCGTCGATTAAACGCAACGACGAAGACGGTGTCGAACAGCTCTTCAAACAACAGGCAGATCGCTTGGTCGAATCGATGGACAAGGTGGTACAGGCAGCCGATTCGCGCGTGACCGCGGGAAAAGAGCGGTTCGAAAAAACCCAGATTTTCCTCAAGCGCGTGCGCGATATGGTCCGCAACGGGGGCGCCACGCAAACCGATCTCGACCAGGCGGAATTGAACTTCGTCGAGAGCCAGGCCAATCACCGCCAAAGCCTGTTGATCTCCGAGTCGATGAGAGCCATCCAAGCGGCTACCCTTCTGTTGCCGGGACAAGTGTCAGAGCAACTCGCCAACAAGAAGCTCACTCGGGCCGTGCTGGAAAAAGAACGAGAAGAAGTCGCAGCCCAGCTGCGACAGGTCGAAACACGTTTACAACGCAGCGCCATGCACAGCCCGGTGGATGGAATCGTCTTGAATCGGCTCGTGCGCGACGAACAATTCCTGGCGGCTGGTACCCCGCTGTTGCGGATCGGACAGCTCGAGCGTCTGGAAGTCGAAGCCGACATTCTCAGCCGCGACGCGATTCGGGTGCGAAAGGGAGATCCTGCCGAGATCTATGGTCCCGCCCTCGCTCGACCCCTGGGACGCGGAATGGGCGGATCGGTGGTGCGGGTCCACCCGAGCGGTTTTACAAAGGTCAGTTCGCTCGGAATCGAGCAGCAGCGGGTCAAAGTCATTGTTCAATTCGACCGCGAAGACACAGCCCTCGACCAGTTACTCTCCCAACGTACGCTCGGTGTCGACTACCGGGTGCGCGTCCGCATCACTTCCAAGCGCAAAGAAAATGCGCTCGTCGTCCCCCGCGGAGCTCTGTTTCGCGGTAGTCAGGACCGCTGGCAGCTGTTCGTGGTCCGCGGAGACCACATCTATCTGCAAAGGGTCGAACTGGGGCTTCAGAATGACGAACGGGTGGAAATCCGAGACGGGATCCGAGACGGCGACCGAGTCGTGCTCGCTCCGGAAAATAGTCTGACCGCCGGCACACGGGTGGTGCCCGAGCGCGAGTAGATCACCACCGCGAAAGCGCGCCGATAGTTCTTCCGAAAAATCGTTGCTCTGCTCATGGGATCGACCAAACCCCATCCTCGTGTACTTCTCGTGTTGGCCGTTTTTAGCCGCCACGACGAGAGCATCGTCTGGACCCGCAACCGCGCGCAGAACGCATGGGGACCCATCGCACTCGAGAGCCCGAGATTCCCGTTTGACCATACAGAATTCTACCGAGCGGAAATGGGCCCAGGACTCCGCAAGCAACTATTGGCCTTCGAACGGTTGGTCGAACCTGAGCAACTGGTCGAGCACAAGTTGCAGACCAACCAGTGGGAAACCGAATATCAGCGCGATTGCGGACTACCGGAATCGCGACCCGTCAATCTCGATCCGGGTTATTTGAGCGAAGCCAAACTCGTACTTGCCACAACCAAGGATCGCGATCATCGGATTTACCTGCAGCGTGGCATCTACGCCGAAGTCACATTGCACTACCACCGCCGACAATGGACCCCTCGCTCGTGGACCTACCCCGATTATCGGAGCGCAGCGTACCACAAGTTTCTGGATGCCTGTCGGGATTATTTACGGGGGCGACTGCGCCCATCAGCGACCCCTCGCGGAGAATCGGTCTAACCCTCTCTGCCGTGCGCGGGGCTGGGAACCCCGGTTTCCGTGGTCGACGGGAATCTCGCTCCAGAAGCGGGGCGTGGTGGGTCGATGCAACAACCGAGAGCTCCCCTGCCGGACGAACGCTCTTCGCTCCCGATCCGTAGTCAGCTCATGACGCTATCGCAGACAGGTTGGTTTCTGTTGGTAACCCTGGTTCCCAGTTGTCTGGTGGCCTGGGTCAGTACCTCGATGATCCGCCGCCGAGCCGCCGGATGGGGACTGGTCGATCATCCCGCAGCGCGCAAGGTACACCTGACAACGACGCCGTTGGGGGGCGGTCTCGGCGTCTGGCTGGGTGTGGTCTCTCCATTTGCGGTTGGCACGCTGCTGCTCTGGCTGGTCGGTTACGAAAACCCCTGGATCCCCGCCTTCGTCCGCCCTCATCTGTCTGGATTGAGCCACCAGTTGGGCGGCCTGTGGACGCTCCTGGGCGCGGGAACCATCCTGATGCTGCTCGGTTTGTTCGACGATCTGAAAGGCATCCGCTGGCAATTCCGCATTCTGGTTCAAATCGTGGTGGCGACGACCTGCGTGATCTGGCAGGACTGGCGGTTGACGCTCTTTCTGGAGTGGCAGCCGGCAACCTGGTTCCTCTCTGTGTTGTGGATTGTGGGACTGGTGAATTCATTTAATATGCTCGACAACATGGATGGCCTGTCCGGGGGCGTGGCGACCATCGCCGCCTCGATGTTGGCCGCCGTGTTGCTATTGAATCCGGATCCAAGCACCCATCAACCGCAGATGTTTGTCGCCGGGCTGTTGTTGGTACTCGCCGGCGGGCTGCTTGGGTTCCTGTGGCACAACCGGCCCCCGGCGCGCATTTTTATGGGCGACGCCGGCAGCTATTTTGTTGGCTTCTGTATCGCCACCAGCACCTTGCTGGCCACGTTTACGAGCTACCGCGGTTCGACGCCACACGCGGTGTTGGCACCTCTGTGCGTGCTCGCCGTTCCCATCTATGACATGGTGACGGTGATTTGGATCCGACTCCGGCAGGGGCAAAGTCCGTTTCAGGCCGACAAGAACCACTTTTCGCACCGCCTGGTTGAACTTGGGTTCACGCCTTCCCAGGCAGTTCTAACAATTTATCTGACGACCGCATGCTGCGGCCTGGCGGCGCTGCTCTTGCATCGCGTCGATGGTGTCGGCGCCCTGCTGGTGGCCCTGTTAGTGGTTTGCGTGTTGGCAATCATCGCCCTCATCGAATCGACGGCGCGACGTCGATTGCGGCAATAATTTGCGCGCGGGCCTGCGTCCGTCAGACGCGCCCGCGCTGCGGGTGGCAGCTTCCGAGCGTCCGCGGTCTGTCCCACCAGAGAACTGCCGGCGGCGCAAATCGCGGTCGTTTCCGTTACGGTGCACCAGCTGTGGTCAATTCGGTTTTTTTGGAGTCGGCCCGTTTCTGACGCAAAGGGGTGTTCGGGTTGCCTTTTTCTGGTAGACAATTCAGCGGCTGCGGTGCCCGGGGGACACAGGCGTCCCTCCATTCGCGCCCGGTACCGCGCCGTCCCGTGGTTTGCTCCCATGGTTTTCTCGCGCAACGGAATTTCCCACATGCGGATCTGCTCCCTCTTCCTATTCGTGCTGGCGGCCGGTTGCGGCCAGGAATCTCACCCTCTCGCGGAACCCTCTCCGCCCGACCCGTCGGGCGCCCCAACGCCGCCGACGGCTGCCGTCGAGCTTGACGATCCGCAAGCCATCGAGGTGCTCCAGCAACAGGCGGCAAAACTTCGCCGTGATCAACAGGGCCTGGTGGTCGATGTCGATTTTCGCGGCACCCGTCTCGACGACGCCGGATTGGACGCGTTGGCCGGCCTGCGGCGGGTCCGCGCGGTGCGGCTTGCCGGTACGGCCATTGCAGATCAAGATCTGGAAAAATTGGCGGCGCTCAAAACGGTTCGCGACCTGGACCTGCGGAATTGTCCCATCGGCAATTCGGGACTGGCCCACCTGGCCGGGTTGACCGGGTTGCGCGCGCTGCGCTTGTCGGGCAAGAGTGGCGCGACACAAGTCGATGACGAGGGAATGCTCCACGTCGGCAAACTAACGGGTCTCAAGGCACTGCTTCTCGATTTTCTGTTTGTCAGCGAAGACGGTCTGCAAAAGCTCACCAACCTGGCGGGACTCGAGGAGATCTACCTAGCCGGCACGCTCGTCGGCGATGACGCAATCGGGGTACTCACGCAGTTCCCGACACTCAAGAAATTGCGCCTGTCACAGACCCAGGTTTCCAGCCAGGGCCTGGCGGGATTGAAGGCACTGACCCACCTGCAGGAACTCGATCTCAGCGAGAACAGTTTGATCTTCGACGACGGACTGGCTCACCTGGCCGCCATGGATCACCTTACCAAGTTGAATCTCTGGCGGGTGCAGGCAACCGATGCCGGGGTCAAGCAACTTGCCGGGTTGAAAAACCTGAAGTGGCTGAACCTGGACAACACGCAACTCAGTGATGACGGCTTGCCCGCTCTCAGCGGGCTTGCGCGACTCGAATTTCTGCACCTGGGATCAACGGCGGTTACCGACGCCGGCCTGGGAGCTCTGGAAGATCTTCGAGCGCTTAGGCAACTCAAGGTCACGCGGACCAATATCACGGCTGCCGGCGTCGCTGGACTCCGGCAAAAGTTGCCCGAAGCCGAGATCCAGCTGAAGTACATCGAGGGCCAGTAACTCCCCGTAGCTGACTGCGTCAGACGACTTCCCACCCTTTGCGGTATTCCTTACGGAGGTACCGGTCGGCCTCTGGACAGTCAATCGCCCGCAAGCTCTTGGCATCCCAAGACAACGACTTACCCGCCCGGAAGGCGACGTTACCCAGCAACACGCTCTCGGTCAGAGCGCCGGAGTAGTCAAAGTTACACGTCGTCGGCGACCCGTCCCGGCAAGCTTTGAGCCACTCACGATGGTGACCGATCGATCGCGGGATCGTCGGTTTGGGGGGCTGAAAACTCTTGAACTTGTCCTGCGGGTAGAGGCGGTACCGACTGTAATCAGCAAACATCTGACCCTCGGTACCGACAAACATCACGCCACTACCCGGGACACGGTGACCGGCAACTTCCTTGGGAATCTGACTTCCGTCATGCCAGGTAAGTTTAACGGGTGGCATTCCTTCACGGGCGGGGAACTGGTAGTTCACCGTCAAGCCCAACGGGCACGTCTCCGGATGTACGCTCGGTCCGACAGCGCTACATTGTGTGGGGTGGCGCAATTTCAACGCCCAGAAGGGCAGGTCCATGTAGTGGCACGCCATATCACCGAGCGTCCCCTGCCCGAAGTCCCACCAGCGACGCCACTGGGCCGGATGGTAACGACCGGCCGCGAAGGGGCGCTCCGGCGCCGGTCCCAGCCACAGGTCCCAGCTGAGGGTTTTGGGGGGCTGCTGGCCCGGTTTGGGACGTTCGCCGCCACCCCAACCCTTGCCGACCCAGACGTGCGCCTCGACGACATCGCCGATGGCTCCCGACTGGATGATCTCGACGACGCGGCGGTAATTCTCGCCGGCGTGAATCTGAGTTCCGAGTTGCGTGGCAACGCCATGTTTCTTCGCCGCCTCGGCGATGATCCGCGACTCTTGGACCGAATGTGTCAACGGTTTTTCACAGTAAACGTGCTTTCCAGCCCGGATGGCCCGGATCGTAGCCGGCGCATGGTTGTGATCGGCGATCGCCACCGTGACAGCGTCGATCTTGTCTCCTTCGGATTCGATTAACTCACGGTAATCCGCATAGCTACGAGCGTTCGGGAAATCCTTCTTCGCCCGCGCCAGGTAGTTCGCATCGATGTCGCAGACGGCAACAATATTCTCGCTGCCAATATTACCGATGCTAAACCGCGCCTGATTGGCCGTACCGATACAGGCGATATTGAGTTTCTCACCAGGGGATTTGGGTGCTGCGGCCGCGGCTTGGCTCCAGACGCCGGCGGACAAGACGGCTGCCCCGGTAGAGGTCGCTCTGACAAATTGGCGGCGCGTTGATTGCGGTTGATGGGACATGGTCCACCTCGTTGGGTTGAGAACAAAATGCCTACATCCGGTCTACCGGGGGACCCGTGATCCCTCGAGGAACCTTCGATCCTACACCAATCTGGGACGATTTTCACCACCCGGCACAATGCGCGGGAACCAGCGGACGCCCAACCACCGCGACGATTGCCACGGCGCGCTGACCAGACGACGTTGAATCCGCGCTATACCGGGCTAAAATTGTCGCTAACCCCCCCAGGCCGCAGGGATGGTCGTCAACCCACCGGTCGCAGTCCGCCAGCGATCTGTTCTCCCACATGAAAGTTGACATGGAATCGCACTACCATATCGAAGACACCTCTCAGATCATCAGCCCCGCTCTGGTTGTGTTCCGCGACATCATCCAGGACAACCTCCGCAAGATGATCTCCATCGCCGGGGATGCCGGTCGACTGCGACCACACTGCAAAACCCATAAAATGCGCGAAGTGGTGGCGATGCAACTGGCGCTGGGAATCGTCAAGCACAAGTGCGCGACGTTTGCCGAGGCTGAGATGCTAGCCACCGCGGGTGTTCAAGACATTTTTCTGGCCTACAACTTGGTCGGACCGAACATCGACCGCGCGGTTGAATTCAGCCGCCGTTTCCCGGACGTCACACTGTCGGTCACTGCAGACCATGCCGACCCTCTCGATCAGCTCGGCCGCGCCATGGCCGCAGCGGAGACGAACGTCGATGTGCTACTCGACATCGACACCGGACAACACCGGACCGGGCTGCCGGTCGGAGAGGTGGCTCGACAGCGGTATCAACAAATCGTCGACTCCAAGGGACTGACAGCCGGCGGACTGCACGTCTACGATGGACAGAATCATCAGGTCGATCGCGAGGAGCGCCGTCAGGCAGTCTCCGCATGCTGGGCCAGCGTAGCCCCGTTTCGCGACGAACTCGTTGGCGCTGGCTATCCGGTTCCTCGTGTCGTGGCGGGAGGCACGGGCTCGTTTCCGATTTTCGCCGAGATCTCCGACGACACGATCGAACTGAGCCCCGGAACCTGCGTGTTTCACGACACGGGCTACGAGGAGAACTTTCCCGATCTCGATTTCCAGCAAGCCGCGCTGGTGCTGACACGGGTCATCAGCCGCCCGACTCCCAATCGGGTGACCTTCGACTTAGGCTACAAAGCGATCGCCTCCGACCCGCCGGTCGGCAGTCGCCTCACCTTCCCGGAAATTCCGGATGCGGTGGAAGTTCTTCAAAACGAAGAACACTTGGTGATCGAAACGGCGGACAGCCAGCGCTTCCAACCGGGATGTGAGCAACTGGCCATTCCACGGCATATCTGTCCTACCTCGGCGCTGCACAAACAGGCCTATGTCATCTCCGGCGGCAAAGTGGACGATCGCTGGGAGGTGGCAGCCCGCGACCGCTGGTTGAACGTGTAGCCGGGCGACGATCGGCGCTTCGAGGCCCCACTCAGCCCTCGACGAACGGTAGGTCTTCCCGGACGGCTCTCTGGATGAGTCGCCAGGCCCGGTAAACATGCTCCTGCTCGGTATTCAACTGACCGATCGACAGTCGCAGGACCAAGCGATCGTCAAGACGGGTGTGGGTTAGATACAGCGCACCCGACTTTTCCGTCCGGTCGAGAATCTGCTGGTTGATCGAATCGCCACCGCGATGCCGAAAGCAAACCAAATTGAGTGCTCGGGGCGCAGCCAGTTCAAATTCCGAGTCGGCTTCCACCCACTCGGCGAACCGTTCGGCCAAGGCGACGTGTCGGCGGATGACCCGCTGGATTCCCTCGACCCCAAAACTGCGAATGACAAACCAGAGCTTCAGCGCTCGAAAGCGGCGGCCGAGCGGAATTTGCCAGTCCCGGTAGTCGATCACCGAACCCGATTCGGTGGCCGCATTCCGTAAATACTCAGGAAGAATAGAGAGCGCTTGCGTCAGCGCGTCTCGCTGCCGGACATAAAAACAGTCACAGTCGAAATTGACAAACATCCATTTGTGAGGATTGAAACAGTAACTGTCTGCCGATTCCAGTCCCGCGTGCACAAATCGATACTCCGGACAGACGGCGGCGGTCCCCGCCATCGCGGCGTCGACGTGGAACCAGAGGTTCTCGCGGCGACAGATCTCACCGATGGAGGGGAGTGGATCGACAGCACCACTCGAAGTCGTGCCCACGGTCGCGGCCACAAAACACGGCGTCTGTCCCGCCTGGCGATCTCGATTAATCGCATCAGCCAATGTCTCTGGACGCATCGCATACTGTTCGTCGGTGCCGATTCGACGCAGTTGCTGACTGCCCAGGCCGGCGATCCGCATCGCTTTTTCCACCGACGAGTGGGCCTGATCGGAAGTGTACGCAACCAGCGGGCGCCCGACACCGCGACGATTGGTTTCGCCTCCGCTCGCCCGCTCGCGTGCCGCCAGCAGTGCACACAACGTGGCGCTCGAAGCGCTGTCCTGGATGACCCCGCCCCCTTGAGAATCGGAATGAAAATGACGCGGCAGTTGCAGCATCTGGACAACCCAATCCAACACGTGGGCTTCCAGCTCGGTACAGGCCGGACTAGTGGCCCACAACATGCCCTGAACACCCAATCCGGATGAGATCAGATCGCCCAAAATCGATGGACCCGAATTGTTGCACGGGAAAAATGCAAAAAAATTGGGGCTCTGCCAATGCGTGATACCGGGCAAGATAATCTCTTCCATATCTCGCATCAGTGCGGCGAACGGTTCACCTTGGACGGGCGCACGGGACGGCAGTTGTGCCCGAATCTCTCCCGGATCGGCGCGAGAGAGCACCGGAAACCGCTCGACCGCCTGTAGATAATCGGCAACCCAATCCACCACCTGGTGACCGTGCTGACGGAACTCTTCGGGTGTCATTGCGGACTCTCTCTCTGTGATGCGAGGGCCAGCGGCGAATCGGGCGCTCTCAGCGATTCGCGGGCGAAGTCTGCTGGGGTGGAACCCGATCGTCAGCCAGCGAGCGTAGATGGAATTGCAGTGCGGTCGCGGCCGCGGGTTCACCGCTGCGCAGTACGCTGGAAAAGGGGGGCGCGGTGCCCGTCATGCGTAGTCGTGCCAAGTAATTGCGAGTCAGATCGAGTCGTTCGGGTGTCGTTTCCAGCAACCAGTGCGTCCACGCCCAGGCTTCGGCGTAGTCGCTCAACGACATCTGGCCGACCATGTCGAGCGATTCCAAGCGCGTCAGATCGGGTTTCCATTGACGTTGACGCCGTTGTAGATCGAGCCATTCCAGATGTGGCCCGTGGAACCCGCCATGGCCGCGCGCCACTTCGTAATATTCGGCGAGCCCCTCATCCAGCCACAGCGGGAGGTTGGGTACGGCCGCGTGCAGATATCCGTGCGCGACTTCGTGGCGGAGATCTTCCGCAACCCGCTCTCCCCAGTGCGCGAAGACCGTCAGCCGGGTGTCACTCTCCACAAAAAACGCGCGGCGGTCGGGATAGAACGGGAACCGCCCGGTGAGATAATCCCGATAATTTCCTGGAGTGGCGAACAGATAGACGTAGATCTGTTCGTCGGAGATCGGCAGTTGCAACTGGTCGGCGATCTCGGTACGGCGGGCGACCAGTTCATCCAACAACCGATGGTGCCGCGCTAACTTGAAATCGCTGTGGATCACCAACTGCTCGCGAAGCAGGCGGTACCTGTCGGGAAGTAGATCGGGGTTTGGAGCCAGCGCACATCCCCAGCAAGCCAAGACCGGACAGACGACCGCCAACCGTTGCCACATAAACTTGTTCTCAAGCGTTGCTGCGATGAAATGGGCGGCGGATTCTAGCAGATCCGGTTTTTCAGGCGAACGCCAACCTCCACCACCCATCGATCGTCGGTCGGGAAGACCCCGGAAGTTCGCGATTGCACGCAGCGAGCGGGCGCCGTACGATTGCGGACAGCGGTCACACCGAGGGCCGCGCACCGTTGATTCGACAAGGGAGTCTCCGATGAAATGTTGCCCGCTGGGCGTCTGTCGATCTTCCCCTTTTATCTTGTCGGTCCTGATCCCGATGACCATCGCGGCCGCGGTCGTTACCACCTGGGGTTGTGGTGATGGTCCAGAATCTCCGGACAAGACGACCCAGCATTTTCAACCGGCCGATCCGGAGCCGGAGAGCGTCGCCGACGGAGTCTCGGTCGACCGCAGGTCTCTGGACCCACCGGGGGCAACGACGGCCACCACGAACACGCCCACTTCCGCGCCCGCAATACCCGGCCAGGTCGCCACCCGACCGGCGGCCGAGCACCCGTTGCCGCCGCAACCCAACACCGACAAAGCCAGCGTCGAACGGGCAGAGGCCCTGTTGCAAGCCGTAGGTGCCTTTTATGCACAGGCCCAGTCGATCCAGGTCGACTCCGAGTTTGCTGTCCAGCAGGAGATTGGTGGCAACGCGCAAAAAATATCGCAAGAGCGTAAGTTCTCGGTCGAGAAACCGAATAAGTGGATCATCGCCACAGAGGGAGGCCCCAGCTCGGTCGATATGATCTCCGATGGCAAAACACTGGTGCAGTTCAATCGCAAGCAGAACAGCTACCTGGAAATGTCCGCTCCGGAGAGTCTCGACGTGCTGTTTGCCGATTCCGCACAAGGCCCGGCCGCCTCGCAACTGCTATCTCAGGCGACCATGTTTTTCGGCAACCTAGTCGCGGAAGATCCCTACCGGGCGCTGCGACAACACACAACGCAAATCGGCTACCTGGGGCAGGAGGATGTCGCCGGTAAGAAGGCCCACCGCCTGGTTCTCTCGTCGAAGATTTTCCGCTCGGATTTGTGGATCAGCACCGAACCAGATCCGTTGATCCTGAAAGTCGATTCTGATCTCTCGCTCGCAATCCAATCACTGGCCCCCCCTAGAGCCAACCCGGATGAGACCTTGGCTGCCGGCGCCGTGCGGATGACCGTTTCCGAATCGTTCCATCATTGGCGGATCAATCAGCAGCTGCCCGCCGAGACATTCGTGTTCAAACCACCACCGGGAGCCCAGAAGATCGACCCCTCGGCGCTGGGGGGTGCCCCTCCGGATGCGGGTCCCCAAGTCGGGGAAGAAGCACCCGAGATCGCTGGCGAAGATCTCGACGGGATTCCGTTCAAGTTGTCGGACTACCGGGGCAAAGTGGTAATGCTGACTTTCTGGGGCGACTGGTGAGGTGCCTGCAAACGGATGATTCCGCACGAGCGGTCGCTCATACAAAAGCTGCAAGGTAAACCTTTCGCGTTCATCGGGGTCAACAGCGATGCCAAGGAACCGGCGCTGGCATCCGTCGAACGACATCAAATCAACTGGCGTTCATTCTGGGATGGAGGTTCTCCACAGGGCCCGATCGCCAGAGCTTACGAGGTGCAGTACTGGCCCGCGATCTATCTGATCGATGGCAACGGCGTCATCCAGCACAAGAATCTGCGCGGCGCGGAATTAGACCAGGCGCTCGATCAGATGGTGGCTCAGTTGGAAACACCATCCGAGACAAAAGAGGCCGCGGTCCCCGTCGACAAGCAAGCTCCGTAAGCATCCCGCCCAGCCATTCATCGAGCCCGAGACGGGCCTCCCTGGCGGGAACGCGCGACTCAACCGAGCGACAGCCCGAGGTCGTCTAGATAAGTGCGGCTCGTGGCCAACGAGTTCCAGATCCCCTCGTGGGGGGCAATCTCGAATAGACCAGGGCAACCGAATCCCCGTGCGTCGATACAACGAGCCAGTGCGCGCCAGTCGACCTCGCCATCCATGACCCGTTCGAGAACCTGCCCCTGCCGCAGCTGCTTGAAGTGGATCATCGAAACCGTGTGCGGCTGGAGCGCGGCGGTGACCGCTAGCGGATCGATCTCGTCTCCCGGAAACAACAGGTTACAAGGATCGAAACAGAGTTGCAGACAGTCGTTGTCGGATCCTAACAGCTCCCAGGCGGCCTCCAGCACGTCGGCGAACGACCGCCACGGCTGAAGCGAATGTTCGACCGACAACAGGCCACCGCGTCGCTCCAGAGCGCGCGCTAAGCGGGCCACCGTGGCAGCCATTTCCCGCGTCGTATTGCGTCCGAACTGCTCGGCGTTGGTATGTAAATCGACCAGACGAAGATGGGGCTGGCCCGGACCGGCCAGAGCGATCGAAGCCTCGCAAGCCGCGGCAAACAGAGCATCCTCGGGAAACAGATGGGGGCCCAAGAAGGCGATCGAGACAGCCAGGTTGAAGCGGACTTCCGGGAACCGCTCGGGTAAACGAGCTAGCCGTTCGGCGGACGGCATCTGCTGAGCGTCTTCAAACGTGCCCAGGCAACTCTGCCGCAGTTCGACGACGCGGTAATCGTTTTCTACCGCCTGCTCGAGCAGCGATTCCAGTGGGTAATCCTGTTCGAGTTGAGCGCGCCAGCAGTTACTGACCAGCCCTTGAATCATGTTCACCCCCTCAATCCATCACACCTGAAGGCCACAACAGGCCCCCAATCTACTCCAGATCAACACGCTCGATAGGCTGCGTCCAATCGTCCGTCAGCTCCTGCGGCAGCGCCGGCGTACCGCCAGGCTGCGTACAGACATACGCCGCCAGGCGACACGCTTGTCGGTTGATGGTCGCCAGTCGATCGCCACGCAATAGTCCGACCACCAAGGCGGCCGTGTAGATGTCACCGGCTCCCACGGTGTCACAAACCGCGACCGGCTCGTGCTGCCAGTCGCTCATCTCGTCGGTGGTCACTAGCAAAGCTCCTGCCGCGCCTCTAGTCAACGCAACACAGCGGAGCTGAAACACCTCCAGCAACTTTTGCAAGGCCTCGCTTGGGGTATCCGGCAATTCGCAGAGACCACTCAATTCGACCAGTTCCCCCTCGTTGAGCTTGAGAACATTGGCGCGTTGCAAGGAGGCGCGGAGGATCGCCTCGCTGTAATACGGAGGACGCAGGTTGACATCCAATACCCGCAAGGTTGTCTCGGTGGTGGCATCCAAGAACCGTCGGATCGTGCGCTGCGCAGTTGAACCGCGCTGTCCGAGTGTGCCGAAACAAACCGCATCGAGGCGGGCTGCCAATTCGGTAAACTCGCTCGACCATGGCAGATGATCCCAGGCTTCATCTCGACCAAACTCATAGCTAGCCGTACCCTCGGCGTCGAGCGTGACGCTCACCCGTCCCGTGGGAAGCCGCGCGCTCTGACCGACGAACCGTGTCGACAATCCCGGTCGCCGGAGCGTCTGGAGGGCCGCGCGCCCCAACGCGTCATCCCCGACCCGACTTACCAGGTACACCACGCCCCCGAGAGCCGCGGCTTGGTAGGCTACGTTTGCGGGAGCACCGCCACAGCGGCGGCCGGACGGAAGCAGGTCCCAGAGAATCTCACCGAGACTGGCAATCGTCGCCTGCGCCGAACCGGTCGTCGACGATTGGCTGCTCAATCGGTTCACCCGGTGTTCCGCTGGCGCGCTGCGCAGTGTTGCCGCTCGCTCAAACCCGTGTCAGGCCGGGGATCGGACGGCCATGATAGATCTGGTGCGGGCGATCGACCTCGTCGTACCAGGCCGCCGTCGGCGGGATGCCCAAGCAGTCATAAATCGTGGCCGCCATGTTTTCCGGTTTCTGCGGACTATCGGCGGGATAGGCCGCGATCTTATCGCTGGAACCGATTACGTTTCCACCCCGCACCCCGCCGCCTGCAAAAAAGAGTGTCTGCACCGCGCCCCAGTGGTCGCGACCAGGTTTGTTATAGGAATCGGCCAGCAGCGAGAGCTTCGGTGTGCGGCCAAACTCACCGCCCATCACGATCAACGTGTCGTCCAGCAGTCCTTTGGCGACCAGGTCATCGAGTAGCGCTGAGAGTGCGCGGTCCGTCGGAGGCAGCAGTTTTTCCCGCAATCTCCAAAACGCCTCGCCGTGCGTATCCCAGCCCTCGTTGTTGCCTAGGTTGACCTGAACCAAATTGACACCCGACTCGACCAGCCGGCCGGCCATTAACAACGACCAGCCAAAACTATTACGGCCGTAGCGCTCTTGCGTTTGATTGTCGACCTGCGTGACGTCGATCGCCCGGCGGACGGCTCCGCTGCTCAGCAACGAGATTGCCGACTGCCGCTGTTGGTCGTAACCGGTGACGCCAGCGGATCCCTCCAGGGCGCGTCGTTGTTCATCGATCGTCTGCAACAATCGTAGCCGACCGTCAAAACGCCCGGAACTAATTTCCGTGGGCAACTTGAGATTGGGAGCCTGAAAGATCGTTGGCGTCAAGCTTTTAGGCTTTTGTTTGGGAAGTTGGTAAAAGCTGTACTCGGGGTAAGCGCCCCTCCAGAACGGATCTCCGTAGGCGGTCGCTTCCACGAAAAATGGATCTCGGTGACGGCCCATTTGTCCACCGTAGGCGCCGGGGATGACTCCACCTCCCCAGTGAATCAACCGTTCCGGCAATACCACGGCCGGCGGCAGGTTGTGGCTTCGCGCTGGGAGTGCATCGCCGACCACCGAGGCAATCGACGGCCAGTCGCTGGGTCGGGGTTTTCGGTCCCCTTGAAAACCGGGGGAGCGAACCGAGCGCCCGGTCAGCATGAAATAGTGACCCAGCGTGTGGCCGTTGGTGGGATGTGTCAACGAGCGAACCAGCGCCCAATGTTGACTTCGCTGGGCGAGCAACGGGAGATGCTCACAGATTTCGATTCCCGGCGTATTGGTTGCGATCGGCTTGAATTCACCCCGCACTTCGTCCGGGGCATCCGGCTTTAGGTCAAAACTATCCTGTTGAGCCAATCCACCAGACAAAAAGATATAGATACAGGCGCGCGCACTTCCGCGGGTCGATTGACCAGACTCAAGCCGCGGCGCCGCGCGGAGCCCATCGAGATGATTGAGTCCCATGCCAAGCATGCCAACGGCGCCCGCCTGAACCGCCGTTCGCCGGGAACAGCCCGGATGTCTCCAACTCGTTCGAGTCATTGCAGTTCTCCCGGCACCAGGGGCAGCTGTTGCAAGTATACCGTCTTTCATACCCGGGGCGGTCTCTTATTACTGAATCGGCAATCCCGCCGCGAGAACACAGCAAGGTCACCAAAAACGGCTATTTCGGGGTCGTTACACATCGAGATTGCGTACGTCCAGAGCGTGTTTCTCAATGAATTCACGCCGCGGCTCAACGCCTGCACCCATCAGAACTCGAAATAGATCGTCGGCGGCTGCAACGTCTTCCATTTCGACGCGCAGCAACGTTCGATTCGCCGGGTCGAGCGTTGTTTCACGTAGCTCCTCGGCGTTCATTTCACCCAGACCCTTAAATCGTGTCAGCTGCAAACCCTTCTCACCAGCGGCGCGAACGGCGCCCAATAGGCTGCGAAGTTCCTCCAGGGGCATTGTGCTGTCACCGCGCTGCAACAGGTACCGTGGCTCCTCGACTCCCGTGCGCTCCTGAGGGATCAGTGATTGAATGTCAAATCCAAAGGCCTGCAAGTCTGAGAGTCCGCTGTTGATCGTCCTCATCTCGTGCAATTCCACCACCCGTAGATGCGGTTGGCCATTCTCTTGGCGCTCCGCGTCGGGTTCGTCGGCCGCCAGCGCCGGGTCCGGTGCGTGTTGCTGCCGGAACTCCTCCAACTTGTCGCGGTCCGCGAGCCAGTGTTCCTCGCGGCCCAGGAAGACACGGTAGACGGGAAGCCGCAGCGTCACTGGATCCTGACGCTCCGCGTGGCTCTTGAGGTTGATTCCTCGGCGCTCCAGCGCCGCAAGGGCCTCTTCCACCGTCGCCAGAATAGTGCAAAGGCGCACCATCTCGTCGCCCTCCAAAATCTGTCCGTCACCGGAATCGAGACGCGCACCTTGCAGGCCGCGATCGAGCAACTCACGCTTCATTTCTTCTTCGGTCTGGATGTAGTACGTCTTTTTCCTTTCCCGGACTCGATACAGGGGAGGCTGAGCCGCATAGACGTGGCCACCGGCGACCAGGTGGTACATCTGCCGGTAGAAGAAACAGAGCAACAGGGTTCGAATATGCGAGCCGTCGACATCAGCGTCGGTCATGATGATGACCTTGTTGTAGCGTCGTTTGCTGATGTCCTGATCGGCGCCGACGCCAATCCCCATCGCAGAAATCATGCTCTGCACTTCTTCGTTGGCCAGCACTTTGTCTTCGCGAGCCTTATAGGCATTGATGATCTTCCCGCGGAGCGGCAGGATCGCCTGAAAATCACGCAAGCGACCTCCCTCGGCGCTACCTCCCGCAGAATCGCCTTCCACCAAATAGAGTTCACACCGCTCCATTTCGTTGCTGATGCAATCGCGGAGCTTGCCCGGCAAACCGCCACCCGACAACGCGCTTTTGCGTTTGCGCAGTACGTCCTTGGCTTTGCGAGCCGCCTCGCGAGCCTCCGCCGCGAGCACCCCCTTGCGAACGATCGTCTTGGCTGTCTTGGGATGTTCCTCGAGGTGATTCGAGAGCATCTCAAAAAATCCCGTTGAGACAATTCTCTCGACCTCGCTGTTCCCCAACTTGGTTTTGGTCTGGCCTTCAAACTGGGGGTGTGGAACGCGCACCGAGAGCACCGCCGTCAGGCCCTCACGAAAATCGTCGCCCTGGGGCGCAATCTCCTTGAACAGCTTTTCCTTCTTACCGTAGTTGTTCAGCGCACGGGTCAACGCCGAACGAAAACCAGAAATGTGCGTGCCCCCCTCGTGGGTGTTGATATTGTTGACATACGAATGCACGTTCTCGGTGAATTCTCCCGTGTATTGCATCGCGATTTCAAAAACGACATCCTCCGACTCCCCGGTGATCTCAATGGCTTCGGAATGTAGCGCGTGACTGGCGCGATTCAGATGTTCGACGAATTCGACGATTCCCCGCTCGTAGCAAAAGTCCTCCTTTTGGTCGGAGCGCTCGTCATGAAAACGAATCCGAACTCCGCGATTCAGGAACGCCAATTCCTGGAGGCGCTTTTGAAGAATGTCCGCGTTAAACTTCGTCGTCTGAAATATCCCTCCATCCGGCTTAAACGTGGTCTTCGTCCCTCGCTTCTGCGTGGCGCCGCGACGGATGACATCGCCAGTGGGTACCCCGCGTTCGTATCCCTGTTGATAGACGGCGCCTTGACGAGCCACCTCCACCTCACACCATTGCGAAAGGAAGTTGACCACCGTCACGCCGACGCCGTGCAATCCACCGGTCGCCTGGTACGCACCCTCCTTAAACTTGCCGCCGAACTTCAACTTCGTCATCACGCCTTCGAGCGTCGACACTTCGCGGTCCATTTCCTCGGACAACTGCTCGTGCTTTTCGACGGGGATACCGCGGCCGTCATCCTCGACCGTCACCGAACCATCGACATTGATCGTCACGTCGATTCGCGTAGCAAACCCGGCCATCGCTTCGTCGATCGAGTTATCGACCACTTCTTGGACTAAGTGATGGAGTCCGCGACTCGTCACATCGCCGACGTACATCGCCGGCCGTTCGCGCACGTGTTCCAAATCGGAGAGGCGCTGAAGATCAGACTGATCATAGTCTGGCGACGGAGAGCCGTTCGCTGTGGGTTCTTCGCCGGTCGAATTCTGTGCATCGTTCATGGGGTTTGTACCGCCGTCTAATCGCTCGTCGACTTAGCNCCGCGCTGGGAGGCAGCTCGATTACTCAGTCGTACGGTTGTTTTCCTCGATTTCCATCGCACCGATTCGAAACCGTAAATCCTCGAACTGCGCGTCGTGTCGGTGCGCAGACAACTGTCGAAGTAGCTGTTTCTTCTGGAACGTCAACTCTTGTAGAACGGTCGAATTCCGAACAAAGACTTCCAGCACACCGCGTCGCAAAGTGCCCGGTCGACTATCCCGGCCTACCTTTGTCCCGACCGCCGACTGCCAGAGCTCCCGCAACTCAGCCGTTGCGCGCAGCTGGCCGTAGCCACGGCGCGACAACCATTTACTCACGACTTCCCCGATTCGCTGGGGGGACCGCGGTCGCGATCGGCGTTGTACGACTTCCTCCTGTAACATCTCCAGATCCCGCGTTTCCTGCGTCGTTAAGCTGGCTCGACGAGGCATTACTTATGCTCCCGAGCCAACGGCATCACGACGTACCCGTACCCATCATCGGTCGTGAACAAAGCGGCCGATTCGCTGTCCTCGATCTCGACCGAGAATGTCTTCTCCAAATCCAAAACTCGTAAGAACTCCTCGACATAACGATGATCCAACGTCACCGTGATCAGCTTTCCGTCATACGAAATGGGGAGATCGACACGCGACTGACCGATTTCCGCTGTCGTCGCGGACAAAACGAGCCCGCCGTCACCAAACGTAAAATCAATGCCGCGACTCTCCATGCTCGCGACCACCGCTGCTTGCCGCAGTGATTGCAACATCGGTCCTACCGCAATCTCGATCGTCACACCCTCTTTGCGAGTGGGAAAGACTTCCCGCCACTTCGGAAAACGCCCTTCCACCAACCGGGTGTAAACCGTCACCCGGGCGCTGCGGACCAAAATGTGATTAGGATGTACTGCAATTTGCACTTGGGCATCGGCTTCGGATAAGGTCCTCTCCATCAACTGCATCGCCCGCGTGGGCACAATCGTCATGGCGTCACCCGGTTGGTGGCCATTGACAGCCTGCGCTGTCCCCTCCATCTTTGCCAGGCGTCGACCGTCGGTACCGACACCGATGAGGGAATCTGAGCCGAACTCCAACAGCACACCGCCGAGCGCGTAACGACTACTCTCGGTATCAGTTGCAAACAGCGTCCGGCGAATCATTTCGCGGTACAATCGCGCCGGCAGTTCGTGGAACTGCTCCTCCTCGAACGTGGGAACTTCCGGAAACTCTTCCGGATTGACGACAGGCAACTTGAATTCGCTCCGTTCTCCGCGAACAATCACGCCCTGTAAATCGACCTCGATTTTGAGCGATTCATCGGTCGATTCACGCAACAGCGAACCAAACTCCTTGACCGGCAACACCACGCTGCCGGGCGCTTCGACCTGGATTTCTGGAACTTCGATACGGATTCCGATATCCATATCTGTGGCCATTAACACAGCGCTTCCCTCGAGAACGGTCAACTTCAAGTGCTTGAGGATTTCCTTGGGACTTCGAGACGGGACAACGGTCCCTGCCGACTGGACGGCCGAGAGCAGGTGTTCGCGGTTGCATTCGATCTTCATCGGCATTTGCCTTTCCGTTACGTATGCCGGCAACGGAAGTGTTCCTCTTTAAAGGAGCCTGTCTAAGTTAATAAGCAGTAGTATTAATGCGGACTCGAAAAAGTAGACTCTTCTATGACAACGAAGAGAAAGTGCAGCACCGCAGCCAATTAAGACAAAACAGAAGAGTGGAAAAAAGGTTGGCAAACGGTCGAAACCGACTCGATTGGCAGTTCTTAAGCAAGCCGTTTATGTGGCGTGCATCTGCAATGTCGATGGCACCCCTGGGAGGCATCAGCAGATCGACACGCGGCCGACAGGTTTTCAACCTCGACTAAAGGGAGTTGGGGACGGTGAGTTCAATTTCTCCGATTTGTTTTCTCAGGTGGGGGTCCTGTTGCAGTCGATGCGTCGCTTGATGGATCGCGTGCAGCGCTGTGGAGTGATCCCGTTTACCAAAGAGACCACCGATCTCTTGAAGACTCAGTTTCGTCTGTTGACGAATCAACAACATCGCAATCCCGCGGGCGCGTACGACATGGCGCCGCCGACTGGTCCCGCGCAGGTCGCGGGCGGACAGGCCGAACCGACGCGCCACCGAAGCCACGATCGATCGAGGATGGGGACTGGGAAAGGCCGCGATCATGATCTCTGTGAGTTGACGTTCGCCGATCGAGTCGTGGTCCGGGTACCGGGCGGCCAGCTGTAAAACCACGTGTTCCAGTTGCCGTAGGGTGCGAGTTTGTTCGCAGAGCGCGGTGGCCGCTTGGGGACTCAGGCGAACGTCTTGTTGAATACAAAGATCCTCAATAACGCGCCGGCGCATTTCGCGGTCTGGATGTTCCAGTGGGACAGCCAAACCGCTTGAGAGACATCCGACGAGTTGGGGAATGAGTGCTGATGTGATCAAGGGGTGCTCGGCAGCAACGACGACCCAGTTGCCTGCCGCGACCCGCGTTTCGATAAGCTGGAGCAACTCCCACTGAGCCTCGCGCTTGTCCGTGATCTGACATAGCCCATCGATTAGCCACAACCGGCCGGAGATACGGTTCTGGCGAAAATCAGCAAGTCCACCAGTTTCCAGTGCAGTCGCGTAGGACCGGGCAAAATCAACCGCGGTTGAAAAACGGACCCCGTCGTTTGGCGCGAGGTTGGACCAACGGCGCGCAAACTCCCGAAGTCGCGCGGTTTTCCCCGTGCCGCGGGGACCGAAAAAAACGAGCGGGTTGTAGTCGGCTTGGGAACCATCTGCCAAACGCAATGCGGCGGCTACCAGGTCCCGGCTGTCGCTTGATTCCAACTCCAGAGTGGCCGTTTTCCAATCGGTCGCGGGCGGGCTCCAGGCCGGTGGCTCCGACGATTTTGTGGGTTGCGACTCGAGCGGGCGTTTCACGCGCACTCCGTGGGTTGAGAAGAGCGACCCCGCTGCGCATCGGGTAATTCGCCAGGCGGGGAAAGCCCCCAATTATAGCGTTTTAAGGTCCTCTTGACGAGGCGAAGAGGCTTTCTTTTTGCCCCTACTATCGCCGCGCAAGTGGTTGCAAATTTTCACGATACGATCGACCGCCAGATCGACATCTGGCGCGCTTGTGTAGCTGCTGACACTGAACCGCAGCGCGGCTTCAACCAGGGCGTCGGAGAGCCCCATGGCGCGGAGCACCGGCGATGGTTCGCTGGATCCGCTCGCGCAGGCGGAGCCTGTCGAACAGAACACGCCGGCCTGGTCCAAGGCCATGAACAACAGCTGTCGGTCGATGCCCAAAAATGAGATGTTCGCGGTGTGGGGTACTCGCTGCGCCTGCTGCCCATTGACCACCACCTGGGGAATGCGCTGAGTAACAAGGCGTTCGAAGCGATCTCTCATCGTCGCCAACTGCTCGTAGCGCCGGTGCGCTTCGCGCTGCCACAAAGCCAGCGCGCGCTCCAATCCGATTGCCAGAGAGAGGCTCTCGGTGCCCGGTCGATATCCCCACTGTTGCAATCCCCCCAGCAAGAGTGGATCGACATGGATCGAGGATTGCAGCAGCAGCGCACCAACCCCCACCGGACCGTGAAACTTGTGTGCCGAAACGGTCATCGCGTTGACCCCCAAAGCCCGGAAATCGACATCGATCTTACCGACCGCCTGAACCGCGTCGGTGTGCGTGCAAACCCCGGCCGTCGCGCACAGTTTGGCGATGCGGCGTACAGGCTGCAGCGCGCCGGTTTCGTGGTTTGCTAGCATGACGCTGACCAGTCGTGTATCGGGTGTCAACAGGTCGGGAAGTTGCTGCCAGCAAACCACCCCATCCGAGTCGACAGGCAGACGGACGACATCAAATCCCAATCGATCAAGCGCCGCCGCCGGGCCGTGGACACTGGGGTGTTCCACGGCGGACACCACGATGCGCCCCGGCGGCTCACCGACCAGCCCGCGGAGGGCGAGATTATTGGCTTCCGTCCCGCCGCTCGTAAGGATCACGCGATCTGCCGCGGCGGGTGTCAATCGACCGCCCAGGTAGCCACAGATCCGGTCCCGGGCGGTTTCCAGTTGACGTCGTGCCTCCCGTCCCGCCGCATGCTGACTCGCGGGGTTTGCCAATCCCACGCGCTGGCACTCGACCATCGCTTCAGTGACCCGGGGATCGACCTGCGTGGTGGCGTTGTTGTCCAGGTAGATGATGTCGTCGAAGCGGGTCATAGGAAGCGGGACCGGGGTGCTTGGTGTCGCTAGAAGAAGTCGGTTCTTTCTGAGGGGTTTGCAGCTAGCGCGGTTCCGAGTCCGGAGAGATCGGTGTACCGCGCGAATGTCGCACGATGCGTTCTCGCTCTTGTAACAGCGGTCGGTTTTGGGGATCCAATTCCAATCCGTCCTCGATCCTTTGTAGGGCCTGGCGGTGGCGCCCCATCTTACGCCGCGCCACCGCAAGCGCGAGATACTCTCCTGCGAGGGAAGCGGCGAGCCGCTGGCGTAGCGTAATGGCATCGGGAATCGCGGAGGCCAACCCGAAAGCCACCGGGACGAGTGAGTACATCCGTTTTTCTGCCAAGCGACTGACGACAGGCCAGAGCTCGGTTGCCAACTCGGGGTTCTGCTGCGACCAGATATGCCAGTGCAATTGATCTTGCGAGTTCATCGCATCGAGATACATGCAGAGAATGAGCACGTTGCCCTCTTCCCAATCGCGGCCGCCCCGGGCGACGCGTACCAGGTCCCAGCGGTTCGAGGTGGAGGATGTTGCCATCTGCGGTAGCTGGCCCACATAGCGTTCCAGCGAGTTGGTCGTGTCGCGGCGATCAATGGGCCACACCTGGATTCCCAACAACGGGATCTCGATATAGTGGAACTGACGACGACGAAACATCTGAGGTGAAAATTCTTCACCACGTACCTGACCGAACAGAATCGTGACGGTCACGATCACGAGCGCGATCCCCAGGCCCCCCAGCAACGAGATCCCCAGGTGTTGGAACGGCGAGGAGGTTCGCCATTTTCGCAGGAGGTTCGTCGGTCGCAGCATGGAAGAGTGTCTCGCCAGCGGGATAGGTTGCGGTTGCGAAACCGGTTTGTCGGGTCATTTACTGCTTGCGGTTTCCCGCTCGAACCCGCGTCGCAAACCGACTTCGGAGGCTGACCTCGGGGGACGCTTGAACACCGCCGTATGTCGTTATAAGCTTGTTTTCGGCAAGCAGCGAGTGCGGCGCCGTCGGTTCGCGCTCGGAACGGGGAAGCAAGCTCGGCGGCTCTCGGTTCCATCCAGCCGCCGGTCTGATTTTGTGACCCGCCTGCGGATTTGCGGGACCGTTTAAACAACTCAGCAGGATTACCAGCTATGACCAACATCCAACGCGCGATTACCGCCTTGTGGGGAGTCGCTATGATTCTCCCCTCGCACCCTATTCGAGGCCAACAAGCGGCACCGCAAAAACTGCGTGTCTACGTAGGGACCTACACGGGCGCCAAAAGTAAAGGCATCTATGTTTCCGCGCTGGATCTGGCGACCGGCGCCATGGAGCCAGCGCGACTAGCGGCAGAGTCGGCCAACCCCTCGTTTGTGGCCATTCATCCCAACCGGCGTTTTCTGTACGCAGTCAACGAGGTCACCTCTTTCAAGGGCCAGAAGAGTGGCGCCGTGAGTGCCTTTGCAATCCAGGCGGATGGCAGCCTCAAGCAGATCAACCAACAGCCCTCTCGGGGCGGTGCCCCCTGCCATCTCGTGGTAGACCGCGCCGGGCGCAACGTGCTGGTTGCTAATTACGTGGGTGGTAATGTCGCGTCGTTGCCGATTCGAGAGGACGGCGGTTTACGGGTGGCTACGGGTTTCGTTCAGCATCGCGGATCGAGTGTCAATCCAGAACGGCAGGAGGGGCCTCACGCCCATTCGATCAATCTGGATGCCGAGAATCGGTTTGCGTTCGCGGCCGATCTCGGTCTCGACAAGATCCTGGTCTATCGGTTTGACGTCAATCGCGGCACGCTAACTCCCCATGATCCCGCCGCGGTATCGGTCAAAGCGGGTGCTGGGCCACGACACTTCGACTTTCATCCCTCGGGGAAGTACGCCTACGTGATCAATGAACTTGACCTCACAGTGACCGCCTTTTCCTACGGTGCGAAGTCGGGTGTGCTGACCCCGATCCAGACGATTCCCACCTTGGCTGAGGGCGTCCAGGGCCACGGTCTGTCGACCGCTGAAGTGCGCGTCCACCCGAACGGCAAGTTCCTGTACGGTTCAAACCGTGGGCATCACACGATCGTGGTTTACACCATTGATCCCGAGACGGGCAAACTGACTTACGTCGAGCATCAATCCACACAGGGTCGCACCCCCAGGAATTTCTTTGTCGAGCCCACGGGCCAATTTCTGCTGGCGGAAAATCAGAGCACCGACACGGTCGTGGTTTTTCGGATTCACCCGCAGACGGGCGAGTTGACCCCCAGTGGACATCGGTTGGCCGTTCCTTCGCCGGTATGCATTCGCACCGTGCTGCTCCCATAGCCGTCTGTGTCGGTTGGCTTTTGATTCTGTCGATCGGCGGGTGGTGAAATCGCACTTGGCATCTTGCCAGCGGGGCCGGTGAAGATGCAGAATGGGATCTCTTGGGTCTGCATCTTCCCTGTGAGGAATCGCGATGCCTCGCTGTGTATTGGCTTATTCGGGCGGTCTCGATACGTCGGTGATTCTGGGCTGGCTCGTCGACCAGGGGTTCGAGCCGCACGCCGTCTATGTGGACCTTGGACAACCGTGTGAAGACCGCGATGCGATCCTCCAGAAAGCTCGCGACACGGGTGCCGCCACCGCGCGACTTGTGGATGCCCAGGCGCGATTGTGCCGCGATTTCGCGTTTCCCGTGCTCCAGTGGCAGGCGCGCTATGAGGGTGTGTATCTGTTGGGCACCTCGATCGCGCGGCCGTTGATTTCGGAGGTTTGCCTCGAGGTGGCGCGCGAAGTGGGCGCGCGGGGATACGCCCATGGAGCGACCGGAAAGGGAAACGACCAGTGTCGATTTCAACTCGCGGCGGAAGCTTTGGATCCCACGGTCGAGGTCATCGCGCCCTGGCGGGACGAAACGTTTCGCCAGCAGTTTCCCGGACGTTCGGAGATGATCGAGTACTGTCAGCGGAAGGGGATTGCTGTTAAAGCGACCGTCGCCCAGCCGTACAGTAGCGATGAAAATTGCCTGCACATCAGCTACGAGGCTGGGCAGCTCGAGGACCTGAGTATCAACGGAGTCGAGCTGGTTGAATTCGGCATGACGGATTCCCCACAGGATGCGCCGGATTGCATCGAGACCGTGACGATTGGATTCGAATCGGGAATCCCGCAGACGATCAACGGTCAGCCGCAGGCACCCGATGCGCTGGTTCGCGAGTTGAACACGATTGGTGGCCGCAACGGGATTGGTCGCATCGACATGGTGGAAAATCGGTTTGTCGGAATGAAGAGTCGCGGGGTCTATGAAGCGCCCGGCATGACCATCTTGTACGAAGCGCATCGCCTTCTGGAGCAACTTACCCTGGACCGGGATCTGGCCCACATGCGCGACGCACTGGCGCCACAGGTCGCGGAATTGGTGTACTACGGATTTTGGTTCTCGGCCAAGTTCGACGCGCTTCTCGCCTTCATCCGCGAGGCCCAAAAACACGTCACAGGCGAGGTGACCCTGAATCTCTACAAGGGCAATATGATGGTTGTCCGTCGCAGCAGTCCGAACAGCCTTTACGATGAAGGGGTCGCCACGATGGAGGGCGGGGGGTCCTACAATCAGACCGACGCTGAGGGTTTCCTCAGAATCCAAGGCTTGCCGGGACGTGTCCAGGGAAGAGTGGTACCCCGCGGTTCTTGAGGGCCGCTGGTGTTGAAAACCAAGTGCGAAGCGCGCCAGTTGGAGCGCCGCATTCCTGCGCGGGGACTTCCCGCCGATGGGGAACGAGAGACGGTGTGACCGAAAAACGTGTTCTCGCTTACCACTTCAAGCCGAACTGCTCGCCACCCGTGGGCCGATTGGTCCCGCCTTTCAGCGGACCCGTATGTTTGGGCACCACCGAGTCGCGCAGTGGATCGACCTTCGCTTGTTCGGGTTCCGGTTCGGGCGCTTCCGGCTCAGGGAGCGACGCTTTCAGCGACAGCCCAATGCGCTGATTCTCACGGTCCAGCGAAAGAACTTTGACTTCGACTTGCTGTCCCTCTTGCACGACGCTGGCGACGCTGGCGACACGCTGGTGGGCCAGTTCTGAGATATGGATCAAACCCTCGATGCCGGGAGCCAGACGGACAAAGGCACCGAACGCGGCGGTACGAGAAACCGTGCCGGTGACCATCGAATTCACCACCGCGTGTTGTTCCACATCGTCCCAGGGATTCTGCAGTAATTCCCGGTAGGCCAGCCCAATTTTGCCCGACTGCGGGTCAATTTTCTCGATGCGAACTTGAACTTTTTGTCCCTCGGTCAAGACATCGCTGGGGTGGTTCACACGATCCCAGCTCAACTGGCTGACATGGATCAGCCCGTCGATCCCTCCGAGGTCGACAAACGCACCAAAGTTCCGCAGACTGCGGACGATTCCCTCACGCTCCTGACCGACTTCGAGTTCCGTCAACAGCTGCTGGCGAGCGGCTTCCCGCTCGCGTTCCAAGAAGGCGCGGTGACTGAGTACCAGTTTCTTCCGGCGAGGGTTGGATTCGTTTACTACGCAGGTAAGTTTTTGTCCGATATAGTCGTTGAAGTTTTCCACGCGCACGGTGCTGATCTGACTAGCTGGAATAAAGCCGCGAATGGTATTCACCATGCATTCCAGTCCCCCCGTATTCGATCCCGTTATTTTGGTTTCGATGAGCATTCCTTCGTCGATGCTGGCCCAGTCGGCCACATCGATCGCGGCCCCCGGAATGCGCAATTCGTAGAGACCGTCATCGACATTGTAAGCCGTGACGATCACTTCCATCGGGGTCCCGTTGGTGGGGGGTTTCTTGAATTGTCGAACCGAAGCGACGCCTTCGTTGGGTCCACCGAGACTGAAGAACACATTGTCACCGTGGGTCTTGACCACGGTAGCCCGACGCCGTGAGTCGAGCTCCAAAATCGCGCTCGCCGCTGGCGACGCTTCGCCCTCCATCAAATCGCTGAGCGGAAGCTCCCCTAAGGCCGCTTCAAGTTCTTGTTCGAGTTCCGCACCCAGAGGGTCTCTGACCGAGGGCTTGGGTACTGTTTCGGGAGGCCTGATCGTCTGGGAATCGTCGACGGTCTCGCTTTTCGTCCGCGCTTTNCTTCCCTTCGGTTTTCGCAGTTTGGTGGGCTTGTCTGCACCCGCGATCTGCGGCGAGCTCGGGACCGAGGCCGGTTGCTTGTCGCGACGGGATCCGATGGGGATTCCCTGGCGGCTGACGAAAGCGGGCGGCTGCGAATCCGCCTTGGGGGACGGGCCGGTAGCNCCACCCGGGGTGGTAGAAGTTGCCGGCGACTCGGCTGCATCGCTGGGACTAGCCGTATCGTGGTGATCCGTCGCGATCGACGGGGGCTCTTCCAGCGGAGCGGGCGCATTCTCCGAAGTCGTTTCGACACCGGGTTGTGCGTCGTCAGAAACGGGCTGAGGGTCGTCCGCCATCGATCAAACCGTCCGCGGCTGGTGGCTTTCTAGAAGCTGGTGGCTTTCTAGCAAGGAAGTCCAGTGTAACAGGGTTTGTGGGCATCTGATAGGTAAAGCCTTGACAATGCGCCGTGCCGGAGATCCATAATGATCGGGTGGGGTNGCNCTGCCCGCCGTGCCGGCGCGCGACTTCAATCCGACAGTTCCAGTGAAGCTCGCAGGCGCATCCCGAGAGAGAACCGCCTCCGACGGGTTGCGGTCGCCGTTTGCGGTGTAACGAAATCGCCAGGGAGCAGAAGGATTATGGGGTTCAGCTTTTCACCAGCTCAGTACGGCGGGTGGTGCGCCCCGTTGTTGACACACGAGCATTTGTGCGAATTGGTTGGCGGACGACCCGACGCATCGGTTTACCCGCAGCTGCGCGACATGGANGACGCGTTGTTATTCGAAGACGCGACGATTCAGGACACCGAAATGGCTGCCTGTTGCCGATCGGGGCTGTGGCTGCTGCACGATTATCTAGATGAATCGCATCAGATTTCCCAGTCGATCGAGACCGCGACCGGCAGTTACTGGCATGGGATCATGCACCGTCGCGAGCCCGATTTCTCCAACGCCGCTTATTGGTTTCGGCGTGTGGGAACGCATCCAGTTTTTGCAGATCTGGTAACGACGGCCCGCGAGTTGGCTCAAGATACTCGTGTCACCGATGTCGCGGATTCTGACTTTTTGCGGCAACAGCAGGCCTGGGATCCGTTCCGCTTCATCGATCTGTGCAGCGCAGCCGTGGATGGCCGGCCCAGCAGTGGCTCGCTCTGTCGACGCATCGCGCACGCCGAGTGGCAGTTGTTGTTCGATTATTGTTACCGGCACTCGCGCTGCGAGCGCACCGGCAGCGCACCGGATCGATAAACCTCTCAGCCGCGGCCGGTTGAACCGCGGCGGCGCCAAATCTCGTGGGGAAGGGGTGCAATGGAAGATGCCAGTGGAGAGACGGGTGATCGGGTGTCGGACGATGTTCGACTGCGGTCGTTTCAACAATTGATCCGCGGAATGTACCACGATCGGGATGTCGACCGCGGAATCGATGGCACATTCATGTGGTTGATCGAGGAAGTGGGCGAGCTGGCGACCGCGCTGCGCGAGGGCAGCCACGCGGATCGAGTGGAGGAGTTCGCGGACGTGTTAGCCTGGTTGGCGACGATTGCGAACGTGGCCGAAGTCGATCTGAGTGATGCGGTGATGCGAAAGTACGGATCCGGTTGCCCCGGTTGTGGAGAGTGGACCTGCTGTTGTTCGACGGACGGGAAACCGTGAGACAGGGTGCGGCACCCTGTCCGTTTTGCGGAATCCGTTGTTTCCGCATCGGGATGCGGAGATTATGCTGAGGTGGGCCAGNGATCTGGTGTGACGAGCGTCCGCAGNCGCCTTTTCTGGGTGAATTCTCGATGTCGGTAAGGAAACCTTTGGCGTTAAGCGGTCTTGGTCNCGGATCCCGACCGCTTTCGCATGCGATCGACCGACAGTTTGCCAACGAGGGCGAGGGGAACGGCCGCAGCGGACCGCGCCATTGTTGTTCGCTGTCGGTCTGCCTATGGGCGCATCTGTTCACCAGCCTGGTCGTGGCCGCCGCGGACGAAGTCACAATCGAAGCCATCCAGCGCGATGGCGGGAGCGCCATCGCGGTCGGTTTCGGCGGTCAGTACAAAGTGGGACACTGGACTCCCGTCCGCATCCGGCTGAAGAATGGACCGCAGCCGTGTAAGGGCCAGCTTGTCCTGGAAACCCGCGACGGTGACGGTCAAANTGTGNGTTTTGTCCAGGAACCGGCGTTCAGNCTACAAGCCAATGAAGAGCGCTTGNCGGTCGCCTACGCCCGGTTTGGCACCGTCGATCCACAGTTGGCGATCCGTTTCCAATCCGAGTCCGCTCGCGCACTCACCGCGCGCGTTTATCGGGGCGGTTCGGAGCTGTCGCCCCCGCTCTTGTCGACCGATCAATTGGTGGTGGTGATGGGGGGGACCGTGCCCGCGGTTCGATCCCGTGTTGGGGGCTCGTCGCGCGGTGTGATCGACGATCGCCCCCCGGTCTCGGCGGACGCGGCGCACATGCCGGATCGCTGGCATGGCTACGAAGCCGTCGACACGCTCGTTTTACTCACCGACGACCTGAGTTCGTACGACGGTGTTTCGGAGGAACAGTGGTCTGCGCTCGATCGCTGGATTCAGTTGGGCGGACGGTTGGTCCTGTCGGTGGGACGCAACGGCGCGTCAGTTTTTGACGGTGCGCATCCGCTTTCCCGATTCAATCCAGGGCAATTGGTCGAGGTCCGACGACAAAGCGATACATCCGATCTGGAATCNATCTTCGCGTCGAGCGAGCAACTGAANGCGTTTGAAATGACCGTGATACGTGCACCTCGCGGGNCGGTGGAAGTCGCTATCTCACAGGGGAACCAGCTGCAGCCGTTTTGGGTTCGGTTTGCCCGCGGCATGGGACAGGTGGACTTTGTCGCCGCCGATTTGGGTCGCTCACCCTGGTCGTCGTGGTCGGGACGAATGTCTTTGATTTCCCAGTTGATCGGAAGTTCGGTCGCCGAGCGGCGGCGAAAGNGCTCGGGTTTGCGTGTCGAGAAGCTGGCGCATGTGGGCTACCGGGACATCACCGGGCAGCTCCGGGGCGCGATGGACCAATTTCGGAACGTACGGGTCTTTCCCTTTGGTTGGGTAGCCAGCTTGATCGGTCTTTACGCGTTGCTCGTCGGTCCGGGCGATTTTTTCTTCCTGCGCCGTTGGCTGGGCCGCCAGATGCACTGGTCGTGGCTGACGTTTCCGCTGTGGGTTGGTCTGTGTTGTTTGCTGGCTTTCGGCTTGTCCCGTTCTCGGGATGAAGACCGGGTCGTTGTCAACAAAGTGGAAATTGTGGACGTGGACGCAGAGACGGGTTGGGTTCGGGGAACCACGTGGGCCCATCTCTACAGTCCCAGCAATGCTCGCTATGACCTTACGCTGCAACCGTTGATGCGATCGGTGAACCCGGCCAACGCGGAAGTCCTACTGTGTTGGCAAGGATTGCCCGGCAATGGGCTGGGCGGCCTGGCGAACCCATCACCGACCGGTGCGGCGGATCGCACCTATCAAGTCAGTGTCGGATCGAACCCCGACTTAGCAATGATTCGTGGTCTGCCGGTGCAAGAGTCTTCCAGCAAGAGTCTTTCGGCGCGCTGGTCGGTTCGGGTCGCGACCCGTTCCCAAACGCGTTTAGTGGCCGATCAACGCCGTTTCCTCAGTGGACAGGTTCATAACCCTTTGGAGGCAGACCTGGTCGATCCAATCGTTCTGTACCAAAACACATCCTATGAAATCGACCAGGTCCTGAGATCTGGACAGACGGTGTCGCTCGATCGGTTGCGGAACAGGGATTTACGTTGGAAGCTGCAACAACGCGTGGTGGTCAGCAACCGGGATGTGAGCACCTATTGGGATGCCGAGAGCGTGCATCCCAGCCGTCTGCCACGCATCTTGGAGTTGATGATGTTCTACGCCGCCGCGGGGGGTGAGTCCTATGTCGAGCTGACCCATCGTTACCAGCCGTATCTCGATCTGACTACGGCACTGCGCACCGGCCGCGCTATCCTCGTGGGACTCTGTAAACAGCCACTGAGTGACCTGCGCGATCGGGAGCATTCGTTGGCAGGAGAGGCGAGTGAACATTGGACGTTCGTGAGGGTGATCTTTCCCGTTGATTTGCAGAGCGAATGACACGAGAGCAAACTCACCACCAGAAGAAAGTAGCTCGCCCGTGATCAAGGCCCACGATCTGACAAAGAAATATGGTGATTTGTTTGCGATTCGTGAGATCGATTTGGAACTCAACGAAGGTGACCTGTTTGGTTTTATTGGTCCCAACGGTGCCGGCAAGACGACCACCATGCGGATTATCTCCACGCTCTTGAATCCGACGTGGGGTGAGGCCTATGTCTGCGATTATTCGATCTACACCGCTCCCAAAGAGATCCGCCGCCTAGTGGGATATATGCCCGACTTTTTCGGACTCTACGACGATATGAAGGTGATCGAGTACCTAGAGTTTTTCGCCGCCGCGTATCGTATCGGGGGGCCGGCGCGGCGGCAGCGATGCGAAGAGATGTTGGAAATCGTCGATCTGAACTTCAAACGGGATGCCTACGCCAATACGCTTTCACGGGGGCAAACACAACGTTTGGGATTGGCCCGCACGCTGTTACATGATCCCCAGGTACTGTTGTTGGATGAGCCGCTCAGCGGTCTCGACCCACGTGCGCGCATCGAGATGCGCAATCTATTGCGCAAACTTGGCCAGATGGGCAAGACGATCATTGTGTCCAGTCACATCCTGCCGGAGTTGGCGGACATCTGTAACAAAGTTGGGATCATCGACCGGGGGGTGATGTCGGTGAATGCAGAAGTGTCCCAGGTGATGAAGCAAGTCCGTCAACAAGTGGTGTTGGTGATCGGTGTGGTTGGCGAAATCGAAGCCGCCCGTGGGATTCTCGAACAGCAGGAGATTGTGGAATCGGTCGAGCGGCGGGAGAGCGAGTTGTGGGTGACTTTGCGGAATGGGGTCGAAGATTACGGCGATCTGTCAACGCTACTGGTCAATGCCGGTTATCCGATTCGGCTCTTCCGGGAGGATGAGGTCAATCTGGAATCCGCGTTTATGGCATTGACCAAGGGTTTNGGCGAAAAAATCTAACCGCGGTTGCGGCCGGATGTAGTTTGCGCAGTGCGATGCGGCGGGCTGGAAAAGCCTGTCGGACCTCTCCCCCCCGAGAGTGGGTGTACTCCGTGGATTGGCTCTCCCATGTTATTTGTTGATTCGTGCGGCCGCAGAATCCTATACTAGCGGTAGAACGCCTCGGGAGCCGGAGGGCCAATGGACCCCCTCCGCATCCTGGAGAAGCTGGGTTTCTGCTCAGAACCCGTGCGCGCGACAGGGACCGTCCGGCCGATACAATAGGAACAGAGTTGTTTCGCACCGAGGGCGGATCGATGGCGCAAATGCGATGGATGGTCGGACTGTTGCTGATCGGCTCTGCCGGTCTGTTGAGAGCCGACGTGATCTTGCTCAAGGCCACCGGAGAGCAGGCCGCGGGTCGCATCGAGGGCGATCTGTTGAATCCCCGCGAAACGCCTCGAGAGAAATACCTAATCCGCACCGCCGACGGTGCCAAATTGACATTGACTCCCGACCAGGTGGAGCAGGTGATCCTCAAGAGCGAGGCGGAGCAGTGGTACCAAAGGTGGCTTCCCAAGATGCCCGCNGNCGCCCGTGGCAATTGGATCATGGCCGAGGAGTGTCGTAAACGTGGCCTGAAAGTGCAACGCGAACTACATCTGGAAAATGTACTGCGCTACGAGTCGGAACATCTCAGCGCGCGGCGGGCGCTGGGTTATCGAAAAATCGACGGCCGTTGGCAACAACCCGAGGAGTACTGGAAGAATCGCGGTTACGTGCGTTACCAAGGGAAATGGAGATTGGTTCAAGATGTGGAGTTTGAAGAGCGCCTCCAGGTGCGGGACGTGGAAGAAAAAGCCTGGCGCAAGAAACTCAACATGTGGCGCACTTGGATCGTCAAAGCGCGGGGAAAACAGGTCGCCGGTCGGGATAATATTTCACAGATTGTCGACAAGCGGGCCGCTAAGGCACTAGCCGAACTGCTCGACAAAGATCAGGAATTCGAACCACTCAAGTTGTTGTATATCGATGTGCTCAGTCGCCTCAAGCGAGGAGAGGCCGTGAACGCTTTCATCTCCCGATCGCTGCGAGATCCGAGTGACCTTGTTCGCGAGCGCTGTATGGAAGAACTCTCTCAGTTTGGGACCGACCGTGCAGTGGCGGTTTTTATCGGGTTGCTCTCGTCGAACGATAACCGGCTGGTGAATCGTGCAGCGATTGCTCTTGGGCAGTTCGGCGACTCGGCTGCGACTCGGCCCTTGATCGAGGCTCTGATCACGCAACATAAGCGGGTCATCAAACCAAACGAATCGAATGCCACGGGTGCCTTTGGCAACGGCGGCCGCGCGTTTCAATTTGGGAAAAACAAGTCGGTGGTCATTCGCTGGGAAGAGAAGAATCAGGATGTTCTTGCGGCGCTGCTTGTGCTAAACCAGCAAGTCAATTACGAGTTCAACGAAGAACGGTGGCGGATGTGGTACGCTCGCCGCAAGGTACCGGCCAGCTTTGATTTGCGGCGCGGCGAATGATCCACGGGGCGGTTGTTGCAGTATTGACAGATGATCCCGTTGCCAGGTGGGATCGAACCAGGGGATCATCGACCTGCGCAGGACCGCGCGACCCGATGTTGGAATCACCTCGGGACCTTGCGGGCGCCATGCAAGTGCAATCGCTTGACAGCCTGTCGCGGGGCACAACGGTCGCCTGGCAGCCGATCGTCGTCGAAATTCCAATCAAGGCGTCCGTGTCTTCTCCTGTTGTCTGAACTGGTATGCCATCAGATCGATCATCATCCGTCGGCAAGGCGTATCTGGTGGGAGCAGGTCCCGGCGACCCGGGCATGATGACTTTGCGCGGCGTGGAATGCTTACGATGTGCGGATGTCATTTTCTACGATTATCTCGTCAATCGCGAGATCCTGCAGCACGCGACCGCTCAGGCCGAGAAAGTCTGTTTGGGTCAACACGGAAAAACACGGATTTGGACGCAATCTGAAATCAATCGAGAACTCGTTGCCCGGGCGCGCGCCGGCCAACAAGTCGTCCGCCTCAAGGGTGGCGATCCGGCAATCTTCTCCCGCGGAACGGAGGAGGTTGCAGCACTCCAGGCGGCCGGCATTCCGTGGGAAATGGTCCCTGGCGTGACGGCCGCCATGGCGGTCGCCAGTTGTGCTGGTATTCCACTGACTCAACGCGACCAGGCTTCGGCGGTGGCTTTGGTTACCGGGCAGGAGAGTCCGGGCAAAGGGGGCGCGGCGCTGGACTATCGGACGCTCGCCCGATTTCCCGGGACACTGGTGTTCTACATGGGGGTGACCACGGCTCCCACGTGGACCGAACAACTGCTGTCCGCCGGAAAACCGCCCGATACCCCCGCAGCGATTGTGCGTCGCTGCAGCCTGCCCGATCAGCAGACCATTCGCTGCCGACTCGACGAAATTGTCGATCGTTTGGCCGCGGCGCGCATCCGTCCACCCGCGATGATTGTGGTGGGGTCGGTTGCCCAATCGATTCCGATTCCATCCTGGTTTGAGAACCGCCCCCTGTTTGGTACTCGGATCCTGATCACACGGCCGCTGGCACAGATGGACCAACTCCGTTTGCCACTGGCAGACTTGGGTGCCGAAGTCCTCTCGCAACCAATGATCCGGATCGATCCACCGGAAACATGGACGGCCGTCGATCGAGTTTGTGCTGCGCTGGGGCAGTTCGACTGGCTGATCTTTTCCAGCGCCAACGGTGTNCGCGCGCTGTTGCATCGACTTCGATCAACGGGTTTCGATTGGCGGGCGCTGGCAGGCGTCCGGATTGCCGCGATCGGACCGGGCACCGCCGGGGAGTTGAAGCGATTTCACCTCGACACGGATCTACAACCGACGGAGTTCCGGGCCGAGGGTCTGTCAGAGGCGCTGGCCCGCGGCGCGGCGGGAAAGCGGTTTCTGCTGGCGCGCGCCAGCCGNGGCCGAGAAGTTTTGGCCGAACAACTCCGCGCCGCGGGGGGAAATGTAGAGCAGGTTGTGGTGTACCANAGTTCAGATGTCGCCGAGATCGACCCCCTGATTCGACAACAGCTGGCAGCGGGAGAAATCGATTGGGTGACCGTCACCAGTTCGGCCATCGCGCGCACACTGGTGCGGCTGGCGGGTGAGCACCTCGGCCGCTGCAAGCTCGTGAGTATCAGTCCAGTCACCTCGGATNCGTTGAGGGAGTGCGGGTTTGAGCCNCACGCCGAGGCAACCGAATACACCATGAATGGCGTCGTTCAGGCGGTGCAATCCGCAATGCGGGGTTCAACTGCATGATCGAATCGGAAATCGCCAAATCGGATAGATTTCGTTATTGTGGGGGGGCTGAATCGCTCGTGGCGGTCGATGATGGGGGTTCACGAGGCCTTTCCCTCANAATCGCCCTAATTTGCCTCGATACCCTACTTTCGTTGACATGTCTTTTTGTCCCGTTTAGACTCGGCTATGGGGACCCGTCTCGGTCGCCTCGTTTAGTGTGTTTTGCTTGATCGCTTTTCTGCCTTCGCGTGGCATGAATGGCTCAGGTCGGCAAGACCGGAACGGTGAGAACAAAGGTCGGCAATCCCGACCGGACGGTCGATGAGTGTGCTATTCGGATGGCATTGTCCGTTGTGGCGCACTCGATTCCGCGTTTGCGCTCCCAGCCGGGGGGTTGTCAGACAGGATTAGGGACATTTCACAAAATTGGATTAGGGCAGGCCACCCGGCNGACCCTTGTTTTTCGGATTGAACCAACAGAGCGTCGTGCTCGCAGGAGATTTGTCATGGCGGCGCGTGAAAACACGGCCCTGCAGGCTTGGTTGATCGTCACAGTGATGTTTGCGGTCGGGATGGCGGTGATGGCCTCGGTGTTCTACTACCGCGACTCCACCCGNCAAGCGGCATTCGACAACCTGAAAAATGAAAGAGACAAACTAGAGTCCGATTACCGGTCCAAGAACACCGAAGTTCAGGCGTTGATCCAGATGATCCAAGGACCGGCCGAGAGACTGCCAGACACTGCATCAGCCCTTGAATCCACGAGTGATGTCAAGAAGATGGTCGAGGACTTCAACGTCCACATGGCAACCTATGCGGCCAACCTCGACGAGGGGGATCAAACGTACTCCAAGATTGGCTCGCATCTGATCGGTGAATTACAGAATCGAAACCAACAGTTCAAAGAGAGTACCGAGGAACAAAACAAGACCTTGGCGGCGCAACAGGCCAACGAACAGGCCACCAAGGCCCAACTTGCCGAAGCGGTTAAACAACAGGGAGTGGTCAGCGACGAGTTGCTGGCGCAGAAGACCCAGTTTGCGGAGTACAAGCGTCAGCAAGAACAAGCCGGACAGGCTTTGCAGGCGCGGGTGCAGAGTGCCGAAGCGGAAAAGGTGACCGCAGAAACACAGGTCGCCGAACAAAAGGCCGATTCCGAATCCACGATTAATCGAATGCAAAATGCGGCAGAGTTGTTGCGAAATAGAGTGCGTGATTTGCGAGGCGAATCCATCTTTCGTATCCCCGACGGACGCGTGACCTGGGTCAACCAAAGGTCGAAGATGGTTTGGATCAATGTCGGAATTGCCGATGGATTGCGACGGCAAATGACGTTTAGCGTCTACAAATTCGATGTCAATGGCATCGATGCCACTCGCAAGAAGGCCGAAATCGAAGTCACCAGAGTACTCGACGAACACCTGGCGGAAGCTCGGATCACGTCGGACGAAGGACGTCTCCGCGTTCCTCAAAAGTTCGAGAAAGAATTATTCCAGAAGGCGAAGGCAGAAGGGTTGTCGATCGACGCGAGCTTCAATCCCATCATCCCGGGAGATGTGATTTTTTCGCCGGTGTGGAGACCGGGTCGTCGCATGGGATTCGCCTTGGCAGGTGTGATGGATGTGAATGGCAATGATCGCCGTGAATCGCATGAACGCGATTTGGTCCGCAGATTGATTACNATGAACGGGGGTGCGATTCTCGCGGAAGTGGATATCAAAGGGGCGATTAACGGTACCATGACCCCGGCAACGACTTATCTCGTGAAAGGGGCGGTGCCCACAGACCAGGCCGAATTCGCTGGATACAACGAGTTGTTCCAACAGGCCAACGAAATCGGAGTTCAGGCGATCAATCTCGATGAGTTCCTCAGCTTGATGGGGTACCGGGGTGAAATGCGCACGGTTCGACTGGACAAGGCGTCCCGCGGCGAGGACTTTCAGCCCAAGCTCAAGACGGGATTACGGCCCCAATCGACGGGTCAAACATCCGGCATTTTCCGTAAACGCCGACCCGCTTCGGCCGGATCGGGTGGATCGAATCTTCCCAAACGCCGCAAGAACGGGGCGTTTGACTAGCCCTCGGGCCCGGTGAACACGCAGCGCACACGGCTTGCGAAAGACGCGAGCCGTTTTTTTGCGCCGGAAGGGTCCTGAGGGCCCCGCTCGGAACCCATCTGAAGGCGATTGCAGCGGCTAGGGTGACCGCGCTTCCGAGTGGATGGCGACGACCGCGTCCAGATCAAAACCCGCGGTGCCTTTTCCTCCACCGCTGTTGTCCAGATCGGTGATTCGTACGAACCGGGCGACCCGCAAACCGATGTCACGTAAGTCAAACGGGTCGCCGCCTGCGCGCTTGGCGTCGGTAGGGGGAATGCGGTTCGTATCGGCATTGGCCAGCACGGGGTGCCAGCCGGCGCACCCTTTTCGGGTTCCCCGATCATGGGGGAACGGTGTCCAAGAAATGCCATCGTTGCTCACCTCGACCTTCGCCAATTCAAAGAACCCTCGGCTCGGCTGGTCGCCNGNCCCCTGCAGGAACGCGTTCTCAAAGATCAACAGATCGGGGCCCGGACCATCGATGACTTGATTGTCTACGAAGGCCAGGGTGATCCGACCGCGCTGACCCAGCGAGAGCACGTGTTGCGAGCCGTTCTTTGTGCCGGCTCCCCGCGGTGGCCCCAACACGATGCCGGGCAGTCGATCCTTGCCAAATCCGCTTCCCGGTCCCGGCTCAAACGAAACAACTCGATCGACAAACGGATCACCCGTGGGGAGGCCTTTTGGGGCGGGCGGGTTCTCGTCTGTTGGCATCCCGAGGGTCAGGAACAATCCGGCGATCAAGAACGGCGAGCAAACGGTATTGAGTGTTGCGGTTGACATCACGTGCCTGGTTGAGCGTTCGAGTAAGCGTTTGCGAGCACAGCGTTGGTGTCGCGTCCCTCTTTTCCGCTGACACGCGGATTGCGGTTCTTGTTCACCGCGTCGACAAAATCTGCGATCAGCGGTGTATTGAAATTATCCGCCGGTGGATGCGTCTCGATCCGCTGCGTGCCGTCCAATTCACAGACCAACTGGCCTCCGTTCAAAGGGGCGGAGCGCAGTCGGCCGCGCGTCCCGGTAAGTGTGAATTCATCGGGATCAAACGCGGACCCGAAAAAACACTGCAGCGAGCCGTGGGCACCCGACTCAAAGTGCAAAATCAACGAAGCGATATTTTCCGCGTGATACGTGGCGGCGACCGTGTCGCAGCAGGCCTTGACCGCGCGGACGCGGCCCGCCAAATGAAGAAACAGATTGAGTCGGTGACTTCCGATATCCATCAGCGCTCCCCCACCACCGATGTCAGGCAAAACTCTCCAGTAGCCGTCGTCTTGGGGCGACATCTGGAATGGGTTTGCTGTCACCGCGCCGATCGCCAACAGATCGCCCAGGTGCCCCTCTTGCAGTAACTGTTGCATCCGCTCCACGACGGGATAGAAACGGCGGTAATACGCCACACCCAGACAGATCCCGGCACGGTGACAGGCCTCGATCATCCGATCGCATTCGGCCACCGAACGGCCCATCGGCTTTTCGACCAGAACGTGTTTCCCGGCGGCGGCGGCGGCCAACACTTGCTCACAATGTGCGCTGACCGGTGTCGCAATATACACCGCGTCGATGTCTCGATCGGCGAGCACCGCTTCGTGGTGCGTGTAGGCGCGGGGAACGGAAAAATCAGCGCAGAACCGAGCGAGTTTGCTGGCATCCCGCCGACAGGCGGCCAGGCACGCACTTTCGGGATCATCGAAAATAGCCTGCGCNACCCGGCGGCGAGCCACGTCTCCGCAACCGATGATTCCCCAGCGGATGGGCATAGGGCGTGGCTGTCGTTCAGTTCTTGTACTTGAGGTCTACCGTGCGGGCGACCTTCTTCAGCTCTTCCAGTTGTTTGGTCTTGGCGTCGTCGCTCAACGGATTTTCGGCCAGGTAGAGGTTCCAGAAGGGCGCGAATCGTTGATCGCCATCTTTGTCTTTCTTGGCCATTTCGATCAGGACCGAGAGATCGGTAATTTTGTTGCGATGCAGAAACAGATAACGCCATTCGGTTAGTCCGGCCAGTGCGGAGACGTCGGTNAGTCCGTTACCGCTGACGTCCAGTCGTTCCAACCACTTCAATTTGGCGAGCGGCTTCAAATCGGCTACCTGATTGTTCTTCAAGTAGATCGAGACCATCTTGTCCAGGCCGGCCAGCGGGGTGAGGTCCTTTACGCCATTATCGTCGGCGTACAGATTCCGGAGATTTTTTAGGGTCTCCAGCGGTTTCAATTCGGCGACTTGGTTCTTCTCGATATTGACGTATTGCAGCGCAGTGAGTTTTCCCAACGGCGCAATATCCTTGATTTTGTTACCCGACAGCGTAATGGTCTGAATGTACTTCAACTCTTGGATCGCGGAGAGATCTTCGATTTCGTTGTCCGGTAGTTCCAACGCCCTCAGGCTGCGGCACGCCTCGAGCCCCTGGAGACTCTTGATTTTTTTTCCGCGGCCGTAACCACCGACTCCGATCGAGGAGATGTTAACAACGTCTTCCTTGGTCAGCGGGTCCTTCTTGTTCCGCTTCTCGAACACCTCGCGCCGCACCACCTCTTCCAGATTCTTGTCGGGGAACAAGGCTTTGGCTTCTGGTTTGGCTTCTGGTTTGTCCTTGTCTTGCGCCTGAAGGTGAAGCAGCAGCCCTCCGCTGAAAGCCAAAAACAATAAGCCGCTGAAGAGTTTGCCAGCATTGAGGTACATCGTGGACTCCCGATCTAGTCTCTGGGGGTGGAAATCGCCAGCCGCATCTCGCGGACCCACTGGAGCGTTGTTTCCGTGCCGAATATGGAGCTTTACCAAAGGCGTACGTAGAATAGACTACTTGCCCGGAGAGACACATGCCAGCCCACGGCGAGGATTCTTGCCGTGGGAGGACCGTTCTGTAGACGACGACCCCGCATGGGTAAGATCCTGATCACGGCCTTTGAGTCGTACGGACCCTGGAAGGCGAATGCCAGTTGGCTGGCGTTGGTAGAATTGACGCGGCAGCTACCATCCGGGCACACCGTNACGACCCGCCTCTACCCCGTCGATTTTGTCGCCGTAGCGCGAAAACTGGAGGAGGACTTAGCGGCCGACTACGACGTGGCGCTGCACCTTGGACAGGCTCCCGGATCGACGCACGTGCAGTTTGAGGCAATCGGGATTAACGTTGCCGCGGATCCCGATGATCGCGCCGCAACGACCCGCCCCCTGATCGAAGCCGGACCGGCCGCGTTTCGTTCACCGTTGCCTCTCGAGGCTTGGAGCCGGCGGCTCGGCGAGCAGGGNATCCCGGCGCGCGTTTCCTTTCACGCGGGAACGTACCTTTGCAACGCGATCTTGTACCTGTCCCAGTACACGGTTGTCCAAAACAGCTGGAAAACCCGATCGGGGTTCATCCACTTGCCACTCGATACCAGCCAGGCGGCTGATCATCGGGATCCCCTGCCATCGCTTTCGAGACAGACCGCGGCGACTGCGCTCAAGACCGTTCTGGAGGAACTGAGGATTGCCCACCCGGCCAGCGAGATGACCTAGCACCGCGTCGCCCGACGCCGCGCGTCTTGTCCCTCTCCGCTGGCGAGCCTAACCCGTCACCTCGGCCAACGCGGTTACCGCGCGCTTCAAATCGGGCTCCGACAACAGGCCTCAGGACGTGTAGAAGTAGACCTTCTCGGCCGTCTTGCGCAACAACCACTCGCGATCTTGCGGTGACAAGAAATCGATCCGGTCGCGGATCAAACGGATCGATGTGCGGTAGCTGTGGGGGCCGACCAATTGGTAGGGCGAGTCGCTGGCCCACATCAGTCGCTGCGGACCGTACGCATCGTAGACCCGCCTAATCATCGGTATTAGATCGAGATAAGGAGCCCGCTTCTTGCCGAGGGCATAATAGGCGGAGACTTTGACGTACACCCGCTGATGCCGCGCCAAGGCGCACAACTGTTTTACGTCCGCATCGCGAATTTGACCGTCGACACCGATCCGTGCGAAATGATCGATCACGACAGGCGTGTCAGGATACTTCCGGCACATTTGGTCGACCGCTGGCAAATCGACGGCATCGATCAAACAGCACATGGCCTGTCCCGTCTCGGCGCCGCACTTCCACATCGCCGCCATCCCGGGTCCGTCCAACCACTTTTCACTCCCGCGGATCCACGCGGTGATCCGAAACGCACTCACGTGGCGTTTTTGGAGCTTGCGCATCGTCACCGCGGGTTCCGACTGGGTGTCGTCCACCATCCCGACGACCTTGAATTTTCCCGGATACCGCTCAGCGGCGTCGATCAGGTAGGAATTGTCCCAGCCGTGGTAAATATGGTGCTGAATCAACACGGCGCGATGCACCTTTTCCGCGGCGGCTGTTTGAATGAGCTCCTCGCTCGTAAAACTGGGTGGATCGAGGTCGGCCACGGTCTGACCTTTGGCGAGCGGAAATTTTTCCACATCACGCGTCCAGATGTGAGAATGCGCATCAATCCAACCGGTTGATTTAGACGGTTGCGCGAGCAAATCCGAGTGGCGGAGCGCTGGTATCCCTACCGCCGAGGCCGCCAGTGTGGCCGCACCGGTTTGCAGGAAGCGCCAGCGATCGATGGGAGTCGAGACGGAGATCGTCATGATGGGTTCCTTCGGCTGCAGCTGCGACAAAGCGAGATCACGTGATGAGGGGCGGTCGGTCAACCGCCCCGCGCGGTTCAAGGCTGGTCGTACGGACCGAGTGGACGGACCCAGATATTACGGAATCGANTTGGGTTGCCGTGGTCCTGCAATACCAGGGGCAGTTCCCCCTCGTGCGGTGCGTACTGGGCCGGATCTTTGTGGGCTACGCGACCCACGACCGCCGTGTGGTGATGCACCAGGACGCCGTTATGCAACACGCTGAAGTAGGCCGCGCGGAGCAGTTTTTCGCCCTCCCACCGGGGAGCCTCGAAGATAATATCATACGTTTGCCATTGACCGGGTTCCCGAGAGGCGTTGACCAAGGGTGGAAACTGCCCGTAGATGGCGGCCGCCTGCCCGTCCGAATAGGTGCGGTTGTCAAACGAGTCGAGGATCTGGATTTCGTACAAACCCATCACCATCACGCCACTNTTCCCACGACCCTGACTCTCTCCTTCAACGGTGCTGGGCGTGGCGAATTCTAGATGTAGTTGGCAGCTGCCAAATTGTTCCCTCGTGGAAATCGAACCCGTTCCGTTGACTTCGGCGTATCCGTTTTCAATTTTCCATTTGGCTGGGCTGCCGTCGGCTGCTGTCCAGTGTTCGAGATCTGCGCCGTCGAACAACACGATCGCATCGGATGGTGCCGTGCCCGCCGCTGTGGCTGTGCTGACGGTACCCGCATCAATCACATAGGGTTCCGGTCGGGCGATATCGTGGACTTTCCACGGCTGTCCGGGAATCAACTCGCTGTCGTCGTACCCGACGGGTGCCAGACCGCTTTTTCGACGTCCCCCCGCGTTCGAGGTGTCGTCGTCGGCTTCGATCATTACGGCGACGGCCAGACCCAACAGGATTGCCGGGAGCGTGAGAGTGGATCGGCGCATGGTGGTCCTCCTGGAGGGAAGTGTCGAGCGGTTTGCGCGGTGGCGGCGAAGCGCGACCCGCGGATTTCAGGTCCGGCGATGTCGGGACTGCCCGCCGACGGGCGGTTCCGTGACCATCGTACCAAGCGTGGTGGCCGGTCACCATCAGGACTCGCGCGTCGTGCGNTCGCGGCTCCCGNTCAACGATTCGAATCGGGTTGNGGATTCACACCGATGCAATACAAGTACTTGTCAGAGCGACAGAATAACTTACCGGACAGCGGCATCAGCGATGCCCGGAAAGACTCGTCGTTTTCTGTCGGCAAACGATTCCGGGCGATTTCCTGGTAGCGCTCAGCCGGTCGGATGACNATCGTCTCGCCCTGTTCGCTCTGCATATAGACATTTCCTCCGGCTGCCACAGGAGAAGCCGAAAAATTTCCTGCCAGCCGTTGTTTCCAGAGCAGTTTTCCCGTNGGTGCGTGATAGCAGGTGGCGACACCGGGGCGTAAGTTGACGGCCATCAGGTAATCGCCGACCAACAGCGGCGATGGGAGATCGCGTCCCCCTCGTTGGGTTTGCCAAGCGAGGTGTGTGGCCGCCACAGCGCCGCGACCACCCGGTCGAATGGCCATCAGGTCGCCGTTGCCCCGGCTGCGGCCGCTGATTGCGAATACCAGGTTGTGNCCGCTGGTGACGCTTGGCGTTCCGCGCCCGGATCCGCCCGCACAGAACCACAATTCACGGCCCGTTTGGGGATCGTATGCGTGGACTCCGAGATGCCCGTTGAGGACTAATTCCTGTTTTCGATCGACGCGGATCACCATTGGTGTACTGAAACTTCGGTGCTTGGGACGCGCTTGGCGCCAGCGCTGCTTTCCGGTGACTTGGTCGAGTGCAATCAAGAACGCGTCGTTGTCTCCATCACAGGTTTGGATAACGGTCTCGCCGAACAGAATCGGAGANGATCCCACACCCCATTGGCTGTTCTCGAGTTGTCCCAGATCGCGCTGCCAAAGCGGTTGGCCGCGAAGATCGAAACAGTACAAACCGCCGCTCCCGAAATAGGCGAAGACGCGCCCGCCATGGGTCGCACAGGAGGGAGTGGCCCAGGAGTTCATCTGATGCACTTTCTCGGGCGGCCCCTGGACTACCTTGCGTTGCCACAGCAGCGCACCCGTTTCCTGATCCACGCAGACNACGCTTCGCGATCCGCCGTCACTCGATGCGGTCGTTAGGAAAACACGGCCCTCGGATGCCACGGGCGAGGACTGACCGCGCCCGGGAATCCGTGTGCGCCAAAGGATCTGTTGAGCGTCCCATCTGACGGGGATCCCGGTTTCGCTGCTGACGCCGGTGCCGTCAGCGCCCCGCCACTGGGGCCATCCGGATTCGGCCTGNAGCGGNGACAGGCNTGCCGGCAAACTCAAACTGAGGATCAGCAACAACCGAACGGTGTCGACATGGCAGGGCATCCGCCGGATTCCTTTTTCGTGGAAGTTGTGACGCGGCGAGCGAGAATGACCTCGGCTGCCACTCACCTNTCCCGNACCCGTCTGTACCCACGCGAGACAGAGCGTGGTACAAGACCGTACGGCTGGTAACCGAGTATTATTCTGCCCATCCAGAAGCAAGGTCACAAGTCGAGACGCCGCCGACAAGCGTCGAGTAACTCGGCGGTGCGGCTGATGCCGATCCGGGTGGCTCCCGCGGCGCGCAGCGCCAGCAGCGTGTCCAGATCGCGAATTCCACCGGCCGCTTTGACTTCGACGCGACCGGTTGCCTGGCCGGCCATNAGCCGCACGTCTTCGACGGTGGCTCCGCTGCTGCCAAATCCGGTTGAGGTTTTGATCCAGTCGACCTGAAGATCATTGCCGATTTGGCAGAGACGGATTTTCTGCTGCTGATTGAGATAGCAGTTCTCAAAAATCACCTTNAACTTTTGTCCTGCCGCGTGAGTCAGCTCNAGAATTGCGGCGATCTCGTCGNGGACATAATTCCAGCCTCCCGACAGAGCGCGACTGGGATTGATCACCAAATCGAGTTCCTGACCCCCTTCATCGAGTGCCTGTTCCGCCTCGGCCCGCTTAACCGACGTGGTGTGGACACCGTGCGGAAATCCAATCGTGGTGCTGGCGCGAACGGAGCTGCCCGCGAGCATCTGAACACACTGAGCCAGATGAAATGGCATGGTACAGACACTGGCAACTTCGTATTCCANGGCGAGTTGGCAGCCCGCCTGAAGCGCATCGTCGGTCAGGGTCGGTGACAACAGGGCGTGGTCGATCGTCTGGGCGATGTCGCGGCAGGAAAAATCCATGATCTTGACCTCAGCGGGACCCGTGGTGCCCGCAGGAATTTTCACTTTAGGTGCCCCCGGATTTGCGTTACAATCCGGGATAGGAATGGTTTTGCGTGGGTCACCCGGGAATCCCGAGCGCGTTGGTCACGGGGAGGAATTGTTATGTTGCGGGTCATGGGACGCGGTTCTCGAGTTTGTGATGGCATCACCCGCCGTGAATCGATGCGCGTTGGAGCGCTGTCTCTGTTCGGCGGAATGTCGCTGCCACAATGGTTGGCTGCCAGCGAAGCGGGAGAATCGGCCACGCATCCGGCGCGCGCCAAGTCGGTTATTTTGTTGAACCTGTTCGGCGGCCCGCCGCATCAGGACATGTTCGACTTGAAACCGAATGCGCCGGAAAACGTACGCGGTGAGTTCAAGCCCATTTCTACCAAGGTACCCGGGCTGCAGATAGGTGAGCTGCTACCCAAGACCGCCCAGCTGATGGACCGTGCGACACTGATCCGCACCTATTCGCATCGCTACAACAGCCACAACCCGTACAACGTCCTGACCGGGTACGACGGCGGGAACGACGCCCAGAATTACTTTTCCAAGCGTACCGACCATCCCAGCATGGCCTCGGTTTCCCAGTACTTTGAGCCCGGTCCCACCGACGTGCCACGGTATGTGACGATGCCGGCATTTCCTGGTTACAACCAGGCATTGCGCCGGGCAGGTCCGTACGGTGGTTATTTAGGCAGTCAATTCGATCCGCTGTTCACGGTCTGTGATCCGAAATTTAAGCGGGACACCAAGGACGACTACGATCCGGTCGAAGCGATCGGTTACCCGACGCCNCCATCGCTGGACGCACTACCNGGCTTAACGGCCAGCCGGTTCGACCGCCGCCGAACGCTATTGCAGCAGTTTGACCACCAGTTGGCGGCGGTCGAGCGAAGTGGAGCGCCAGAGCGAATGAACAAGTTCAAACGGCAGGCTCTGGAACTGCTCAGTTCCTCCAAGACCCGTACCGCCTTCGACATCTCCCACGAGTCGGATCGTGCCCGCGATCAGTACGGCCGTAATTTGTGGGGTTCAAGTTTGCTGATTGCTCGGAGGCTCGTGGAGGCGGGCTCCCGATTTGTCACGGTTCACTGGGAGGCCAAGAATGGCAACCATTGGGACATGCACGGTAACACTTTCAAGATGCTGAGAGTCCACCTGCCACAACTCGACCTGATGATCGAGGGTCTGATTCTCGATCTCGAAGCCCGGGGCCTTCTGGACGAGACACTGGTTGTGGTCATGGGTGAAATGGGTCGTACCCCAAAGATCAACAAGAATTCCGGTCGGGACCATTGGCCACAGTGCGGATTTTCTTTGCTGTTTGGGGGAGGTACCCGCCGCGGAATGGTGTTGGGCGCCACCGACCACCAGGCCGGCTATCCGGTCGATCGGCCCGTGTCGGCCGGAGATCTGGCGGCGACCATCTATCAATTGATCGGCATCAATCCTGCCTTGACCGTCCCGGACCTGGGGGGCCGACCGGTTCCCATCAGCCACGGTGGTCAACCGGTTTGGGAAGTGCTGGCTTAGCTGTGGTTTTGTGCTCGCTGCGCCGNTGNTGTGCCCGGACATCCGCATCCGATGGCNTGGGTCGGATGGTACCGATCGTCGTGAACTGGCGGCTCACCGGAATCGAAAACCCGCGGCTTTGTTTGATTTGCACCTGTTTTTGTCCGGTTCGCGCTGCGAAAACCTCTGGCCGGAGCCCTCTGGCAAACGATATAATGCGCAGAGTGGTAATGCGCAGGGTAAGGCTTTCCTGTTCGATCTGATCATTGAATCGAGGCGATAGCGATGCATTTATGGACCAATTGTGAAGGCGTCACGCGGCGCCACTGTTTGCGTTTGGGACTCGGTGCTTGGTTGGGCAATGGTCTGGTCGATTCGCTGCAAATGCGCGCCGTGGCGGCTGCTTCCGAAGAACGATCTAGCAAGGTCCGCTCGTGTATCTTGATTTGGATGGATGGCGGTCCGACCCACTTTGAGACATTTGATCCCAAGCCGGGCGCACCCGCTGANATCCGTGGACAATTCGGTACGGTGGCAACCCGCGTGCCGGGCGTGCATTTCTCAGAGCACATGCAACGACTAGCGGGCCGGCTTGACAAGTTTGCCATGGTCCGTTCGATTCGCCACAACCAGGGCAACCACGGTGCGGGCAACCACTACATGATGACCGGTGCGCCCCCGCGCATCCCTGTCAGTTGCGGTGCCTTCGTCAGCTTTCACCCCAGCATGGGTAGCGTCGCGGCCCGTGAGTTGAGCACCGACAACGCCTTGCCGAGCTATTTCTCGATGCCTCGGATGTCGCGTTCGGGAGGCCCGAATTTTCTGGGCGCGAAATTTGCACCCTTCGTCGTCGACGGCGATCCGAACGCGAATGGTTTTCGCGTGCGCGACGTGTCGATTCCCAAGGAGCTGCTGGGGGATCGTTTTGGAAAACGCCGGGATCTGAGACAGTTAGTCGATCGGATGAAGCGCTTTCGCGACGCATCCAGTGGTGATCCGGTGACGGCGCTCGATTCGTATTACCAGCAAGGCTATGACTTGGTGACATCGCCCGCGGCGCAGGCCGCGTTCGACATCGAACGCGAAGATGTGAAAACGCGTGAAGCGTATGGCCGGGATGCGTTTGGCCAGCGGTGCCTGTTAGCCCGCCGACTGGTCGAAGGAGGCGTTCCCTTTGTGACCGTCTATGACGGAGGGTGGGATTCCCATTCCAATTTGTTCGGCGGTCTGTCACAGCGTTTGCCGAAGTGGGATGCGTCGGTCGCGACGCTNATCGATGATCTTGAGCAGCGCGGTCTGCTCGAGTCGACCCTGGTACTGGCNCTGGGCGANTTTGGACGGACGCCTGCCATCACCACCCTGTCCGGGAGTTCGACGCCCGGCCGAGACCATTGGGCGAATGCGATGTCGGTACTGATGGCGGGTGGTAGTATCCCGGGTGGTACGGTGGTCGGTTCGACCGATCGCAAAGGCTACGCCGCAAATCAACGCGTACTTTCGCCAGAGAATTTCATCTCCACGGTCTATACCCAACTCGGAATCGATCCGGCGAAGATCCTCTATACCCCGCAGGGTCGACCGACGCATTTGGTAAGCGATCCTACGCCGATTCGCGAACTGGTCTGAGCCAGTTTCCCAGTTTCTCTGGACTTGCTGCTTCCCTGGGTCCGCTGCGTCGGGTCAAATGGTCGGTCAGTGGACCGGATAAGATCAATCGCTCTCGCTGCGCGACCATCGCAGAACGATGGTCGCGGGAGCGGATCCAGCGATCAGAATGTAGGAGAAAGTCGGATGTCATCAATCAATCGACGGAATTTCCTGTCCCGCGGTGCCGGTCTGACGGGTGTTTGGGTGGCGGGCGGAGCGATCACGGGACGGGCGGCGGTCAACGACGCCTTGTCACTTGCGGTGATCGGGTTTAACGGCATGGGGATGGGGCACGTAGGGCAACTCGCGGGAAACCGGGGTGTCCGAGTTACGGCGCTGTGTGATGTCGATCCGGCCGTCCGACAGCGGGGTTTTCAGCGGGTCAGCAGCGCCGCCGGAAACCGTCCGCAGTTGGTCGACGATTTTCGTCGCATCGTCGACGATCCCAACATCGACGCGGTCACGATCGCCACGCCGCACCACTGGCATTGCCCGATCGCGATTCCGATGCTGATGGCCGGCAAAGATGTGTACGTGGAAAAACCGGCCAGTCATGTGTTTCGAGAAGGTCGTCTATTGGTCGATGCGGCTAAGAAATACGACCGGGTCGTACAGCACGGTACCCAGATGCGATCGAGCCCGGTGACGAGGGAGGCGGGCGAAGTTCTGAAATCGGGAATCCTAGGAGATATTCGCATTTCCAAGGCCTGGAATGTGCAAAACCGGGGTTTCCAGAAACCGGTTCGCGATTCGGCCGCACCGGCGGGAGGCGACTACGATCGCTGGCTGGGACCAGCCCCCAAGCGGGCCTTTAACGTCAACCGATTCCATAGCAAGTGGCGCTTGTGGCGCGACTACGGCAATGGCGATATGGGAGATGATGGCGCGCACGACATCGACATGGCAGCTTGGGGTCTGGGGGTTACCACGCACCCTGTGGAAATCACGGCCTACGGCAGCAATACGCGACCGCGTGGCTATCGCGAGTACCCCGACAATTCGTTCGCCGCGTTCCGTTATGCGGATGGCCGAGTGTTGCTCTACGAGGATCGTCTTTACACCCCTTATGGCGAGCATGGGGTCGATAGCGGGAACGCCTTTTATGGTACCGAGGGGTACATGGTCTTTTCGCGCCGAGGTTTCTTTCGCACCTATCTGGGGAAAAAAGAAACACCTGGTCCCAAAAGCGGCCAGGCGGGTCGGGTCGGCGCCCCGCTGCCCACGCACATGGAGGACTATGTCAACGCAATCCGCTCTCGCAAAGCCACCAAAGCGCCGGCCGAGGTAGCTCACCGCACGTGCGCTTTGATTCATCTGGCGGAGATCGCGTTGCGTACCAAGACGGTGTTGGATTTCGACCCGCGCTCGGAGACCATTACCAACAGCAAGGCGGCCAATGCACTGCTCGGTAAAGAGTACCGCCACCCGTACGGGTTGCCCGACTCGGTCTAGAACGAGGCCGCGTTCAGACGAACAGTTGGGTGAGCGGCTGTCCCGACTCCATCAAGTTGAATTTGCGGCCATCGGGATCGGTTGCCGAGAGGTCCGAGATCCCGGCGGCGTAGTAAACGGTTCTGGCGATATCTTCCGGTTCGACTGGGTTGCGATCGGGATACGCACCGAAGCGGTCACTGGAACCGTACACCTGTCCACCGCGGATGCCTCCGCCGGCCATCAGGACCGACATGCAGTGCGTCCAGTGGTCGCGCCCCGAACCCTTTTTGCCGCCGGATCTGGGATCCCCGATGCGCGGTGAGCGGCCCATCTCGCTGGTCACCAAGACCAGCGTCTGTTCGAGCATGCCGCGCTCCGCGAGATCGGCCAACAGCGCGGCAAACGGACGGTCGAACTTCGGCACCAGGACCTTTCGCAGGCAGTCGAAGTTCTTCCAATGCGTGTCCCAGGCGCCACCCAGACAGCCGTTGGCCTTGTCCTCTTTGTAATCGTGCTTCCAGAAAACGCTTACGAAAGGGACTTCCGCTTCGACGAGTCGGCGGGCCATCAACATGCTCATCGCATTCAGCCCGGGACCGTAGCGCTCACGGACCGCGGCGGGCTCGCGCGATAAATCGAAGGCCTCCTTGGAGCGTCGCGCAGCCAGTAGCGAAAAGGCCTTTTGTTGTTGGAGCGAAAATTTCTGTACGCGACCGGCCTGTTCCAACGATCGCTGTGCATTGTCGAGCTGATCCAGCAACCAGCGCCGCTGCTGCATGCGGCGTAACGTGACATCGTCCCGCAGCACGAGCGAGGGGACTTTGAAATCGAGCGGGTTCTGTAAATCGCCGATCACGAACAGCGGGTCGTGCTGAACACCCAATCGCGCGGCGAATTGCCCGGGCCGATAACTGCCCGGTTCGCCTGCCATCTGGGGCAGCGTAATCGTATTGGGTAGGTAGGGGTGGGTGGGCCGTTTGGCGCCGACGACACAGCCGATGTACGGCCAATCGGAAGACTGGGGTTTGCGGCTGTTCAAGAACGGCGGTTCGGGTTGATGCCCGGTGAGATTGTAGTAGTAACCCGTGTGGTGATCGTTGCGAGCCCGGTTGTAGTGTCCCAGCGATCGGACGATCGCCAGATGGTGCGCTTGCTGTGCCACGTGCGGCAACAGCTCACCCAATTCGATGTCAGGGGCCGAGGTTGCGATCGATTTGAATTCGCCTCGGTAATCGCTGGGAGCCTGGGGTTTCATGTCCCACAGATCGACATGAGACGGCCCGCCTGTGAGCCAGATCAGAATCACCGATTTGGCGCGACGACGCATGCCAGCTGCGGCCAGCGTGGGTAGCGCGAGCCCACAAAAACCGAGCGTACCAGCCGTCAGTAACGTTCGTCGGTGGCAGTCGAGATGATCGGCGGGACGACAGGCCACGGTCGCTTCTCACACGGGGTGTCGGGATTTGGAGTGGAGTCTCATTCTAGCCCCCCACCACCGCGCGGGCGACCCAAATCGGGCGAGGCGGGCTTGTTGGGAACAGCTCTACGCGGCTTTTGTCGATCGGTTGACACCAGACGGAATCACGTTGCGTTCCAGGTTAATCTGTCCCGTTTCAGTCGGCAAACAGAGATGAACTCCCCATACATCACTCGCAAGTTTCGGGAGTCCCGACCACTATTTGTCAGCGGCCGTACGCGCCTAGCTTTAGTCGTCAGGGGGTCTGTTTAGGTCGATTCGATCTACTCAATCACACGTCACTGCCAAAGTTCACCGAAATTTCATTG
>PADE01000048.1 GCA_002702965.1 Planctomycetaceae bacterium
GTCCGACGAACTCAAGCAAATGAAAAACATGCTGTCCCAAGCGCTCGAAGAAGGCGCCTTCGGATTCTCGACTGGGCTGGAATACGGCCCGGAACGGGGATGCTCGGAGGCGGAGATCGTCGAACTGTGCAAAGTGACGGCCGATGCGGGAGGCATCTATGCGACGCACACTCGCAATCGGACCGGTGAAGCGAAGGAAGCGATCGCCGAAGCGATCCGCACTTCCGCTGCCGCCGACGTCGCTTTGCAGATTTCGCACATCTCGGTGGTCGCGCGACTCATCGAGGACGGACGGGGCGCCGTCGAGCAGGCAATCGAACAGGTTGAAGCTGCCCGGCGCTCGAGTTTGAACGTTGGTTTCGATATGCACACGCGTTTGTTCGGGACCACTAATCTGAGTGCCGCTTTGCCGCCGTGGGCATTGGACGGCGACAAGGCCACGATAGCCGCCAGGCTCCGTTCTCCCTCCACGCGCCGAGAAATGAAAAAGTACGAAAGCATCATCACGGCCCTGGCCGGAAACGACTGGAGCCGCATTGTCATTTTCCATTGCGAATCCGAACCAAGTTGGTCGCGACGCAGCATTGCGGAAATTGCTGAAGAGCGCGGGGACGATCCATTCGATGCAATCTTCGACCTGCTGTTGGCGGAAGTCGACCGGCTGCACGAAATCATGGTCCTGGCGTTGACTTATCGGGAGCGGGACCTCCGTCTGGCGTTCGAACATCCGGATTGTATGATCGGCTCTGACGCAACGGCATTGGCACCGGACGGTCCGTTGGCCGGCACATCGTTTCACGGAGCCTATACATGGGCGGGGTGGTTCTTCCGTCACTTTGTCCGCGATCAAAAAATGATCACTCCGCAAGAAGCCGTACGACGATTGACCTCGCTTCCAGCACGGCGGTTGGGGCTCACGAATCGAGGCGTGATCCGCGAAACAGCGTGCGCCGATCTAGCGATTCTTGACCCGGAGTTGTTCGCCGAATGTGGAAGTATGTTTGAGCCGAATCAAATCGCAACGGGAATGAAGCACGTTTTGGTAAACGGCGTGATTACATTACGGGACGGACAACTGACCGGACGCCGCGGGGGACAGGTTCTGCGGCGTTGATTGCTTGAGGACTGCGGCTGCAGGACTGGCTCAGCGCGTCTCGCCATCGAGACGACGAAACACGGCCCATCGAGCTTGACGAATACGGTCATTACTTGCCAGGCAACTGGTAGCGAACATGCGTCGGAAACGGGAAAGTAGCTGGCTCGGGATCATCATCGGACCCCTTATTGTTGCGACGGGCGCTTAGCGCCAGACACTCTCGAGATCCCGTGACGGTTCGACAACCCAGCATGTGCCGCTGGCCCTATCCAACCGTGGTCGATGAGGATGGCACCTCGCATCTCGTCGCCAGACGCACACTCGGCGAACCGCGCGACAGCAAAGACGATCCCGGCTGGCCCGCCCGTAATCTGTCCCGGGGATCGTTCTCGGGTTCGGGTTGACCATGACTCAGCCGCGCGAGGGATTTTGAGTGTGGTGCCAGAGAGCGTAGGGGACGGGTCAATCGAGAACACCAGCGCGAATTTGAAATCTGGTACCACTCCTGAGGCAAGTTCGCGTTCTGGTGCATGTGATCGTAGCGAGAGGCCACCACGAACCCATTGTTGCAGGTCACATTCTTGTGGCGTTTTGAGAGTGCGCGAAGTAATGTTGGGACAAGGACTCATAGGTAGCGAACCGCTCACGTTCATCCCATGCGCTGCCAATCGAACAGCAACTTGTTGACCTTCGCGCTCCATTTTCCTGGTTCAAGTCCACACTCCAAGACAGTCTGTTTCTGTCAATCGCACAGGACATCGACTTCCCACCTTCAATGCAGAGCGCGACCTAACCGGGAGAACTTCAGTGCCTTACGCTGTCGACATGCGGCGCTTCGCATTCACAGCAACCTCGCTTGCGATCACCTTCGTCTTCGGGGTGGCCACTACCGGTATGTCCCAGTGGCCGTTCGTATTCGAGAACGCCACAAAAAAGTATGGATTGGACCGGCCACTCCAGGGCGTCATGGCCCACGCGATGACTGTGGGGGATATCGACAATGACGGTGACCTAGACATCTACCTTGGCACGTTCTGTGACCGACCGAGACACGAATACGTCGGTCGCAACAACCCTCCACCCAATATGCTGCTGATCAACAACGGTGGTAGATTCACCGAAGCGGGGTTTGATCATGCGAAGATTGGCAAACGAACGAGCGGCGCCGGGCTCGTCGATTTTGACAACGATGGCGATCTCGATTTGTACGTCTCGAACAACTCGACCCAATCCGCAGCGTTCTCTACTCACAACCGGCTTTACGAGAACATTGACGGCAAGTTGCACGATGTCTCTGAAGGGAACGCCGCGTCCATCGTGATGGGCGGGCGCGGGATCGGTGTGCTGGATTACAACGGCGACGGGTTGTTAGACCTGTTGGTGTTGGAAGATTACTGGCAAGGTGGCCATTCGCGATTATTTAAGAACATCGGGAATCTTAAATTTGTTGACGTAACCGACGCGGCCGGACTGAATTTTCTGACCGACGTAGCGAATAACGTAAAACTTCGTGGACTGGGAGTGGTGACTCCAGATTTTAATGGTGACGGCTGGCCCGATTTGTTTATTTCGGAGTCCAACGTGATGCTGCTCAACGACGGACGAGGACGCTTCGAACGCGTCAATTCCAGCGCGTTCAACAGCGCTCTGGAACCGCGTCGCGGACAGTACGTGGCCGGTGTTACGTGCAAGGACCTAGACAATGACGCCGATCTGGACATTGTCACGGTCGACCACACCGAAGGCGCGGGGATGCATGTGTACATGAACCAAGGACTGGTTGGCGGGGTGCCGATGTTTGTTGAAGTGACCAAGGCAGCCGGGCTCGATTACAAATTTGCTGCGAACACTCGAGACGGGTTATTCCTACGACATGACCACGTCGAAATTTGCGACTTTGACAATGACGGCCGCCGCGACATCATGATCGCGGCAACGTACAACGATGGCACCGGAAGTAAACCGTTTGTCTGTTACAACCACGGGGGCCGCGACGGGGCGATTCGCTTCTATCACCCACCGACCGAAAACGCCGATGCGCATTACCCCGCTGGGGCGATTGCCGATTATGACCGGGACGGCCGCATGGATGTGTTTCTGGCCAGTTGGTTTCCGGTCCGACCTTCGGCACTACTGCTCAATCGTACGCCAACGAACGGACATTGGCTGCAAGTAGCGGTGCGAGGTACAACGATCAACCGCATGGGTGTCGGGTCCAAGATTCGCATCTTTCAGAGCCAAAGACTCGGCGATCCAAATGCCCTGCTGGGATACGACGAAATCTGTATCACACAGGGCTACTGTACCGTACACGAAGCCGTTTGCCATTTCGGGCTTGGTGGGGCCAAGACGTGTGACGTGGAGGTGGTGTTACCGTATGGGAAAGGGACCATTACGAGGCGGAACGTGCCAACCAATCAGCGCCTGGTCATTCACCCACGGGGCAATTCACTAGCCGCCCTCCCGAAACGCGAAGAAACAAAAAGAAACCCATTTCCGACCGATTCCGAAGCCAAGATTGTGGATGCGCTTGCTGGCTTGCAGACACGTGACCAAGCAGAATTCAGCCCGCTTCCGAAGGACCCCGACGCCACCACTGTTACGGAACAGGCATGGCGACCGGTGTCGATACCCTGGGCGAAGTTCCCCTCCCCGGGACGTCTGTTTCTGNTCGCCGCTGGCANCCTCGCAATCGCTGTTGGTGNAGGCACTCTGATCTCGTTACGCAAACTGCTACCGCATGCTTGGCGCAACTGTAAGCGTTCCGAGGCCGAGTGGAGTTCCGAGGGCAAGTGGAGTTGGCGCCGGGGCCGACGCGAGTTCACGGCGGTCCTGGACGTCTTTTCTTACAGCCTTCTGCTGGCCGGAGGCGCCAGTGGGATCATCGCTGTATTGGGGTTTGCAACCATGTTCCTGTCCCCTGCCGGCCCGTTAACTTCGACCAGTGGAAATCTGAGTAACGAAGCTCCGGGTGTTGGCTCCACACCACCTTATTCTGTGCTAATTTCGTTCTGTTTGATCTTTGGTTATGCCGTGACGATACGGTCCCAGGTTAACGCCGTTTCGCGTTACCGACGGCGTCTGAGAAAACGCAGTCGACAATATGGAATGGTTGACAATCGACGCTTGCGGCATGCGTACTTAGAAAAGATAGCGGAAGTCGACGGCCACTCTGACAACAACTCGCATGCTTGATCTGCTGGTTGAGCGACAGGACGATGTGCCAGCGGGCGGACCAGACCACGCGGCCTGCCGCGCACGATTGGGGGGGTACAAAATCGCAGGAAATGGACACCGGGGTAACGTACCGTTTTCGCACCCCCCTGCCCTTACCTGCCGCCCGTCCCGCAGATCGTGCTGCAGCTTAGCGCGGGGCGTGCCAGCGAGTCACTCGGTGACCGCGTGCTGCGGGTGTCCCACGGCCAGTTCGGTTTCCCGGCTGGCGCGGAGGTTCTGGAACGGCTTGGCCCAGGTGGCCACGCCGGCCCGCTCGACGGCCCGCTCGAACTGGGTGCGCAGACGACAGCTCTTGCAACCGTCCGCTGTCTGCGAACTCGGTAACGTCGCCTTACGCGACGAACCAAGCGTCTGCGCCGCCGCACCCGCACGCATTCGAGATAGTGCACGCGGACTTTTTCTTCGGCCGAAGCGACAAAGACCCCGAATGTCGACACGACATAGAAGATTGCCAGGCACGCTGTGGACACAAGGGCTCTTGTCATGTGGGCCTCGATTGTCGAGTACGAACCACCGTTGCGCTCGATACGCGACGTATCGAGTGCGCAATTGGTTACAACGGGTTCGCTAACTCGCAAAAGCCGTACCACGAACGGCAAATCTCCACGCGATTGGTAAAGCGGCAAGTGTGCCATCGAGCCCACACCAATATTCCGAACCGCGATCCGCTTCGGCAGAGATCTTCGTGCCTGCGAATTGACGCTGAAGGTCGTCTCAAAATGAGACGGAAGTCTCAGTCTGAGCCCCCATGAGTTTTCTGGAGGGGGTCGTTCTCGACGTGGAAAGAGGTCGGGTACCACGGGACGCGTTGTTGGCGTGGGACGCGATGCGCTCCATCGGATCTCGATCGAAGACCGCACATCGACCACCTCGAGCGGGTCCGCAGCGAGGTCACGAGCAGCTGCCTCTTTTACAGCGTTTGATGCTTGCGCCTGTCTGAAACCCGGTACCTTAAGACTCCAACCGGCTACGGGTTTCAGGGAGGCTACCGTGCCTGGACCCGTGAATCCGCGGCGGAACGGGTGGATTGATCTGGAGAGGTTGGCTACCAGTCGTTGACGACCCACGAAAAAGCGCAACGATCCGCGGTGGAACGAACGCAGCTCACCCCAAGGCCGGCCGCCAACCACTTCTGGATGCGATCTCCCTCGAAAGCCCCGGAAAACTACCGACTGAATTTATTGGGGGAAAGACTAGATGACCATCACAGAACTCGGTCCTCTCAGCGAACTCATCGCTTCCATCGGAGTGATCGCCACGATGGTCTATCTTGGTGTACAGATCCGCCAAAACACCGCCACGTTACGGATGAATGCAGAGGACCAACGCAGTCAGTGGTGGTGGTCTTTTAATAAGGAAGCGGCATCCGACAAAGAACTGCTTGAGATCCTCCATCAGGGTCTTCATGACATCACCGCTTTGTCTGATTCTGAACGGCGCCGGTTTACCTGGTATATCGCGGCAATGTTTTATCGAGTTACCGGGATGTACAGCCAATTCTTGGCGGCCCACCTGTCAAGAGATTCCTGGTTGCCCCACGAGCGTTTGGTCCAGGGCTTACTACAACACAAAAGCGTCAACCACTGGCGGCAATCTGGATTCTTTCTGGGCAGTGACAACTTCAAGGCGTATATCAATTCCATTCACTCGAATCGAACCGATTGGGAATACGTGGATATCGCTCGGTTTTACGACGATTTGACTTCGCGTCATTGAAATACACAACATGATTTATCGCAGCGGCGTTCCCTTTTGGTAAGTGCGTGCGGAGCCCTGTGCTTCTCGATCCCTGTGCTTCTCGATCCCTGTGCTTCTCGATCCCTGTGCTTCTCGATCCCCTGCGCGATCGCTGACTGCAGTGATCGTCTGGTCCTGAACTGTGGCCGTGGCCCGGGCGATCGCAAATGACGACTGCAAAACTCATCGCGTCGGTACGGCCCGCTCTCCCGGCGCACTTCCTCGACCCGCCACCCGCGGTCTGATTTCAGACGTCACGAGAGTCTGATAAAGTTTGGCAAGATGTCGACCGGTTGGGCTCGCGCGAAAGGCCCTCTGGACAAACTCAGTGACAATCTACGACTCTCCGCAGCGGCCGGGTATTTGGGAGGTTTTCTCAACACACTCGGTAACGCAGAGAACGCCGGCCAGACACTGGCCAACCGAATCGAGTCGGCGCGTGAAACTCGATCGTTGTGGGGTCCTTTTGGAATGTTGTAACGGAGACGATCACGATGCGCGATTGGCATTCGTCGGTGATAACACGTGTCGCGGCTGGCTTGGTGCTTTGCGTTTCGATGGCCTCGAACTGCCTCGGCGCTGACGCCCCCAAATACCATGGGCGCCGCGTCGTGGGGTACTACACGGCCTGGAGTATCTACGCGCGTAAGTTTGGTGTTCCGCAGATTCCGGCGGAGCGATTGACGCACATTAACTATGCGTTCGCCAACGTTTCACCGAAGGGAGAGTGCGTACTCGGGGATCCTTGGGCGGATGCGCAGAAAACTTACCCGGGGGACAAACAGACGGATTCCGTGAAGGGGAACTTCAAGCAGCTGTTGCAGCTGAAACGCAAGCATCCGCACCTCAAGACGCTGATCTCGGTAGGGGGATGGACCTGGTCAGCACGCTTCTCGGACGCAGCATTCACGCCCGCTTCACGACAGCGATTTGCCCGCTCTTGTGTCGCCTTCATGAAGCGCTACGGCTTTGACGGTGTCGACATCGACTGGGAATACCCCGTCGCGGGAGGCGAGCCGGGCAACAAGACGCGACCCGAGGATAAGCAGAACCTAACGCTACTCTTGGCCGAGGTTCGTCGCCACCTTGATGCGCAGGGAAAGCAGGACAAACGCGATTACTTGTTGACCATCGCCGCCACTGCCGGGCCCGATAAGATCCCGAATCTGGAAGTCGAGGCCATCGCCCATCAACTCGACTGGATGAACGTCATGACGTACGACTTCAACGGTTCGTGGAGCGCGCGGACCGGTTTCAACTCGCCGCTATTCGCGCCCGCAGATAGCCCGCATCCGGAAGACGCGGGACGGAACGCCAATGCGGCCGTGCAAACTTATCTCAAGGCCGGCCTGCCCCGCAACAAACTGGTGCTGGGAGTGCCGTTCTACGGTCGTGGATGGAAAGGAGTGGTCGACGAACACGATGGCCTCTACCAACGCCACCAAGGTGTGCCGCGAGGCACTTGGGAGCCCGGCAGCTTCGACTACAAAGACCTCCGACGCAACGACCTCGGCGGGTTCGCTCGTCACTGGAACGACGTTGCCAAAGTGCCGTGGCTGTACGATCCCCGTACAAGGACCATGATCAGCTACGATGACGTCGAGTCTGTCACGGCGAAGGCAAATTACGTCGCCCAGCAAGACTTGGGAGGTGTGATGATTTGGGAACTGAGCCAGGACACGACCGATCACACCTCACTGCTGCGATCGATTTCCACAGTGCTCTCAAAGCAGCCGTAGCTTAGTTACCCTTCGCGACGGGACTCTTCGCACACCGAAAACCGATCGTTGGGCTTCGTTCACCTAGGCGTGCAAAACTGCGGTAAGAGCAGGTGAGAAACTTCGCCTCATCCGCCCAGGAGCCGCCGCGAAGAGTCCGATAGCGCCCTTTGGCAGGACCTCTGGGGTTCTGTGCCGGTGCGCGCGCATAGTAATTTCTCCCGTACCAATCCGAGCACCACTCCCATACGCTACCCGCCATGTCACAGAGACCAAAATCATTCTCTGGAAACTGACCGACTTTTCCGGGGCCGTCGATGCCATCGAACCGGGCATGCTTTTCCTTCGAGGGTTCCTCTTTTCCCCAAGGATACTTGAGCGCTGCGTGGCGACCGCGGGCGGCATATTCCCACTCGGCCTCGGAAGGCAGCCGCTTCCCGGACCACCGGCAATAGGCCGAGGCCTCATGCCACGAGACGTTGACGACCGGGTAATCCTGTTTACCGATTGGAGGCTTGCCGTCCGGCCAGTAATAAGGTGCATCCCCTCCCGTCGCTTCCAGGTACTTCCCGTATTGAAGATTGGTCACCTCGTGCTTGTCGAGGTAGAACGAGTCGACAACCGTTTTTCGCGCTGGCCGCTCGTCTTTGAGCAGGTTCGGGAACCACTTCAACCCGTCATCGGGTAGATCATGCGAGCGGCCGCGAAGAAAACTTCCGCCGGGAATGAGAATCATTTCGGGCTCGGCGGAACGTACCGGAATTGCAAGCAGCACCAAGAGAAAGCTGCCCAACACGGTTCGCAAGCCCGCCGAGGACCCGACCGACTTTACCCAAAAAACCGCAGGCGTGTTTCGCATTTCAAATCACGTTCTCAGACTAGCCGTAAATGGTCGCGATCTCATCGGTGGGAATATCGCCGTTTGCACCCAGCGGGTCGACATAGACGTACGGGCGGCCCGAGGGAGTGTTGTTGACCTGCTTGCTCCAATCGATTCCGAGCGCCGAATACATCGTCGATACGACATTTTCGATGCGGGTCTGTTCTTTGTGGTCCCAACCTGTTTCGAGACACTCCGCACCGTCGGCGTCGGAGCGGCCCAGAATGCGACCACCCTGGACGCCGGCGCCGGCGAACAACGCCGGGAAGCACTGATTGTAGTGGTCGCGGCCCGCCATATTGTTCAAGGCACCTGGCGTGCGTCCGAACTCACTCATGGAAACGACAAGTGTCTCGTCGAGCATTGTTTTATTGCGGTCTGCTTTCGAAGGCGACAAAGAGAGGTCTTCCAGCAAAGCCGTAAATGCCTGATCGTACTGGGCACATTGGGTGTAGTGATTGGTTGGCTTGGAGCGGTCCCAAATGTAGGTGTGATGGTCCCAGCCCGGATGGCAGATGTGGATGTAACGGGTTCCGCCGTCCTGCGCCAGCACATTCCGAGCGAGGATGCAGGCGATACCGAGCGGATTATCTCCGTACCGCTCACGATCTTCGTCTGTTACTCGGAAGGCTTGGGGCCAGCGGGGGTCGGAGATCAGCTGATAGGCGGCTCCGTAAAAGTTCTCATAAGCAGCCATCTCGCGGCCGTACCCGATCAGCCGGGTTCGCTCAGCGTCCCGCAATCTCTGCAGCAGACTCCACCGCTGCTTGAGCAGACGGGCGGCCCCATCACCTAAGTTTTCTTCTTGGATTGCCGCTTGGGTATTGATGTCGACGACAGAAAATCGCGCCGGCAGAAAGCCGGTCGAAAGCGCTCCGGCGGAGCCTTTTTCCAGGTTGAAGGACATGTACAGCGGAAACGTGTCAGCGGTACGGCGACGCGGTTCCATCTCGGAAGCAATCACCGATCCAATCGAGGGGATCTCCCTGGCAATCGCCAGATTGTTCTGGCGTCCGGTTTGGACGTAATACTGGGCTCGGAAGTGCACCTCTTCGTGACTGCGTAGAGAACGCAAGATCGCAAGCTTCTGCATGTGCTTCGCGAGCCGTGGGAACAGCGCGTGCGGCAAATAGAGCCCCGGATAGACCTCGCGAACATCGAGGTCTTTTGGCATTCCCGCGTTTTCTTTGAAATCAAAGGACTCGGTGTGGCTGATAGCGCCGCTGACCTCGAAAAAGATCACCTGTCGGGCGTTTCCACGCGGGCGGACCTGTTCACCCGTCGCGGAGGCACGCAGCGGCCAGACACCGTCAATCGACGCGCCGAGCAGCCCTAGGCCGCCCAGACGCAACGCATCCCGCCGCGAGCCGAGAAGATCACCTACTTTTAGGGGTGTCGACATGTTGAGTGCTCGCGTACCCGAACTCGCCAGGCTTTGGACGCGTCCCAAGTCTGGCGACTCCCGCTACATCTTGGTTAGTAGTTAAAGAAAAACTCCACGCTGTTGATCAGCGCCCACTGTAGGTCCTGAGCTCCGTTCACCCGATCCTTCGCAAGCGCCCCTATGGCGATTTCCTTTTCCCGCTCGGACGGCCAACGCGACAAGCTGGCGAGATACATCTCTTCGACGACGCGCGCGTCGTCCTCGGGGTAGTTGTCCAAAAGCCGCCGCACTCGACTCCCCTGTTCCGCGAGAACACGCTGATTGACCACCGGCGACTGCATCAAAACCAGTGGATGCTGCATCGACCCGGCAGCCACCTTGGCGGGGGTCTGGCGGTCCGACTGGCCAAAAATCCGCATGAAGTGCTTTGTGTCGCGGTCGCCCGCGGGCCCGGCAAGCTGCAGCGCCAGCCCGTAGCGCTTGCCGGCCTGTTCGAACTCGGCGGGACGCTCCGTCGCCAGCACGATGGAATCGTGCAGTTCTTCCGCCGTGAGGCGGCGGGAGAACTTGCGGGCGAAGTATTTGGTATAGGATTCCTTCCACTCGCCCGGGAATCGCGCCGAGAGCTGATAGGCACTCGATCGGCAGATCGTCTTCATCAGGTGCTTCAGACGGTACCCGCTTTCCACAAAATCCCTGGCCAGCGCGTCGAGCAGCTTGGGATGGGAAGGCTGCAACTGCCAACCATTGGGCAAGTTGTCCGGATCTTGCCGCGCCAGGTCGAACTCGTCATACGGATCAACGATGCCAATCTCCATTAGCTTTGCCCAGAACATGTTCACCGTTGCCCGCGGGAATTGAGGATGGCTTGTCAGCATCCGAGCCAGAGCATCACGCGGTTCTTCCTCGGGCGACGGGCTTTCATTCGTCAGCAAGAATGCGGGCTCGTTGGAGCCGCCCAGCCGAGCCACACGAATCATGCTCTGGCTTTTTGTATCGTAGCCGGGATTGTGGTCGTCGATCAGGAACTCGCCGGACTGGGGTTTACCGTTCTCCCAGTACATCAGGTAGCGTGTGTGACCAAGAAATGAGGCGTTCCGGAAGAACTGCTCTCGGCTCTTGTTGCTCAACCAGACATTGACCTTCTCGAGGTGGCCATCGCCACCGTGACAGGAGATGCAAGACAGGTTCATCCCCAAGAAGGCTTTGTAGTAAATAATCGAGAGCTCGTCGTGCGTGTCGAGCTGATGGACCATCGACAGGTCATCACCGTCCTGCGGATAGGGCGCACCCTGGACGTGCTCGCGCGCGATCAAATTCGCCGCCGCCACCACATGGTTGCTCTTCGCTGAGGCCGTAATAATCTGCTGCACCACGTCCGTGTATGGCCGGTCGGAGCGCAGATTCTCTTTGATCCAATAATGGAACAGGTAGCGGCCCCGACCCATCTTTCCGTTGGCCCGGAAGAGATCCATGAAGAAGTACGCCCACTTGTCAACCCAAGCCTCACTGTCAATCAGCTTTTCAATCAACTTGCCTCGCTTGTCAGAGTCTTCGTCGGACACAAAGTCTCGCACCGCTTGGGGCGTGGGAAGCCGGCCCGTCAAACCCAAAGTCGCCCGACGCAAAAACTCGGTATCAGAAGACAGCGGGGCATGGGGAATACCGTCGCGTTGCATCTTGCCGAAGATGAAGTCGTCGACGAGCGTGCGTCGCCGGACAGGTGACGCTGGTTCCTGACGAGGTACCGAGTGATCCTTGAGAAGCCGTTCGGTAAGCGCCCCGGCTTGAGACTTTTTCGGTGTGAAGAGAGACTTGTGGGCTTTGTTGAATTGCTCGGGGGAGAGTGCTTCCTCGCGATGTTGACCCGGTTCACCGGCCTCTGCGCGCATCGCCAGGGCAACCACCGCCAAGCACACAAAGCCCTTTTCAATCAGCTTCATGGACCGTCTCCCATTTACGCGAAATCGCGGCTATTTTAGTCTCCCACACGAGGTCCCGCAATGTTGAGACGGAGCTCTGTGAAATTCCTGCGGGCGCCGTTCATCCGGCGCGGAGGGTCAAACCATTCAATCGGGTCCCAAATGGAGCCGGCCGAACGAGAATTTGCTCCAGGGAAATGATACGCTGAATGCCCGCTGCCAACGGGTACCGTCCGCAGAGAACGACTGATTCTGGACGGTCGACCCGAGTCGCATTGCGGATCGCGGGAGGCGGGACATCCCGAAGCAGAATGCGGGCGACTGACCTGCGGTCCCACCCATCCGGAATCATTTGAAGCGAGGGCGCTCAGCAATGATCCGCCACACACTGATTACCATCATCTGCTCCGCCGCCTGCGCAACACCCTGCGCGGCTGAATCGCCATGGAAACTGTCTGTCCGGGTGGACAAGGTCGTGTATCGACCTGGCGCGCCGGGTAACGCGAAGATCACGATCGCCGCGCCGGAGAACCACCGTGGCCCGCTTGTGGTGAAGGGCCGTCTGGAATACGGCCTCGATCAGCACGTCGACCTACCGGAATTAAAGATCGAGGGTGCTGAGTTCGAACCACTTACCATGCCGTTCACCGCGCCCGCCGCTGCCTGGGGTTGTGCTCTTGTCGTAAAGCTCTTTCGCGAGGACACACTGGTCGCCAAATCCCAGGACATCTTTGCCGCAGGGACGGACCATTTTCGATTGGGACAACAAAATAATCATGGAGGCACGATCGCCAAGGAGGCGGTCCGATTGTTTCAGGGTGAGGACGGGTATTGGCCGACCAAGTGGCGCGATATGAAAGGCACCTGGCTTGAAATTTTCGGCGGTCTGCCGAGCGAAGTCTGTGGCCTGACCACCGATTGGGACCAGTGGGTCACCATGCAGGGCAAGTATCGCATGTCGAGGGACGGGATCCGCGCCTACACCACCGCCGCGCACCGTCTCGGCCTGACCGTGATGATGTACAACAACGCCACCCCATCCGGATCGGTGGGAACCGCGTGGGGACGCAAGCACCCCGAATGGCTCTCCTACAACTACATGGGGGCCATGCGGGGCGACCTGCGGGTACAGGATATCGAGTCGCGAAAGGCCTGGCACCGGACCATGGCGCCGGAAGCAGAAATCTCGGCATTCGAACCGTTTTATCTCAACTTTGGTGACCGGAAACTCGTCGAATTCGGCTGCGATCAGATGCTCGCTGCCTGCCGGGATTTCGGCTACGACGGCGTGCGCTTTGACGGGCATTGGATTCTCGGCGATGTCGCCGGGGGCCTCGGATACGACATGGCGGGTCACCGCCCCAACCGGGGCGAAAGTCCGGATGTGGTAAGCGCACGAATCCTCCGTCAGGTACGCGAGTACACGCGGCACAGGAAATCTGACTTCGCCATCGGCTTCAACTACGGCGACCACTATGAACGCGGCGGAGCGCGCAACCCTGCCGCCTACCGCATGGCATGCGCCGACGGCGGCATGATCCTGTGGGAAGGGGCAACGTTCAACCACGCCTATTCCAACTGGCGAATCGGTGCGGCGAAACTCCGCGAGAACGCGCTTCGGGTCCACCAGAACGGTGGGATCCATTACGGGCAAAACCATATGTCAAGCACCGATTCCTACCCGTGCAACGACTTCTCCCTGCGGTACTACTACATCACCAATTTCGCCGCGACCAGCCACATCTACAGTGGGGTCTATCCGGGACACCCGAAATATCGCCCCATTCAGGGACTCTACTACCGCTTTGCCCTGAGGTACGGCGACCTGTTGTATGCCGAGAATCTCCGCCCGGTCCAGGATCCCGGGAACCACCTCACGGTCAGAGCCGACGGTGGAAAAACTGCCGATCTCTGGTGGACACCTTACACGTACAAGCGACAGCTCAACGGGAAATACCAACTCATCACGCATCTCGTGAACATGCCGGCAGACGATGTCACCAAACAGAACTCGACCCCCGACAAGCAGCCTGTGCCACTGGCCAACGTGGCGGTTCAATTCGCAAAGCGACCGGATCGCGTCTTTCTTCTGGACCCCGAAGAAGAACCATGGTTGCGTCCGCTGGGAAGCGTCCCATCGTTGCAGATCCCCGAGCTGAAGTCCTGGAAGATCGTGGTCCAGGAATTCACGGGAACATGCGATGCCATCCCGGTCGAAGTCATTCCCGAGCTCTCGCTGCGGGGCAAAGACCGGGCGCCGGATGCCCGGGACGGTCGAATCGTCTTTCCGATCACACTGTTTCCAAGCGGAGCCATGTGTGCCCGCCTGGTCCAAGACGACAGGGCTCTGTTTGGTGTCGCGCTGCGGTGCCATCAAGCGGAGACACTCCAGCCGATTCATCGCGTGTTACAGGGGCCCAATCAATCGATGCCCAATACAGCGCCAGGACGACTGCGGGTCGTGTTCCGTTTAAAAGTCACTGACAACTCGCGGGCATCAACGGTTTGCACGTTGCAGGGCAGATTCGGCAGCCACGCCATTACCGCCGATGCGTTCGCTGAGCCCGGCACATTCCAGGAATTCTCGTACGAATACAACTTGCAGGAAGGCACCAGCAATTACGTCTACATGGATTATCACGGTGGCACCGACCTATCGGTCGACGCGGTGGTGATCGAGCAACTCTCGGTCACTCCGGATCGTGACCTGTTCGCTCCCCAGAGCCTGAAGGTTACCGATCGGACACCGCGCCGCGGAAGCTCAAAAAAGGCACACATTCTCCGCGGGCTGTGGCACGATTTCTTTGGCTTCGACGAGGCGGCGCGACGAGCCGCGATCGAATGCACCAGCTCTTGGGAGACGCTCTCGACCGATCATCCCATGATCCCGGTCGATTTTCCGGCCACCGTGGAAGCGTTGCTAGAACATGATCTGGTGGCGCTGTTGAACGTGTCCGCGGACTCCCTCAAGCCGGTTCGTCGCAAGCACCTCAGGGAATACGTCCTGCGCGGCGGAACACTTTTCGTGGGTGGGGGACCGCGCGCATTCGGCCACGGGGGATACGAAGCTACGTTTCTCGAAGAACTTCTACCGGTCCAGAGCGTGCGCTTCGACCTGAGCCGAGCGGAAGGGGAAACACAGCGCATCCAACCGGCAGCGGACGATCCGTTCACACGCGGTGTCTCGTTTGCGAAGCGTCCGCGCGTCGTCTATTACCACAAGGCCCGTGCGAAAACGGGCGCAGATGTGATCCTGAACACGCAGCATGCGCCGATCCTCACACGATGGAAGCTAGGACACGGCACCGTCTATGCGTTTACAGGGACTCCTTGCGGTGACATCGAAGGTGGATTGGCCTGGTGGCAATGGGACGGCTGGGATGACATTTTGGACCGCATCCTCGCTGGTGCCAGCCCGGGAAAACAACCGACGTACACTGCCGGGGTGGGCGGAGTTGTACCGCTCGCGGGAAAGATCGCGGGGACCGGAAACCTGACCCTCGTCGGTGGCAGTGGAAATGCGCTGTCGCCGCTTGAGAGTCAAGGAGTGCGCGCTACTGCGCAGGGCATCTCGTTTGGGTACGACCAGCCGCAGGGTGCGCAGGGAGTGCTCGCCTATCCAAAGGGACTGATCAAGCCAGTTGGTTCGATCACCTTCAAGATCACCCCTGGCTGGGAGACCGAGCTCTCCGAGCTCGACCGTTCGGTCACTCTTTTCTCGACGCAATCGGATGCGCACGGCGGAGTATTCCAGATCTATGTGTACGTGCATTCGAGTGAAAACTATGCCCTAGCCGTTCATGTGCATACGAATGAAATCGGCAATGAGACTCTCGTGGGCCACAGTGCGATGTACGCCATCAAACGCGCTCCGGTCGGCAGCGGCAACAGTCTGCTGAAGACGTCCATCTGGAAGAAGGGCACAACCCGTACGATCCAAGTTGCCTGGTCCCCGTCCCAGCTGGTTGTCACCGAGAACGGCGAGACGATGGCCGTCAGTGATTTCGCGCCGGAAATGGATCTGAGTTCCTTTACCGGACCGCTGTATATCGGTTCCAGTCAATCCAAGCGGCTGTCGTGCGTGCGCTTGAAGGATATTGAAATCCGAGGGATCGAATTGGAGTCGAAGTGATACCTGAACCACTGTCAGAAACGCTTTTCCTCGATCGAGGTGATTGGCAGGTTGAGACCGACCGGCCTGTCATCGAGGGCGGGGTGTTTCTGGGTCAACCCGGCCGGGGACCGCATCCTATCCGCTCAGAACGACCAGCGGGGTGGGCTCTGCACGATCCAATGGTTCGGCATCGACAACGACCAGGTTCGGCATTTGAACGAAGTGCACGTTGCGAAGCGTGTCGACACAGCACTCAGCGACACCACTTACATTCTTCGCATCACCCCAGACGGGAAGAGAGGTTTCATCTGCCAGAGAACGATCGGAAATGGCAGCGACTTCTGTAACGTGATGATTGCCGATCTGCCGTCGAAGCGACCCGCAATCACGGGCGTGATCAAGCAGGTGGGCGATGGTTTGGAGAGCTTCGCATTTCACCCGAACGGAAACATGGCCGTCGCGACCTGCCTGGAAAACACCAAGAACAGCTTGGCGGTTCTCGATATCGCGTCAACTCCTCCCCGATTGCTCTATCACCTCGATGCAGCCGGCATGAGTCAAGGCATCGAGTTCACTCCCGAGGGCGACAGGCTGTTTCTGGGTTCCTGCTCGAATGGTCGCATCGAGGTCCATGACGTGGTGGGCGACTTCGGGCTGCGAAAGAACCCAAAGTTGATCAAGGTGGGATCGGGCCACAACAGTCTGTCGATTGGGTCGCGTTTTCACCACACGCGATCATTGCAGCAGGCCGATCCGCTTCAGGTCAGTCGCTGTCAACGGCGCGCACGATCTGAAACGCATACAACTTCGCATATCTCATCGTGAACTGTAACCGGATCGGTCGGTCGATGAAAGCGCTCAGATCCTCGGTATTTTTCCACGGAGGCCGCAGCGCCACGCCATCGGATCGGATGGGGTCTGACTCGACAAGGACGTTTCCGTCGATGTCGAGAACCTTCACGGCGAGCATGCTCCCCTGCGAGGCGGATTGAGCTAAATCGGCGTCGGCATTGACCTCGACATGCTGGCCGCGCAGAACAAATGGTTTGGTTGTGACGGTTCCCAATTTATGGCGGGCGTCGAGCGAGACAAAACCGTCCAGCCGCTGCACGTAGCGATGGATGCCGCTGGGAGTCCGCTTGCCGTACCAGGGTCCGTCGTGTGGGACATCAACCTCACAGCCGTACATCCAGAGCTGGTCGTTGACCCGCACCATTCCCGGCCCCATGTAGCCGGAATACGCGAGCTGCGTGCCGACACGTTTGGCATTCGGATTGGGCGGTACATAGGACTGATGGAACCGGCGCTGCACATGAATTCCATCACGGCTGGTGGCGAATTGTATCGTACACTCACCGGTGTCGTAGCGCATCAACGTCGGGAAAAACAGGTAAACCCCCGGTGCATAGGGATAAATGGTCGCTGCCGAAACATAGATTCCACTTCCCCATGTGCCGCCAGGATCCTGTTCGTCCTCGGCCAGGATCTCGCTGAGCCCCGGTGGTGGCCGCCAATCATCAGCCTGCTTGCGCGACGCCTGGGGAAATCGACGAAAGTCGTCCGACTCGGCACGGGCCACACGCCGCGACGGCCGTCCTATCCGCTTCCCGTTTTCGTCTCTCTGCCAGCAGTTGCTGCGCACATAAGCCACGTACTTCTTGATATGGGGGTCATAAAAGGCCACGTTCTGCGTATCGGTATCGCCCGGCATAATGATGCCGTCCGGAGTATCGACGGATGTCCAGTGGATGCCGTCTGACGAAAGCGCACCGCTGATGGATGGATAGGGCCCTCGGGCGGCGACACGGTAAAAGTCCCCAAAAATCATCTTGTACTTTTCCGCCGGGCTGTGTGCGTGGGGATCAATGAATACATGATGGCCGTGTGCATAACCGCGATGTCCCAGCGCGATGATATTGTTGTCTCTTGATCCCTCAAACTCGACTTGGTCCAACCGCGGCTTCTTCCAGTGGATGCCGTCCTTGGACACGGCGTAACAGAGGCGGCTCATCCAGTGGCCGGGGATCTGTTCGACGTAGCTCCAAACCTCATACCACATGCGAAAGTCGTCGCCTTCTTGAATGACGTTGACGAATCCTAGTCCCGCAGGAGCCCATGGATCGGTGGCGTGCAACACGCGCTCTGCCCGCTGAGCTGGATTCAGCGTGAATTCGACCTCGCTGACTGTCTGGACCATCTGTTCGTCGATGAACAACTGCTTCGCTCCACCAATCTCTCGTGGCGGGGTAGCAACGGCCATTGAAACTAGCCAGCCGCCCCACGCAACGCAGAACAAGGCTCGGTGGAAAAGTTTTGGCAGGTTCATCGTGGTCGCATCCTTGGGAAGTAGGTTCGGTCGCCGGGAACCGGGCGGGCGCGCCGTCGGTATCACACCCGGGTGGCAATTGCGCGCCGCGGGTTGCGATGATTCTCAAATCGCGACAGCCCCTTGTCAATTCGTAAAACGGCTGTCGGAGCTATCGGCGCACCCCACCGCCGGGAGCCACGTGCTGCGGAACGTCTCAGCTGAGCTCCGTTTCGCGCGAGACGTTACGGGGAACCAACTGCGGGGGATGTGGCGACGGGGTGCACATCGCAACTCGTTCGATTGACGAACGACTGCTGGCCCGGTAAGAACTCGGAGTGCCGGCTCATCAGAGGCGGCGTGAACAATCCGGGATGCACACGATTCGAGGAGCGTTTGACCTATGAGGACGTTCGCCACTTCAGCCTGGACCGCGCTGCTGGTTTTTGGCAGCGCCGCTTCGGCGGTCAGCGAAAGGCCAAATATTCTGTTGTGCATTTCGGACGATCAGTCTTACGCGCACACCGGCGCCAACGGCGACCCCGTTGTCCAGACCCCGGCCTTTGATCGCATTGCCAGAGAAGGGCTACGGTTCGTCCATGCTTTCTGCGACGCGCCCACCTGCAGTCCATCGCGAAGCGCCATTCTGACCGGACAACCGATCTGGCGGTTGGAAGAGGCGGGTAACCTGCACAGCACGCTGCCGGCGAAATTTGTCACCTACACCGACTTGCTTCAAGGCGCCGGCTATTTCGTGGGGTACACCGGAAAAGGCTGGAGTCCGGGCAGACTCCAGCCCGGAGGTCGTACGGTCAACCCGGCGGGTCCAGCGTTTTCCAGAAAGAAGCGGAAGCCGCCTTTCAAGGCGATGTCGAACAAGGACTATGCGGGTAACTTTGAGGATTTCTTGGGCCAGGTGCCCGCGGGCCAACCGTTCTGTTTCTGGTTGGGCACCCACGAACCGCATCGCGGTTTCGAGAGAGGAGCGGGAGGACGGACCGGAAAAGACCCCGCCAAGGTCAAAGTACCGCCGATTTTTCCGGACCACGAGATCGTTCGAAACGATATTCTGGATTACTTGGTGGAAGTCGAACACTTCGATCAGATGGTGGCTCGAGCGCTGGCGGCGCTGGAGCGGGCGGGGCAGCTGGATGACACGCTGGTCGTGATCACGAGTGATCACGGGATGCCATTTCCCCGAGCCAAGGCGAGTTTGTACGATGCCGGTTCGCGCGTACCTTTGGCCATTCGTTGGCCTCAAGGGATCAAGCATCCCGGTCGCGAGGTCGACGCATTCATCAACCTGAGCGACCTGGCTCCGACTTTCCTACAAGCGGCCGGCTTGAAACCGCCGCCGATGATGACCGCCCGCAGTATGAGCGACATCCTGAACGGGAACGAAGTCCGAGAACGCGAATCGGCTTACATCGCAATGGAACGTCACGACGGTTGTCGCAAAGGCGGGAAAGGCTATCCCTGTCGGGCGATCCGTACCGCGGATCACCTCTACATCTACAACTTCGAGCCCACCCGTTGGCCGGCTGGTTCTCCAGATCCTGCGGTCTGTGCTCGACGGATTCCCTTCGGCGAAATCGACATGTCGCCGACAAAAACGTACCTCATGGAGCACCGCAATGAACAGGGTGTGGCCCGATTAGCGCATCTTGCCTTCGGCATTCGACCGGCTGAGGAACTGTACGATCTCGGAAATGACCCCGACCAGCTACGCAACCTGGCGGGCACCATTGAAATCGAGGAAGTCCGGCAATCGCTTCGGCGGCAATTATTCGCTCATTTGAAGAACACCAAAGATCCGCGCGTCACAGGTGGCCCCATTCAATGGGACTATTACCCGTACTATGGATGGATTCACCCAAAAACGACCGGGTGGTCGGTCGAAGCCAGAGAATGAACGGGCGGCGTCGCGGTCTTCGGTTGACTCCCGGACGTCGAAGTGATTTCACCTGTTGGGCGAGGATTTCTTCAGTTCGTCCACGCCTGCAAAACTCCAGCAACCAGACCCCAACGCACGCGCTGCGACCTGGGCCGCCGCAAGTTGCCGGAGAGTGTCTACTCCGATTTGAACGTACAACTCGTCAGGAGTCTGTCCCGGAAACGCCGAGTGTGGCAGGTGGGTAGCCGGGTAGATCGTGTGGGCGGCTCTGGCAGAAGTACCGGCGGGTGGTTTTCAACACCTCTGCCGCAGCTCAGCGGGGGTTTACGATTCAGTCGCTAAGCGGGCGTCGGGAGCGTGTCGTCACTTCAACTTGAGGATGATCGGCTGACGCTCGATTTCAACGAGCGACATGACCCGCTGCAACACGGTGTATCGACGGCTGTATCGCTTGTACACCTTCACCGGTACCTCGGTCGGTACGGGCTTTGTCAGGGACCAGGCAAAACGGCCGCGTTCGTCCGTGTGGCAATGGAACAGTCCCAGAACCACGCAGGCCGCAGCGACCGGCCGGCCTTGCGGATCGACAATCCGACCGCGTACACCGCGGCCCGGCTCGAGTTGGAATTCGTGCGGTGTTGCGTTCGGAAGGTGATGAACGCGCCGGTGCTGCGGTGCAAAACCATCGGACTCGACGGTCAGAACCCACTCCCCGAGTTTTACGTCTGTGAAGCGAAACCTGCCGGCACGGTCCGTCGTCACTGTCGCGGACTCGTTCTCCGGTCGAATGGCCCGGTACCCTAGGCGCGGTGTATCGGGCATCATCTTGTTGTCGAAAAAGGACTCGTGGTAATAGCCTGGTAGTCCTCGATCCGCCGGGACGATGTTCCATGTATCGGCCGTATAGCGGTTGGGACTCCGTTGGACCTGCGCCCCCGCGACTGCTTTGCCACGATCGTCGAGGACGCGCCCGGAGAGCGTCGTTTGCGCGGGCGAGACTCTCTGCCGCTCGACACTGATCGGGAACAGCCATGTTCCCCGATCGATACCGCCCACTACCGCCAGACGATGGGGTGCGACCTGACGACCATCGACCTGACCGGTGACCATCCCCACCTTCAGGTGCGAGAAGCTGATGCGATTGGACCAGGAATGTCCGTCGTCGGTGCTGAACGCGACATGCACGCCCGGGCGGCCGTAGACGGCTGCGACCACACCGTTGTCGAGGGTGACTAGCGTCGGCAGGATATTCATCAGATGGGGCTGCGTCGGGACCGGCGTGGTCCACGTCTTGCCCAGGTCTTCGGACCAGCTCACGTACAGCGGCCGGTATTCGGAAGGTAGGTGTGAGCCCTGGCTGCGCAGCATGCAGAGAAGTTTCCCGCCGACCAACTGAGCGATGCTCGATTCGGTGAAACCGGCAAACATGCCGGGCAGTTCGGGATTCGGATCCTGGTGCTCGTTGGAAACCGTTCCCTGGTACCGCCAGGTCTGCCCCTGATCGTTGGAGCGCACCACAATCACCCGACAACCTCGATCCGATCCGACGGCGTCGCCCTCAAACAGACCGTACATCACCGCGATTAGATCGCCGCCGATGAGTGTTTCGATGCTGCTGTGAAAGTTCGGCCAGTACCATACGTACGAGCGTCCCTCGACACGCTTGGTGATCGCACCGGGCATGTAGATCCGGGCTGGCTTGATGACGTGCGCGGAGAAGTCGTCAGTGAAGTGGACCAGGTCTACTAGGTACCAACCTGGTTCGCCATCGATCGGCTGGCCCATACCCACTGGTCTGATGCTGCCTCCCTTCCGTAGCGTACCGCTGGCCTGCCCTCCACCCATCTCGGGCGGGCTAGGGTGTTCCGGTCCCCAGGTCAGGCCACCGTCGGTCGATGTGCGAAAGAACTTCGGCGCGCCGTCGTATCCATAGTAGGCCGCTACGACTCCCGTACTCGACACCGACAAGCTGGAGGTGTTTTGGTTTCGCAGCGGGCTCAGTTTGGTGGGCGGGTGCCGCGTGATCGTGAGGATCTCCGTATGGTTCGTGTTACCGACTGGCTGCTCGGGTGGTGTTTTCTGCTTCACCAGCCGGAACGCGTCCATGACGATCGACTGATCGGTTTTTCCGTACGCGTCGTCGCCACCCACATGCGCAAAGACAAGGATGCGGCCGTCCTCGGTTTGCACTGCGCGGGGATAATAGCGAGTGCCGGGGAGGCGGAATTTTTTCCAGGTTCGACCGGCATCGGTCGTCCAGTCAATACCGGTCGTGGCGAGGTGCAGGACGGGTCCCTCGCGTGTGGCCAGCACATCGGGGTGGCCGCTATGTGGAAACGGCGCCGGACGGACCTCGGCGGGAACCCAGCTGTCTGCGGTCTTCTTGAGCAAACCCTGCCAACGAACGCTACGACCACTGGAAGGATCGATGCGTCGAAAGACGCACAGCAAATCTCCATTGGCGAGTTCGGCGGCGTCGAATTCCTCGCCGCCCCAGTTGCGACGATGTTCCATGGGAACGACCGGGATCGGTCCTTCCCAGGACCGTCCCTGGTCGCTCGATACCATCAGCAGCGGCTCGATCAGACGACTGTAGCCGGTTCTCGTACGGCTGTTGGCGGGAAACGGGGCCACACCGCCCAGCACGATCAACCGTCCGTCGCGCAACACGCGAAGGCGCTTGGGCCACACCGCGTATTTGGGCTCGGGCAGCAGAACCTCCGGCTCGCCCCACGTTCTAGAACCGTCGGTGGAGCGTTCCAGATAACCCGTCTTCGGCAATTCGGGATTGTACGGCAGGTAGGACCCGAAGACGCCGCGAACGATCGTTCCGTCGGGCAATGCCGTTTGAGCTTCCCCCGTGATTCCATTCATGCACGTCTTGAAAGGATCTGCGCTGACCTGGGCCCACGTCTTTCCGCCGTCGGTCGAACGCAGATGGACGTTGCGCAGGTCGAGCCCCGTCATATCGTAGCCTGGGCGCCCAGCGGGCGGCCAAGTCAATTTGCGTCTTACCTCCGGCGGTGCCTGTGGACGGCCCTTGAGAGGGCCGGTGGCCTGTGTAAAGCAAACCATCAAGCTGCCATCGAGCATCGTCCAGGCACCGACCCAGCTTGTGAATCCAGGGGTCTGCGGTGAGTGGTAGATGGTTTGTCGCGTGTGTTCGACGGCCGAAAACTGAGCATCGTCCACGCCGACAACGCGGCCTGGGAGTAAACCACTGAACAAACAAACGCAAACAACCGAAAGCGGGAACGGGCGTGACATGATGATGGGCTCCAACTCGATTGCCGATCGTTTTGATAGGGCCTGTCGATTTCGCTGCTCAACAAGGAACTCGCGAAACATCACGGTGCAGCGCGCGTCGCGCTTTACGACCCATCCCCTCGTCGTGCAAACGACAGGTCGGGTGCACCCCGCGCTTCCCGCAGACGTTTCAGGTGCGGCCCCGTCGGTTCGCGGTTCCAACTGCCACCAATATAGAGGCTGGCGAGAAATCGTGGGGGCGGTTCGCCGGGGGTCGATCTACTCCCGCGGCCGCCATGGGGCCGGAGGGGAAGTGGCTGGTTCATCCGCTGCGCCTGGTGCTGCGCCGTCTCCAGGATCTGTGTTTTCCCCGGGGTTTTCGGGGGTTTGCAACGGACTCTCCATCAGTAGGCTCGATGGTTCGAGTCCTTGAGGGGCACGTCTGTGCCGGCCGGTGCAGGGCCTGTTTTCGCCCCAGTCGTTCTCCCCGCAGCGTTTTTCGCCCCTCTAGCTCGGCTGCGCTGCGCCACTGCAAATCACTTCACGGGGTAAGCCGGACGGCAGGTGGCGCGCACCTCGCCCATCAATCGACGCGGGGAAGCCGCAACTGGGCGATCGCCTGTTGCCACACGTTTCCCTCGCTCGAACGCGTGATGTACCTTACTAATTCGTCAACTCCAAGTTTTGGAACAAGTCACACCTACATGGGTGCAGTCTACGAAGAATTTGAACGGGAACTCGCTCGGCTGCGCACGCAATTTGCGGACGATCCGCGTCGCGAGATCATTCGGCTTTTCCTGCTGGCGCTGGAACGCGAGGAACTCGTATCGGTTGGCTATCGCGAATCGCTCATAGAACGTCGGCTCGCATCGATGCCGATTCCGGATGATGTCAAGGAACTCATTCGTCACGCGCTCGTCTGGATTTGGAAGGACGAGGAGATGCACACGATCTATATCCGTGGTGCGATTCTGAAGATCGGCGGCTTTCGGCTGCGGACGCAGGCGTTTCTGACGCAAGCGGCTGGTGGTCTTGGCGGTTGGGCGAGTTCGGTGATGCAGCACAGTCGCTGGAGCCGGGCACCGCTGTCTCGGCTGATCGCCTCAACGGTTACATTTTTCGGACGAGTCGTCGGCAAGGTACCGAAAGACGTTCGGCAGTTTCTGCAATTTGGTCCGTTCCGCAACTTCTGTCAATTCAATGTCGACGCGGAAAAGACCGCGGCCGCGTGCTGGAATCGCATCGCCGAACTCGCGGAATCGCAGCCGGATTTGGATCCCCACCTCCTCCGTGACTTTCGCCGTGTAGCAGAGGACGAAGGCCGTCACGAGCAAGTGTTCGCCGTTCTTGCGGCGGCACTCGCTGACGATGACCGGCTTGCCGAAGGTGAGACCGTCGCGCGTTTGCTCGACAAGATTCGGGAAGTCGGCGATGAATTTCTGCCGCGGTCTCAGCGCCGCATATCCGATGTCGAAAACCCCATCGGCAGCGGCCAGCCGGTGCACGTGCTGTGTTCTGATACGCGAGCCGATAAACGAAGTCTGTTTCGTCGTCTCCTAGAGGAATCGCAGCTGCGGGAAGCGATTTCACAGCGGGCCGCGTTTCTCGGCCGACCGGTTGGTGAACTGACGGTGGCCGTCAAGCCGACGTTCATGCTGGGGTATCACCGGAAGGATCCGTCGCCCGTCACGGACCCGGAATTGATCGACGATCTGGCGTCTTACCTCGGTGAAATCGGAAGTGGGGAAGTCGTCCTTATTGAAGGCCCCAACATCTACGACCGGTTCTTCCACAATCGAGCGGTGCACGACGTCGCCCGGTATTGGGGACTCAATTCCAATGCGTATCGTATTGTGGATTCAGCGGATGAGCAGGTGCCGCACAGCTATCGCCGCGGAATGGCGCAGTACACAATCGCTCGATCCTGGCGTGACGCGGATTTTCGTATTTCGTTCCCCAAGATTCGCAGTCATCCCATCGAAATAGCGTTGTTGAGTGTCGGGAATGTGGAATGGGTGGGGGGCCGGTGCGATGAATACCTGTTCTTGGAGCGGCAGGCCGATCGCACCACGGCCATCATGATGTTGCTGGACGAGTTTCCGCCGCACTTTGCGATTTTGGACGGTTTTGAGAACACCCCGGATGGTTTGGTCGGCATGATGGGCTGCCGCGAGCCAAAGCACCTGCAACGATTTTATGCCGGTGCCGATGCGCTGTCGGTCGATACCGTCGCCCTGAAGCATTTGGGCGTCAAACGGCCTCAGGAATCGAGCATTTTGCGAATGGCCGGTCACTGGTTTGGGGGATGTTCCGACGACATCGGAATCCAAGGAGAAGACGGGCCGATCGACGACTGGCGCGGACCGCAGTCGAACGAACTCCGCGCGTTGCTCAGCATCATGGCTTATCCGGTCTATGTCATGGGCAGCGGTCGCGGGGCGGTCTTCGTCCCGGAGATGGACGAGCAGGCATTCCCGATGATTGAGCGCGAGGGAATATTCCTGAAACTGAAACGGCGCGCAGTGCGACGTCTGCTTGGTCTGCGGATTCCGATCACCCAGAAAACTGCCGAAAGATGATTCGTCATGCTGCGTGATGTCGTGATCATCGGGGCTGGAATGGGCGGCCTGACCGCTGCCATCCGTCTGGCTCATCGCGGTTGCCGAGTGACCGTTCTCGAAGCGCGCGACCGGCCGGGCGGGTTGGCGTCGCAGGTTGAGTTCGACGGGTTTGCGTTCGATGCCGGCCCGTACGTGCTGCTGGATCGCCCCGGTCTGGAATGGGCTTTCGCTCAACTGGAAATGGAACTGGCGGACCAGATCCCGCTCAACCGCATTCCCGACGTTTACGAAATCGATGCGGAACACGGCCCGTCGGTCGCTGTGTTCGATTCGCTCGATCGTACGGCGAATGAAATCGATCGCCGCTGGCGCGGCTCGGGCGACCGCTACCGGACATTCATCGAGCGGATGCAAGCGACCTACGCACGGTTGCAACCGCTGCAGTGGGTTTCGCGACCGGGCATCGGTAAGCTGCTGAAGACAGGTGCGTGGCGTGACATTCCGTTTCTGTTGCGCTCGTTGAGTTCCATTCTAGGGTCGGCTCAACTCCCAAACCCGGTGATCGAAGCCCTGGGAATCTGGACGCATGTCGCGGGCCAAACGATGGCTGCCGCTCCCTCCCCACTCGCTATGGTGCCGGCGGTCATTCACAACATCGGTGCGTATTATCCGTCGGGCGGAATCGGCACAATTCCCGAGGCGCTCTTCGAGACGGCAAAAGGGCTGGGCGTGACGTTTCATTTCGCATCCCGTGTCCATCGCATTCGCTGTCATGCCGGTGCTGCGACAGGAGTCGAAACGAAGGAGGGTGATGTTCACCCGGCGGACGCAGTGATTTCCAATACCGGACTGGGGACTTACCTCAAGTTACTACCCGACGACGCGGCGTCAGCCATTCCCGTCAAAACTCGCAACGCGTTGGAAAGGCTGCCGCTGCAGTCTCCCGGAGTCTGCGTGTATTTGGCGGTCAAAGGCCCGGTCAAGCCGCCCTATCTGAAATTCCGACTGCGAGACGAGCCGGATGGCTGCCGTTTGCTGGTCACCCCCAGTGTCCTCCAGCCGAGTCTGGCTCAAGACGGCTGGTCTCCCGCTCGGCTGATCGCGCCGATGCAGCATCACCGCGCGGAATCGGGAGGGGAAACGGCACAGCGTTCGTTTCTGAAGAACGTCCTGGAAGAAGTCTGGTGGCAGCGACCATTCGACAACGTGCGTATCCTGGCGACCCGGATTCCGTTGGAATGGGGCAGCACATTTCATCTGTTTCGCAACAGCATGAATCCGGTGATGACGGCACAGTTCATGCGAACCGGACGACTGCGCCACCGCAGCCCCTGGATCCGCGGCCTGTACTTGACCGGCAGCGCCACGCATCCCGGTCAGTGGGTCAGCTTTTGTGCGGTCTCTGGAGTTCTCACCGCAAATCAACTGCTGCAAGACCTTGAAAGCTGACCGATCATGTCCGGCCCATCCTTGCTGAAGACGTCAATCGAACTGCTTGATAATGGCAAGCGATTGCGCGTGGCAAGACTGGGGACGGGTCCACCAATCGTCATGTTGCATGGCTACCCCGAAAACCTCCAAATCTGGAGCCGGCTCGCGCCGTTACTTGCGAAACAGCATGAGGTCATCGCGTTCGACTGGCCCGGCATGGGTTACAGCGAGTCCTGGTCCGGCGGAGCGACTCCACAACTCATGGCAAGCCGGTTCGTTTCGATTCTCGACGAATGGCAGATCAACAGGCCAACGATCATCGGGATGGACATGGGAGGCCAGCCCGCGCTGGCATTCGCCGCTGAATATCCCGAACGGATTGAACGGCTTGTTGTCATGAATTCGCTCGTCTTCGGCGACGAGAAAACGTCCTGGGAAATCCGTTTGCTGCGGAAGTTCGGATTCAATCGGTTTGCGCTGCGACATCTCAAAAGCATCGTATTCCGCCGTGCAGAATCAACGTTTTTGCCGCGCGACGCCAAACTAGACGTCGCCATGCGGAACGATTTCTGGACCGCATTCGCCAAACCGACGGTTCGCCAGTTCATCAGCAAGATGTGCGCGGGATTCCAGGGAACGCTGGATCAACTGCCGGGGATGTACGGAAACATCGCCTGCCCGGCGCTGGTCGTCTGGGCCGAACACGACAAACATTTTCCGCTGATCCAAGCCGAACGACTGCACCAGAGCATCCCGTTTTCGCAACTCGAAGTGATTCCCGACGGGACCCACTGGATGGTCTTGTGTCACGCAGAAGAACTGGCCGAACGCATTCACCGCTGGTCCGGCATCTAATCGCTACAAATCGACAAGGGAGCGGAGTCCCGGGTTCTCCCGCGTTTCTCAGGATTCCGATTGAACCACTGTTTTTCGGTGTCATCGCTAAGATGGAATCCGCAGTGCATTGCACAAGAATCGAACGTAAACACGGCTAGCCGCAAAGGCATCGGCGGTTGCTTGCATGAATCCTTCATCCAGCACATCCGCCTCACGGAGTTTCTTCACGCCAATAAAATCCTTCCGCCGAAGATCTTCGATGAGCGGGTGGTCTTTCGGAAAGTCGCGCGGCGCCGTTTTCAGGCTGTCGCCGGCGAGATCAAAATGAGAACGGAACTTCTTCTGATCTCGGGCCCGTTTCCACTTCGTCGGTTCGTCGTCGATCGCGTGGCGAATCCTCTTGAGAGTCCCCGAGTCGGGGTGCCAGATCCCGGACCCCAAGAAACACTCACCCGGTGCGAGATGAACATAAAAGCCGGGACAATGTACATCCCTGCCCATCTCGTGACGGAAGTGAATCCCGACATTCGTCTTATAGGGAGTCTTGTCTCTGGCAAACCGGATGTCTCGGTAGATTCGCATCAATGACCCACCAACGCGACGGTGATCGGCTAGAAAATACGGTGACACGCGTTTGAGGTGCGGTTGAAACGACCGAATGAACGCCTGGCATGGTGTCAACAATTCTTCTTCGTACCTTGTCTTGTTCTGTTGAAACCAATCGCGGTTGTTATTCGCGGTCAACGTTTCTAAAAAGCGGAACAGGGACGGTTGAAAACGGGTAAAGTCTGGGTTTGGCATGGTTCGATGGATCGGGTTGCTGGTGAAGCCTTCGACGCTGTGTCTCAGCTTATCATCACGGGGACACATGGTACGGAGCGGCACGGCGGCGAATCGTAGCGCCGGGGAGATTCCCAATCGTGATCAGACATTACCATGCGCCCGCCGGGAGCAAAACCTACCAGGCCGCTGGTCTCTTCTGAGGGTTTTGATTGCCGCGGCCCCTCATTCGGCAGTTGGCTGTGTCATCAAGTCGTACGCTTTTCGCCATCGAGCAAAATAGGACCGACAAGCGGCGAGCAGGTTCCCCGGAGCAGCTGGGAGAGATCGCGATCATCGAGACACCGACTACCGCTTCCGGATGTTCGTCGACAAAGCCGTCTGGACACCCGTGCTGGTTGGGCTCAGTGAAGAGATGGACGACGACAACTTCAAGTCCGAGATCGCCCGTCGTCAGGGTCCCGAGGGTGCCAACTACGAGCGTGCACGGCACGACGTGTGGTCGGTCATGTATCAATTACAGGATACGTTCCAGAGCGTGATGGGCACAGGTTCCGGCGACACGTTATTCTTGGTCATCGAAATCGCGTGGTACCGAGCGGGAGCTGAAACGTTCCGAGGGCATCGCACAACAGGCGGCACCGGTTTCGTCGACGGTCGCGTCGGTCCCGACCTCTTCCGGTGGCAGCGCACGCTTTCGCTGAATCGCCTCAAGGCCGCCGAAACTCGTGGCCCACCCTCATCTGCGCGACTCGGATGGCCAGAAGGCCGGGATCGTGAAAAATCCACCTCCGAACCCGCCTCCTCCCAAGATGCCAGCGGGGGCATCCCCTGTTTTCACGCGGCGAATGACTTCCCTGATTTCGTCATGGGCGACCCGTGTTTGCCGAATGATCAAGACCGATCGATCGACGATCAGAGAGGTGGCGGATTGCCTGGCAGCTGAGGCTGCCTTGTCCGATCCACGGGTGCTGGAGAAATCGGGTTCCGACGAAACGACGAACATCAGACCCGGCTTGTCGTCATTCTCTTCAAGTTGCCAAGTGTCGGGTCGGACCAGGAAGGGGAGCATCTCAGACAGGTCCGTGGCGACCTTTGAGTGCAGACGATAGTACACGGTAATCACATCCGTTTCCTCCTCCTCACCGCGGTCGCGTGGTTTGGATGAGCGGAGCGCAGTACGGTAGATCTCAAGCAAATGGAGCACCTGCTGGTGAACCTGTTCCTGGTGCGTCACAGCCAAAGTCCCGGGCTTGGCGAATTCGATTTCGCCGACGCCGCCGGAGATACTCCAGGAATCCGGCGTGGATTGCGCCACGATTGCTTCGATGAGCGCCTGTGTTTCATCCTTGTTACGGCACAGGTCTTGCACGTCGTAGACAGCCGTACGCAAGAATGCCTCTGCGACCGTGGGCGTCGTGATCCATAGCACCCCATCACGGAGAATCCAGGTCAGTTCCAAGTCGAGAGACAGACCCTGGAGCACGGTCGCGAGTTTGCGGTCGACCAATTTGAGCGTCAGCAGCTCCCGTTCGCGAATCCCAGCGTCCCGCAACGCCGGGAGATCTAATCGAATGTCGCTTTTCGAGGCGTCCGCCAGTTGATCAATGGCCGTTGTGAGCGGCGTGTCTGAAAAATTGACCGACACATTCGTGAGGAGTTTTTCACGAAATTCACGGTGTTGTGGTGGGTCGTCCAGAAACGTCTGACGAGAGTGTTTACGAAGGGCTTGTAACAAGGCATCAACACCCCTCTGCTGTTCGTAGGCATGCCGTACAAACAAGACGTCGCCCAGCGAATTCAAAGCTCCGATACCACCGACTTCTTCCCAACTGTCCGGGGCAATCGTGTTTGTAACCACCGATACTAGATGATCCAGATCGTACCCGGCGTCCATCAGGTCGCCGACGTTATACGGCAATGTCGTCGTTCGCGTTTTTGCCACTTTGACCGACGTGATGTAGAGAACCTCGTCGTTGTAATGCCAACCGATTCCCATGGACTTGAGTCGATTGAGGAGCAGGTAAACGGAGGCGTCGTTGAGACGATCCGAAACCGGTTCCGCGACGGAAACACCGATTTCGTTCAGCGATTTTTTGTCGAGCAGGACAACCATTCCCTGCTCTTCCTGAAGCCAGGCGACCACTTCGCGCAAGGACGAATCCGAGAAATCCTGCGTCGCCTTCACCACCAGTTCGGGTGGCAATAGTTTGCTTGGATCAATCGCCTTTGGCTCATCCGCAATTTTCGGCAAGACGAGCTTGGGTTGTCCCTGATCGGCCACCTGCTTGCTTGGGTCCGACTTCGGTTGTGCGGGAAGGGTAGCGGCCGGGAGAAGAATTGAACTCAGTAATCCGATGGCGATCAGCTTGCGATTTCGAACCATCAATTGGTTCCTTTTGGGGGAGCCCCTACTCGTTTTGTAGCCCACACCCGGGCGTGTCGCCGGGATACTAACAGAGGCTACAGACGCATCCAGATATGACCCAATTACTATTATACTCGGTGGGAAAAAAGTATTAATCTTGCGGTCCGCCAGCGCGGCCGCGAGTTTGCCCAGCATATCAACGCCGAGTTTAACGACCCTATCCTGATGTTTTTCCATGCCGTCAGTTACTCCGCCTGGCAAATCAACGACCCCCACTGGGATTCACTGGACCAAACAGGTTTCGGGTTGATGGTGCCGTTCATCGATGGCATGTTGGAACGATCATCGGACCGCACCGTCATCGTGGACTGCACCAGCCAGGCCAAGTGGTGGACCGACCGTGCGCAGATGGACGCGGCACGCAAACTGATCGTGCAAGACGCGCGGGGACTTTCGCACGTGCCAAAGCTCTTCGACCGGAAGATAAGACTCGGTTTCTGCTGCCGCCTGGACTATCACCCTCGCGAGGAGGAAATACAGCCGGGCCGGCCTGGCGGATTGTTCGATTCGGTGTTTCTGGA
>PADE01000049.1 GCA_002702965.1 Planctomycetaceae bacterium
AATCTGGACCACGCAGTCGATCAGACGAACCAGGCCGACATCGATCAGACGATCAATCTGGACCACGCAGTCGATCAGACGAAGCAGACCGATATCGATCAGACGATCAATCTAGACCNCGCNGNCGATCAGNCGAAGCAGGCCGACNTCGANNAGACGATCAATCTGGACCACGCAGTCGATCAGNCGAAGCAGNCCGACATCGATCAGACGATCAATCTAGACCAGACGGTCGACATGCAGCGGGGTGTTTCGAACCCTGTGGCGGGTCCGAGCACTACGAATGGCGGGACGACCACCCCGCGCGAGTTTCCAGACGATCCGCAGCAGATGACGATCGATGTGATGTCAGACGACCAGACCTACCGTGACGGTTCGTCTGGCAGTGAAACAGCGCAGATCGACGGCACAGACAATCGGGAGATCGTTGACATCCATGGTGCCGCGACGGTTCCGGGCGGTCCCGACGAAACGGTGCCCGGCGGGACCCCAGGTGCCCAGGATGCTCCNCGCAGCCTGGTCATTCAGACGCGCCAGGTGCGAAGCGACGGAGACACCGATGTCGGCGGCGCGGATTACATTCTGGGCCAACGGATTGGCAAGGGGGGCATGGGGATCGTGTTGCGGGCGCACCAAGCCTCGGTGGGGCGCAAGGTTGCGATGAAGGCAATGTTACCTGAGATTGCCGAGGCGGGAACCGAACGCGTCAAGTTCGTTACCGAAGCGGTTGTCACCGCGGCCATGGATCACCCCAATGTCGTCCCTATCTACGATTTGGGCATTAACGAAGAGGGCAATCTGTTCTATGTGATGAAGGAGATTGAGGGGACTCCCTGGAACGATTGTATCGGCGAAAAGACTCTCTCGGAGAACCTCGAGGTCCTACTGCGGATGGGAGACGCGATGGCGTACGCCCACGCGCGAGACTATCTCCATCGCGACCTGAAGCCGGAAAACATCATGATTGGTGACTTCGGCGAAGTGTTGGTGATGGACTGGGGGTTGGCTGTTTCGGTCCGTGAACCGGGGACCTGGAATCTGGCGGGTACTCCCGCCTACATGGCACCTGAAATGGCGTCGTACCCTGTGGATAACCTTGGTTTTCACAGCGACATCTATCTGATGGGCGCGATTCTGTTTGAGATCCTGACTGGTTCGTCCGCCCATGCGGGCACCGATGTCATGGACTGCGTGCGCAACGCATCGGCCAACCTGATCATTGAGACGGAGATCGACAATGAGCTGATGGACATCGCCCGTATCGCGATGGCGACGGATCCACAGGATCGTTACGCCTCGATCCAGGAGTTTCAGGAGGCGGTACGGGATTACCAGACGCACGCGGAGAGCGTCGCGATGTCCGATCGGGCTGCGGAACAGCTAGCTTTGGCCCAGGAGAACGACAATTACGAATCGTACGCGCAGGCTCGTTTTGGGTTTCGGGAGGCGGAGACCATCTGGTCAGACAACGAGCAGGCCCGGCACGGCCAGCGCGAGGCGGTGTTGGCACATGCCCAATGCGCGCTGGCCAAGGAAGACTTTGGGCTGGGGTTATCGCTGTTGGGTGATGTCGCCGACGTACCAGCCGATCTACTGCGCAATCTGCAGCGCGGCCAGCAACAGCGAGAGCGGGCCCGCAAGGTGAAAGTGGCGATGGTGAGTGGACTCGTGATTNTGGTGATCGTCGCCGTTGGCCTGGCGACCTTTGCGTCGCGCCAGCGAGACTCCGCAGTCGCGAGCAAGAGGGATGCAGACCAGAAGGCAGATGAGGCAAAAAAGAGCGAAGCGAAGGCAGTCAAGAAGGAAGGTGAGGCAAGAGCGAGTGAAGAGAAGGCAATCAAGCAGGAAGGCGAGGCAAAAAAGAGCGCAAAACTTGCAATAGCCAGCGAAACCAAGGCCAAGGCCAGCGAAACGAAGGCCAAAGCTAGCGCAGCCGAGGCAGTTGCCAGCGCCTACCGAGCGACGGTGGGTCAGATTGCCGCCCTGATCGAAGGCGATGAATTCCAGACCGCTCGATCCGGCCTAAAGCGGTTAAAGGAGTCCGCCACGTCCCGAGGTTGGGAGTGGGAGCGGCTCAAGTATCTGACTTTGTTGAGCAAAGAGCCCGCGGTCTTTGATCAACCCCCGGTTGCCCTGGCCTGGTCCTCGACCGGTCGTTTGGCGGTNGCCGATGCGCGCGGTCAGATTACNTTGTGCGAGGTAGAGGACCCGAATCAAAATCAACGGAGTTTCCAACTCCAGCAACAGACCACTGGGACAGATCTTCAGGTGTCGGACCTCGCATTTTCACCCGACGGTCAGCGGTTGGCTATCGTCGGCACCAGTTCTCGCGGATCCTCCGCAGCAGGGGTCCTGGAAATCTGGGAGGTCGACAACGCCCGGTTCCTCTCCAGGTTGCCACAACCATCTCCATCACCGATTACCGCGTGTTGTTATCTCCAGGTAGCAGACGTCCGCTATCTTCTGATTGGCACCGCATCCGGACAGGTTCAGTGCCTAGAGACAAACCAGTTCGAGCAACTGGAGGCGATCGACAGCGGTGGTGCGGTGCAGCANCTGGTGGTTGTGGATCGCACGTCTCCTCCGGGATCAGCGGGCGGTGAGGCGCCGCTGGTGATTGCCTGTGGCGCGGACGGCGTCGCGCTTTGGGATTTTATTCCGCAGGGTTCTCCGAATCGATTCAGTCGTGTGGGAAAATTCCGAGAGCACACAGGCCAGGTCGATGCCGTGGCGGCGATTGAGATCGACTTTTCGGGGACTCCGTCGGAGACGGACCAGGACGTGCTGATCGTTACCGCGGGCGATCGCCGCGTGTTCCTCTGGACGTTGTCGGATTGGCGCGAAATGTTGGCGCGCGAACAGACGACTAGTGGGCTGGCGCTGCGACCGCCAGCTTCCTCCGCCGGAAGTGCGGTGCCCCAGGGAGCTGTTCGCGAGCGGCGCCAGCCTCAACTGCTGCGTTTGTCGCTCGATTCGGAGATCCGATCACTGGGACTGCAATGGAGCAGCCCCGGACGCCACGCCGATGGGGAGTCCAAGTCTGTGCAGTTGTTGATCGCCGGCAGCCAGAACACGCTCCAGCAAAGGACACTCCAAATCCGTGAACGGAGCGCCGCCGAGGTGGAGTCCGCTAATGATCTGGGAAGTTGGGAGATTACCGGTAGCGGTTCCTGGACCATTTCGGAGTCTTCCCATCAGCTGCTCCGCGGCCATGAGAAACCACTGACACAGGTTCTNTTTGATCCCCGGCCGGAGGTATGGCGTGAGGTGGCAACGATCTCCGCCGATCGAACTCTGCGGCGGTGGGATCTGGCTTCCTACGAAGAGCAACGTGTGGCGCAGCTATTGAAAAGCGAGCAGGCGATCTTTTCGAGTACGGCGATTGTCGGAGACCGGGTCTTTGCGGCCGCACAGACNGGACATCTGTGGGAATGGCCTTTCCGGCAACCGTCGGACCAGCCGCAGCGTCATTTCGAAGGGCACCAGTTTCTGGCACGCAACGTGGCTCTGATCCATCGCGGTGATGACCCGCTGTTGTTGACCACGTCGCGCGATCAATCTGCCAACTTGTGGGACCTTGCCACGCGCAGTCAGGTTGGTTACTGGGAACGGTTCTGCGGACCACAGGGGCTGCTCGCGGTCGCACCCGATGGCAGGCAAGTGATCAGTGATGCTCCGGGCAAAGGAACCGTGCGTGAGGGGGATGAACAAGCGGCTACTTTTGAGCTCCATCGTTGGCGTTTACCCGGCAGCGACGAAGATCCGGTCGCTGCTGCCCCGCCCCGCCCCGAGGTGTTGACGACTCCCCATCGTAGTCGTATCACTCGCCTGGCGTTCGCGCCGGGAGGCGGAAAGTTTGTCTCGGGGGACGCCGCCGGGATGGTCTATATCTGGTCCGCCGACCGGGGGATTGAGGCGCAGCCGCTCCAGAGTTTTCCTGCCACCGGTCAGCCAGCGGAACCGATCGAGGACATCCGGTTCCTGACCGACGATCTGCTCATTATCGCTTTTGCGAACGGGACGATCCATGAATATCGAGTGGATTCCGGAAACTGGGTGCGCACCTTGCACAGCAGCGCGTCCGAGGACGGGATCTGGCAGGTTCATCTCGTGCGGTTGGCGGTGCGTTCCGAGTCACTGCAGTTGGCCGCGCTGATTTCCGAGGTACGTCCATTAGAAGCGGATAGGGAAGATCAAGCCGATCAGGACGCGAAGCTTGTGTACCGATATTCGATACGCTCATGGTCTGGCGAGCGGGAGGCGAGTACGCCGGTTTCGGCAACCGATGAGGAGTTTATCGTTCCTCCGACCGGTCTTGCCTATTCACCGGCCGGCGATCTGATCGCGACGGTCCAGGGACCGGTGGTTAATGAGCAGGAGCAAGCGGGGGCGTCAGGGCAGACACTAGTCGTTTGGCAGACCGATAAAGAAGTCGATCGGGGACGGCGCGAATTCAAGCTGCAGAGAAGGCAGGCTGGTATACCAGCGATCGAGTCACTGGTGTTCTGGGACAGAGAGCGTCTGATGACGGTGGGCCGACGCAGCGCGATTGTCTGGAGAATCCCGGCGGCTGGCGAAGGCCGCCAACCGAAAGTCGTTCTGCCAGAACAGGAGTCTGCAAGGCCAACCGCACGGGAGGTGCTGGCGCTGGAACCCCAGGGAGCGGCACACGCTATTTCGGCAAGTCCCGATGGTCAGCTGCTGCTGACCGCCAACGATGAGGGAACCGCAACGCTGTGGGAGACCGGTCAGTCACGAGTCGTCGGTCACTTGCGGCCGAAGCCTGAGGCCGCCGGCGCCTGGCTGCCGTCGATTCGGGCGGCGACTTTTGCCACACCCCATGTCGAAGGACAACCGCAGCGCGCCGCTACGGGTGATGCGCGTGGTGGACTCTGGATATGGAGGATCGGTGCGGACCAGCGGATTGACCAATGGCGAGTGCGCTGGCCCACGGGTGAACGAGTTGAAGGAATTACCGCGCTCGCCTGGCGAGGGCAGCGGCTCGCGGTGGGGACGCTCGGGGGAGCCGTTTACCTGTTTGATGATCCACAGTTGGGCCCTGTCGATCCAGGGGACGATCCGGTAATCGATTTGGTGTCCAGCGCTGCGCTGATTCCCGAGCAACTGGATCGGGCCAAGAGCATCGCGGAGTTGGTCTTTGATCCTAGTGGCCAATTTCTGGCAGTCGCCAAAGAGACATCGCCAGAAGCCCTGGGCGGTCTGAGCCGGTTGCGGGTATACAAACTGCAGAAAACTCCGCGATCGAAGACACAAATGGTTTTGTTCCGGAGACTCATGGGACATTCGCAGGCAATCACCTGCGCCACCTTCCTCGGTCGCGGCGCGAGTTCTCGGCTGGCGACGGGAAGCCGTGACGGAACGGTCAAGATCTGGCAATGGAATTTCACCGCGGCGTCTGTGGATGCCGTGGACGAGGGTTCGGGGGCTGGGGCTGCGGACCAGGAACCAGCGCGTGAACTGCTCTCACTCAAAGCGCACCAGGGCGCGGTCAGCTCGCTCAATTTTTCCGAACAGGAGAACGCTCTGATCAGTAGTGGTTCCGATGGACGGATCATCGTCTGGGAAGCGACGTCTGATGATCGCGATCCCTGATTCCGAACCGAGTCTTTGGCAGCTGTCGCCGGGCCTGCAGACACCCCGATCATTCGGCATTGGGTTACCCTCCGACTCGCCGCGGTGCCCTGCGCCCGCCTCCAGTTGAAGTCTGAGACGTTCGCATGCTTTTCAAGAAGCGTCTTGAATATGCCGGGGAGACTGTCCGATCGAGGTTGCGGTTCGTGCTGCTGCAGTTGCTCGGTCGGAAGTGGTAATTACATTGTGACTAGGGCTGCTTCCGAATAGAATGCCAACAGACGGTCTATCAGTCCACTTACAGCGATTCTAGGGTTCTCTGGATGGTCGCGGTTGGCAATTTGTCTGATCGCGTTATTGCCGATGTCATTTGCTGAATTCAAGAAATTCGCCGACGAAGTCGTATCGCAGATTGATTTGCGATCGGTGCTGCAATCGGCCTTTAATGACTTGGTTACCGGTGTAATCGATCTTTCCAGAGACGCCGACCATCCCGTGACGAGGGACGAAATTCGTGAGTACTTCCTCGACGAAGTCTTGGCACCGGAAACGGAGTCTGCGGATCGCTGGAGTGCATTGTTACGTGATCTGATCAGCCGCTCGCAGGTCGTCGATCCCGGCAAACAGATCTACAAAACCATGTCTCTGGGGGCCCCCCAGTCAGATTTTTCATCGGCGTTACAGGACGCTGTCAAATCGGCACTGGATCGGGAAAAATCCCAGAAAAAGAAATAGCCACCAGAGATCATCGTTCCTCAGCAGTATGCCCATGCCCTCCCCTTCACTGATCGCCTTTCAGGACAAACTTGCCACCGATCCCGACTTGCAGGAGAAGTGCATTGCGTTGCTGACGCGATTTGTGCAGACGGTGGTAGAAAGCGGCGAGGCGAACGGTCACGGATTTGAATCACAGGATGTTTTTCGGTTTATCAAAGGTACGTACTTACCCCGCGGAGTGGATGCCTCTTCCGCGAGTATTTTGATTTCCCTGTTGCTCAGGGCCTCCGCGCAACCCGCTGCCAGTTCTCAGTTGTCAACGCTGAACAGCGGCTCGGAGGCCGAGAAGCGGGAGGCGCAGCAGAAACCGTCTGTGGCGCAAACGCATCCCGAGTCGGTGAAGCTTCCCGTCGCTCCCGCCAGCGGGCCGTCGGTGCCCACAGGAGAGCCACCGTTCAACGCACACCCGACTGAGGCGACCGAGGGGGCTGTTNACGAGCCTGAGTCTCTACCGACCGAGCACGCGAGCCATTNGAGTCGAGCGGATTCGCCGGATGGTGACCGCTCCGCACAGGCATCGCAGGGTTCTGTTTCCACGCGCCGCGATCCTCTCGGCACAGAGAATTCCTGGGATGCGAACAAGGGAGATGACGACCCTGTCGTGAACCAGTCCAAGTCACCCTGGTGGAAATTTTGGTGAGATCCGCTGAGGTCCTCGACCTCGACCGGAGTAGGGTTGCGGTCGGTTTTTTGGGCGGTGGTCGCATACCACCAAAGGGAACTCTCAGAGTGTCCCTGCGCATCGCAATTTGGGNGGTGACCCGGTTTGCCCAGACCGGGCGGCATTGTCATGCCGCGTGTATCTTTTGGCTCACGTGACCACCCCGGCGCCGCATCCACCGATGCCACTGGCGATCTTCAAGCGTCAGCCCTATCGCTTGGCTTCGTCACAATCGCCATGGCTCGCGCCGTCGCTGCCGAACATTCATTCAACGTGGCCGAACGTTTCAGCAGAGGCCGCATTGCAGGCGCGTCGGTACTCTGCCGGCAGTTCATCCGCGAGTAAGGCTCCTTCGCGAAGAAAATCGTATAGTTCTCCGTAGTGACGTGTTTCTGTGGGCGAAATGCGATGCATCAGGTGCCAAGGACGGAGTTCGTCGGCGGAACTCAGTCCTAACGCTCCGAGCATTTCAGCCAGACTTCGGATCGTCTCGTGATGATAACTAGCAACACGAGGTGCCTTGTCACTCGGAACAAGGCCCGCCATCAGGTGTTTTTCTTGCGTAGCCACTCCCACCGGACAATGGTTGCTGTTGCATTTGAGTGCTTGGATGCATCCAATTGACATCATCATCGCCCGCGCGCTGTAACAGGCGTCGGCTCCAATTGCGAGTCGCTTGAGCATGCCAAATCCTGAAGTGACCTTGCCGCTGGCGATGATTCGAATCTTGCTGCGCAACGCATAACCGACAAGGGCGTTGTGCACAAAAATCAGACCTTGGANCAGCGGTGCACCGATATGATTCGAAAATTCCAGCGGCGCTGCCCCAGTGCCACCTTCACCGCCGTCGACAACGATGAAGTCGGGCGTAATGCCTGTTTGGATCATCGCCTTACAGATCGCCAGGAATTCACGACGCTTGCCAACACATAATTTGAACCCAACCGGTTTTCCGCCACTCAACTCTCGCAGNTGCGCGACAAATTCCAGTAGCCCAATTGGCGTCGAAAATACAGAGTGTCCTGGAGGGGAAAGCACGTCTTTTCCCATGGGAACTCCGCGAATGGAAGCAATCTCGGGTGTGACCTTTGCGGCTGGCAAGATGCCACCGTGCCCCGGCTTCGCACCTTGCGAGAGCTTTATCTCGATCATCTTCACGTTTGGGATTGCCGACTTTTCGGAAAACATAGGTGGTGAAAAGGCGCCTGCGTCATCGCGACAGGCGAAATAACCAGTGCCAACTTGCCAGATCAAATCACCGCCACCCTCCAAATGATAGGGACTGAGACCACCCTCGCCGGTGTTGTGAGCAAAGTTGTCCATTTTGGCGCCGCGACTGAGCGATAGGATCGCGTTCATACTGAGTGAGCCAAAGCTCATCGCCGAGATGTTTAGCAGGCTGCACGAATACGGTTGCTTACAGTCGGGACCGCCAACGGAAATTCGCATGTCTTCGGCATCAATGTGACGCGCAAGGATTGAGTGATTGACCCACTCGTAGCCAGGAGCATACACATCTTCCTTGGTTCCGAACGGAGTTGTGTCACGAACGTTCTTTGCACGTTGGTAGACGAGTGATCGTTGCTCTCTTCCAAATGGGACACCTTCGGTGTCATTCTCGATGAAGTACTGATAGATCTCCGGGCGAATCACTTCGAGAAAATAACGCATATGCCCGAGGATGGGAAAGTTCCGACAAATTGCGTGTCGGTTTTGAGTGAGGTCTCTTATGCCCAGCAGGACCAGCGGCCCAAGAACAACCCACGGCCATAGTGCATGTGGACCCAACGTCCACCAAGCAATCGCTGTTAACACCAGGAGAGCAGCCGTGGACCAAATGAAGACGGCCCGAAACTGTGTTTCTATGATCTCGGCGATACGCATTGTGAAATCTCTCTTGCAAGGAATCCGGTCTCTGGCCTGCCCCAAGGTTGATGTCAGGTTCTAACGCATCGGGCAGCTGGATTTGGTTTACGGTTAGGACAGTCTCTGACGCGGGTGGTCTTTCGTTCCATTTGGTGAGTCGCAGACAAGTGATCAACGTGGTCACGGGCAGCCGACGCGAGCCACCTTTGGATCAGAACGCGGCGCACACCTGATCGACCCGGGTGCGGCTTGCGCCTGTAATCGTGTTTCGCACCTCAGATACGGGTTTAAGCCAACGGTTCGTTCGATCCCCATTATCCCCAAGCCATTCTAACCAGCAAGCGGGATGCACCAATTCCGTGCAGCTTCGGTTCCTTGTTAGAGTACCGTTTTATTGTCCCCTCCGACGTGCGTCTAGACACAGGAGGGCCAGGGACTGGGTGTTCTGCGCGAATTTAACGGGATGGTGACCGGGCTCTTGTGACCGCACGCCGAACCGAATTGCCTTCCCGACGGGGACCGTGCCTCGAGCGATCTCTCGCAACCCACGATCGCATTTTCCGTGGGAACGTGGTGCATGTATCCCGACGTGACGGCGCAACTAAACGGATTGGTGCGGGCGGCACCCCGGTCATGGAGTTCTGCGCCGGTTTGTCCTAATGCGGCTTGTAATGGACATCCAGTTCCACCAACTCGACCTGCAACCATTGATGCGGACGATGAGGTGGGGATCTGCGGGAAATCCCCAGCAGGTTGTCTCCGACAGCGAGTTGGAGCGGCTGCACGTCCAACAAGAGCCAGTCGTGTTGAACACGTGGTAACTTCAACAACAGGTTGTTGATCCGTACCTCGACGTCTCTTCGAAACCGGTCGCCGGGGGGCCGTAGAACCCTTCTCCGTTGTGCCTCCACGGTGCGGGCAAGGCAGTGCGTAACACTTTGCTCGAGGTGTCGGTAATCAAGAGTCGCAGTAAAATCGAATCGATCCGCTTAGCCATCGAAGTGACGTCCTCAGCAACCTTCCACGTCAGGAGGGTGTCGGGCTGCCAATTAGAGCAGCTTACCGGAATAAGTTCCCGCAAAGACGATCGGCTGTTCTGGCCGTTTGCGAATCGTGAGCTGATTAATGTCCGTCTGGGTATCGTTGTAAACCAGCAGCCATCCCGAATCTTCCGTTGCCTGGGTCGTGGCAAAGCGGCGCTCCTGCTCGATCCAGAATCTGCGGAGCGCTCGCGAAACAGAGCTGGCCGATCAGGTCTCGATCCAGGTGGTCTGTGCGTGGATTGTTAACTCCCGCGGCGATCTACTACCGGCAGTTACCTGAAGACCACTTTGCTAAGCCAATGCAAAATTCGGTGCAGCAACCGGCTGAGTTGGCTCGTATAGGATCGTAGATCAACCTGGTCGCGCATGGAAAAAACTCTGCGCTGCAGGGGTTTGCGGCCAAACAACGTGTGAAGTGTCGTTGCGGCCATCGTGCCTCGACGTGTCGACATCGAAGAAAAAGACAGGTCATCCTGTTGGCAGAATGTCGCTAAGTGGATAGATGATCTGGTTGAGCGATTCAGAATAGAGTCTCTTTCCCTTTTGCGTGAGGCGATAACGCACGAGAGAGGGGTCGCTCTCTCTCCCAGAGGGCTCGATCAATCGGAATGTTTTCTCGAGTCTACCAATTAGTCGATTATGGGACGCAACTTCCATCTCAATGGTTCCGCCCGTGAGGCTCGCGATCTGCTCCTTGATTTCCTGCCGGTTCGCTGAGCTGTTTCTTTCAATGATTGATACGACAAAGAAGGGATAAAAGACCGACTGTAGTTCATTGCGAAAACGATTCAGCAGTACCTCCACGGTTGGCTCTTGAGCCATTCGTATTCTCCTCAAACTTAACCGCTCCAACGCAGATATCTGCGTGGCCGTGTGGCTCACCTGGTCTGCCGAACTCGGGTTGTTCGATTGGCGGCCGTTCTCGAGCTACTCCTTGGCCGCCCTTTGCGCCTGCAGGCGAACGATAAACGCGGCCGCCTGGCGGCGGACCTGGTCGTACTTCTCCGGCGAGAGCTGTGGATAGGGGTCGAAGAAGTCCATGACATCAAAATCGTTGTTCTCTGGAACCAGCAACTTGAAGCGGCCCGCGATCGTCTCCCAGTCCACCAGGAATCTCAGCGACCCCAGCCAGTTCGACACTTCCTGGACAATCCGGGGGTCACGATCCGCTCGATTGACTTCTTGCTGGACGAGTTGGAGGTAGCGGTAATCGTCCACCCCTTCGCGCCGCGCCTCCCAGTTGATCGTGGGGATCGGTCCCAGCGGCCCTGGGACCGCCTTGGTACGTCCCCAGATGTATACAGTGACGCTGCCATCCGGTTCGATCGTGTATCGGTCGCGCTCACCCCAGTCAGCATGGGTGTAAGCCCAGACATAGTTGCCCTTGACTCCGGAATTCCACGAGAACAGACCCGCGTAGCATCGACCCCAAGCGGGTGCGTATCCGTTGCTGGCAGACTCATAAGTCCAAAACTCACAGCCTGCCTCCTCGATCAAGGCCTTGAGCCGCTTTCCCATGGAGAAGGCGTGGACGTGAATCGCCGTATGATAGGGGCCGAGCGCCTCGACTGCCGGTGGTGAGTCGATGGATGAGTAGAATCCCCATCCCGCCTCGATCCACGGCTTCATGAGTTTGATTCCCGCTTCATGGTCGTTTCCGGATGGCTCGTTGTAGTAGAACTGGTCCATTCGAGGCAGATTGTATTTCTTCCTGATTCGCTCAAGTTCTTTCACAATTCCCGGAATTGTTTCAGGGCGCTGCTTCGAGACCGCATCCCAATTGCCCCAGAGCAGCGTAACCGGCTGGGTGCCGTCCAGCAGCCCGGCCTCTTGCATCATCGCAAAGTGCTCAGCCATCTTCGCTTCATCAAACTGCCCGTCGAGCGAAAGCCACCGCAGGTACGGCCGATCGTGAGGCTTGAAGAGCTCGATGCTGTTCATCCCGTGCGCGGCCATATCCTCGTAGTACAGTCGCTCGAACTTTGGCTCCTGATAGGCCTTGGGAATTCTGCTGTTGGGCTGGAAGTACGTGGCGTAAGCGATTTTAGGTTTGGGAAGCGTGAACGGCCGGACAGTGACCCGTAGCGGCACGACGGTTTCCTGCTGACCCGCGGAAATGCGAACGACGCCCATGTGATCTCCGGTCGCAGCATTCGCCGGCGCCTGGACCGTAATCCAGAACCCGACCGTCTCGCCCTTGGCCGCCTTTTTGTGGTGGGGCCGCGGAAACAGGAAGTAAGGCATCTTGACCGGGACCTTTCTCTGGAGCACAAGCCGGTCCGCAGACTCTGAACTAGAAACCGTCAGCCTGCGGTTTTGCGGCAGGAACCGGTAAGCCTTGAAGGGCAGGTCCAACTCCACCGTCATCCTCACCGCTTTGAGGTCTCGCAAGGCGTGGACACCTACCTGAATGGACTCGTACTCATTGCCGGCCAGCTCACACGACAGGTCCTCGACGACGTGTGCCCGTGTGGGCACGAAAACATCGAACATCGGCCGCATCCAGTGATCCGAGCAGACGACGAAGCCGCGCTCGGTCTCGGGTGCCGTCCACTGGGGCGGCTGATTGCGGTGCACACGGAACTCGACGGGCGGTTTGGGGGGTTCCGCGGTGGTCTGCGTAACCTGCCAGGAAGATGGAATGGCCATCATCGCCATGATCAGAAGCGGACAAATCGGTCGCTGCATATGCATGGCAGTATGTCTTTGATTCTCAGCGCATCAGACATCGCTGTTGTGTGCCCTTGCGACGGTTGGCATTTGCTCCGACACGGCCAAGCGTGTGAGCGACGCCCGCAGAAATCGGCGGCTCAATCATAGCATAGGCGTGGTGGATGATGAGGGGCGGGATTCGGGCCAGGCACCCTTCCCCGTTGAACTGCACCAATCTCTGCATCCGCATTTGCAAACCGGCGGATCGGCGCATGCGAAGACACGCAACCCGGGCCCCTTGTAAATCAAAGCCGCTTCTATTTCGATTTACTCGAGCGCGCCGAGAATGTCTGGGCTGTATGCTCGGTCGCCGAATGGCGTTTGCTGTGTGCGTTGAATCGATTTGACAGACTCAGATGCCCTTCGGAGCATCTGGCGCTGTGGCGGGGGGAGTGGATTGGGATCAAAGCCGGGTCACCGTCAGAAGACTCTTGCCCGAGTATTATGTGGGTAGTGAGTCACGCGTGATTCCACTGTTCCCGGAACGGCGACCTCACTTGAAGCAGTGTTTTGACCAAGCCGTGCTCGGCGATGAGTTCGTGAGCCAACGCGATTGCCGTCGGGACGGCAATCCGCGGATTGTGCTGACGACAATTATCCAACAGGCTGGCCCTAAGACGTGGCTACATTGGTTCCAACCCTGTGAAGCACTCACGAGACCGAGTTGCGCGACCAGTTCTCGATCCCAGTGATCGATGCTTGGGTTGGCAACAGCGAGGCAATCGCTGCGGAGCACTACCTGTAGGTGAAGGTAGGACGCCTCGCCGAGGCGATGGAGAATTTGGTGCAGCGGGTAGCCGTTTTGCCGTGCAGGAGGCCGCCAGCCGAATTGCCCGTGCATCAAAAACCCCCTGTTTTGCAGGGGGTTGCGGCCGGATGCGATGGTCTGCGGTCGGGGCAAGTGGAGGATAGGGGACTCGAACCCCTGACCTTCTGGCTGCCAGCCAGACGCTCTCCCAACTGAGCTAATCCCCCGGAAATTCTATTCTTTTCGGGTCGGTTGATCCGATCCAAAGTATTGGTGCGTAACGAGTTTGGTTGCGCGTGTGCGGAGGAAACTAGCACCCGCTGCGAGGACTGTCAAGCGCGGTCCGGTGGATCGGAGATTTTCTACGGTGGATAGCTTCAAGCGAATCGCTATTTCGGTCCTGAAGTTCAGCCTACCGGTTCTGGTCATCGGCTGGCTGCTGTCCAACATCAGCACACAAGAATGGCAGCAGATCAGTGCGCGACCCAAACAGTGGGGTCGGCTGACGCTGGCCTTTGTACTGGTTCTTGGAGGTGTCGGGGGTACGTGTGTCCGCTGGTTTTTCCTGGTCCGGACGCTAGGCCTGCCGTTTCGTGTTCGCGATGCGTTACGGCTTGGCTTCCTTGGCTACCTGTTGAATTTCGTGTCGGTTGGAGCTGTCGGCGGAGATCTTTTCAAGGCGGTCTTTATCGCCCGCGAGCAATCCAATCGCCGCGCCAAGGCGGTTGCCAGTGTGATCGCGGATCGCGTGATCGGCTTGTACGCCCTGCTGCTGCTCGGCAGCGGCGCAATTCTCATGGGAGACGTGCTGACGCGATCTGACGAGATCAAACTGATCGGTCAGGTGACTCTTTCGATTACCGCAATCGGCGCGATACTAGGTCTGTTATTTGCGCTGTTGACCGTGGAGAAGTTTACCGCGCCGCTCGGCTGGTTACCGCTGAACATCGGTAGGATGGTGTTGCGGCTAGTCGAGTCGCTCGCTCTTTACCGGCATAAACCGGGCTCAGTATCTGCCGCACTGGGAATCAGTCTCGTGACGCACACGATGTTTGTGTCTGCGCTCTTTCTCGTTGCGTCGGGGATCCTGAAAGTAGCACCCTCTCTGGGAGAACATTTCGTGTTGGGGCCGCTGGCGATGGTGGCTGGTGCTGTCCCGTTAATGCCGGCCGGGTTGGGCGCTTTGGAGTTTGCGCTCGATCTGCTCTATGTTGAGGTTCCCACTCCCGGTTTAGCGCAAGGGCGTGGAGTATTGGTCGCGCTGGGATATCGCCTGATTACAATCGGTGTAGCAGGTGTGGGAATTGTGATTTACTGGGTTAGCAAACGAGAAGTCCGTCAATTGCTGGACACCGAACAGCGAGCACAGGTTGACGGACAGATGTAGCCAAACAGTCCGGGTTGTGCGGTGGTGGTTGTGCGGTGCTCGGGTGCGTTGCTGCCCGCAAATGTGTGGGCAGCTGGTGAGTAGCGTTTGACCTCTAACACCGATTGCCCCGTAGTGAGTTTGGCTCGACAAGGGGTTTGCGTTATGCTAGTGCCGAGCGGACCTAACAGTGACCGGATGCTGCGCGACCGCCTTTCAAGCTGGCGCCGCATGGTTTGAAGGAGGCCCGTTTCGTTTGTGGTTCGATGTTGACGCCAGGAAGCGATCTGGAGCGACGCACGCCATGCGGGTACACAAGAATTGTGACGGCCTTACTCGACGAGACTGTCTGGAATTGGGGTTGGGAGGACTCATTTCCGGTGGGTTGGTAGGGGCGCTGCGAGCTCGCGCCGTTGCCCAATCCGCGGAGCCCAAGTCCCGCGCGACGAGTTGTATCTTGATCTGGATGGATGGAGGGCCGACGCACTACGAGACGTTCGATCCCAAGCCGGACGCGCCACTGGAAGTGCGCGGGGAATACGAACCGATTGCGACCAGCCTGCCGGGAGTGCACTTTTCCCGTCACATGCGGCAGCTCGCCCGGATCGCGGACAAACTCGCGATCGTCCGTTCGATCCGACACAATCAGGGCAATCACGGCGCCGGCAATCACTACATGATGACCGGCGCGCCGCCCAGGATCCCAGTAGGATGCGGAGCGTTTGTCAGCTTTCACCCCAGCCTGGGGTCGGTGACGGCGCATCAACGCAGTGCGCCGGATGGGCTGCCCGCGTATTTTTCGCTTCCTCGCATGTCCCGTTCCGGTGGGCCCAATTTTCTGGGCGCCAAGTACGCGCCTTTTGTGGTTGCAGATGATCCGAACGCCAAGGGGTTTCGCGTTCGGGATATCGCCTTGCCGCCGGGCCTGCAAGCCGAACGCTTTCGCGGTCGCCAGAGCATCCGCCAACAAGTCGACCGCTTGGCGCGCATCAAAGAAAAAACTGCCGGCGATCCGGTGCTGGCGTTGGATGACTTTTATCAACAGGGTTACACGCTGATGACTTCGGCGCAGGCCCAGCAGGCGTTTGACATCCAGCGGGAGCCGGATGAGGTCCGCGGGAAGTTTGGCCGTCATAGTTTTGGGCAGCGGGCACTATTGGCGCGGCGATTGGTAGAGGCGGGCGTGCCCTTTGTCACCCTTTACCACGGTGGCTGGGATCATCACAGCAACATCTTTAGTGGGCTGGCGAACAAGCTACCTCCGTTTGAATCCTCGATCGCTGCATTGATCAACGATCTGGATCAACGCGGGATGCTCGACACGACGCTGGTCTGTGCGCTGGGTGAATTTGGGCGGACGCCCAAGGTCAACTCTCGGGGCGGTCGAGACCACTGGTCAAACGCGATGTCGGTGATGTTTGCCGGTGGTGGGACCCCACCCGGCCAGGTGATCGGTGCGACCGACCGGCAGGGGTACTCCGCACTCGAACGGGTTTTGTCGCCGGAGAATTTCGTTTCCACGATCTATCGGAAACTCGGCATCGATCCGGCGAAAATTGTCTACACTCCCGATGGCCGGCCCGTGCATCTGGTGAGTAATCCGACGCCGATTGACGAGCTGCTTAGTTGATTGAGGATGCCTTCCACCATTCTTTTGGGTGGGTGGGGAGCACGGTCCGCTGGCCGAACACCGCTTGAATGGGCGCCTAGCTCACGCAGAGACCGTGGGTCCATGCGTAGTAGGGCTGTTTCTTTCCTATCCGTTGGGGTGCGTTGTGGCGATTGCGCCGCTTGCATCGGATGAAGTCCCCGCCGAACACTGTCGCAAACAGCGGCAGTCGGTTGAAACCCGACCTACGTTGGTAGAGGGACGGTTTCAGTCGGTCCATTCCAGCGAGGGTACTGAGGTGGCGAAGAAACGGGCGACCAGAAAAAGATCGACCGCAAGTTCAAGCTCTCGAGCCCCGCGGGAGTTCGACGTCCGGGAGGTGGAAAAACAGCTCGATGTAGCCCGCGAGGCGCTGCAAAACGCCGAGGAGGCCTATGCCCGGACACGTAAGGCAAGCGACGAGCGTCCGGAATCCGCGGACAAGAAAACATTGGGAGTCGTGATCGACGAGACGTTAGAACTGGTTCGACATCATCCGGGAACGGGTGTAGTAACGGCGTCGGCCGTCGGTTTCCTGGTCGGACGTGTCACGCGTCGTTTGTTTTGAAGGGACGAGCGACGCCATTTCTGTTTGGAGACAGAGCGATGTCAGATCGCGACCAACAAGCAGCAAACGTCCCGGAACGGCGCCGCGAATTGCAACGCAACATCGGGCGTCTGCGACGGCGTTTGGACCGCCGCGCACACCGGTTGATCGATCAGTCGTTACTCGTGACTAGATGGCGTGCTTATGTCTGTCGCTATCCGGGACGTTCGCTACTCTCTGCCGCAGCCATCGGGTTACTGCTATCCACTCGACTGCCGCATAAGTGGAACGGTCGTGAGTTGCTCCACCGCATTTGGGGCTTGGTTGCGAGTGGATCCTGGGCAGATGTCTGGCAGGAATTGAAACAATCTGTGTCCCAATCGTCGCGCTGCGCTTCGACAACCTCCAGCGAGGGGCAGCATGACTGATCAAACGGTATCTGAGGCTCCTAGCTGGACCAGGGAATGGCGTCGTACATTCAGCGATCTCGTTGAGTTGTTCACGCTGCGTCAGCAACTGGCCGAATTCGAAGTCCGTAACGATCTGCGCCAACTCAAGCGACTGGTCGTCACGGGTAGCCTGGGGCTGTTGCAATGTACGACGGGGATGGCGGTCTTGGTCGTCTTGCTCGGTCACCGGTTCGACAGCTGGCTGGCGAGCTCCGCGTCGCCGGCGGATCCCGTTTGGGGATCGTTGTCCCTGGGATTGGTCCTGGTATTGTGTGGGGCAGCGACCGCGTACCGCGGCTGGCATCGGTTTCAACGCGATTTCTCCGGATTGCAAGATTCGATTGCCGAGTTTCGTGAGGACGCGGCCTGGCTGCGCGAGTGGTCGCTGCCAGATCCGGCGACGGCACAGACCGAAGATTGAATTTGCATCCATTGCCATCGCCCGCCCCTTGTTGGCATGGCGTTGACCACGTCTTTCAAGCCGACCGCTATCGCCGGTAGATTTCCCGCAATTTGTTGTCCCGGGATCACGCTAGGGGCCGCTGTTCAGCCTGTCTTGTGGCTGGCATACTCGTGGTGGCGTCGTCGCCGCTGATCGCAACCCGGAGGATGCCCTGGGGAAATTGTCGGGTCAGGTCGCCGGTGTCACTGGGGCCAATCAGGGGATGGGTCGGGCCATTTGCCGCGGGCTGGCCGATGTGGCCGCGGCGCTGGTGATCAATGTCCGAAGCGCGGATAGACTGTCGGCCGCCAAAGACGAGCTGGTGACGATTGGGGCTCGGGTACTGGCGGTTTCCGGAGATGTGTCACAACCACAAACGGTGGATCGGTTGTTCGACCGCGTAGCGATTGAGTTCGGCCAGCTCCATCTGCTGGTTAACAATGCCGGGGCAGCCGACGGTGGCCCGATCGACGAACTGCCCTTAGAATCCTGGGGTTGGGTCATTAACACGAATCTTCGCGGGCCTTTTCTGTGTACACAGCGCGCGATGCAGCTTGTGAAACCGCAGAGAGGTGGCGCATTATCAACATCGGATCGATTTCCGCACAGCGTGTCCGACCGGGGGCAGCGCCTTGTTCGGCCTCTAAATTCGGGTTGATGGGGTTGATGCACGTGACGGTATTGGAAGGCCGCGATCACGGCATCACATGTGGTTGCCTGCACCCCGGAAATGTTTTTTCTGAACGGCGTGTGGATTCGGGAAAGCCGCAAGATGATGACCGTCGATGAACTCGCGGAGGTAGCTTTGCTGATGGCGACTTTGCCGCCACACGTGGCGATGTTAGACGTGGTTGTACTGACGCGGGACCAATCCGATGTCGACCACAGTTGATACGGTGCGTGGAACAAGGGCGAGTTGGTGAACCGAGACATGGTTCGAATGTCATTTCCGTAGTGAGTTTACGTTTTCCCAAGCGGTACCCGATGAGCATCCCTGTCAAACCATTTGATCCCCAATCGTTGAGGACGGATTTCCCGATTCTGGACGTTCGAGTCCACGGCGACCGACAGCTCGTTTATCTCGACAACGCAGCCTCGACACAACGGCCGCGGCAAGTAATCCAGCGGATCCGTGATTTGTACGAACGACAGTACGCGAACGTCCATCGCGGAATTCACTGGCTGAGTGAACAGAGTACCGACTTGTACGAGGTGGCGAGGGAGACCTCGGCGCGGTGGATCAATGCACGCCATCCACAAGAGGTTGTGTTTACCTCGGGCACCACAGCGTCGATCAATCTTGTCGCCCGCAGTTGGGGGGATGCCAACCTCGGACCCGGTGACGAGATTCTGTTGACGCTGCTCGAGCATCACTCGAATATTGTCCCCTGGCAGCAGTTGGCGGCGAGGACCGGAGCCAAAGTGCGTTTCGTTCCTATTGAGGACGACGGGCAGTTGCGTTTGACAGAATTGAATGCGCTGTTAACTGAACGTACCAGAGTCGTCAGTGTGACCGCTGCCAGCAATGTGTTGGGGACCCATGTTCCGGTCGCTGATATCATTTCGCAGGCGCACGCGGTGGGTGCCGTGGTTCTGGTGGATGCGGCACAAAGTGCTCCCCATCAGGTCACCGATGTGCAAGCGAGCGGAGTTGATTTTCTCGCATTTAGCGGGCACAAAATGCTCGGACCGTCGGGGATCGGTGTGCTGTACGGCCGCGAGGAGTTGTTGGAGGAGATGCCCCCGTTCCTGGGGGGTGGCAGCATGATTCGCCGTGTGACGACCGATGGATTTGAGCCGGGTGAATTGCCGGAGAAATTCGAAGCGGGGACGCCGCCCATTGCCTCGGCGGTTGGTTTGACCGCGGCGATCGAGTACCTGCAACAAATCGGACTCGGTGCCATTCAGGAATACGAGAGGCAACTGGCGGTCCACGCACACGATCGATTGAGCGCGCTGGAGGGGGTTTGCATTCTCGGTCCGGAAGTCGACAAGAAGGGTGCTATCATCTGTTTCCTGATCGACGGCATTCACCCACACGATGCGGCACAGGCTCTCGATCAGCAGGGAATTGCGGTACGGGCTGGCCACCACTGTGCGATGCCGTTACACGATCGCTTGGGGTTCCCGGCGACGCTGCGGGCGAGCTTCTATTTCTACAATACGCTGGAAGAAGTTGACTTGTTGGTCGACGCGATTGTTGCCACGCAACGTGTTTTTCGACGCAGTTCGTGATGTTTGGCGTCGGTGGATTCACGTCGATGCCCCGATCGCAACAGCGTTCGCGCGAGGTCTTCGCCGGCGCCACAGTTTGTGTTGATGGCTCCGAACTGTAAACCGTGGGCGGCCATCAGCAACCTCAGTGAAACATGGGGTAGTGAATCGACTTTTGCGTCCGCTCGTTCAAGAGTAGAAGACCCGTGTTTTCGCCTCAACCAGATGGAGTTTCTTGCAGTAGGAGGCATGGTTCGTGACTGCTCATCCACGGCTCAGGGTGGCGCTGGTCGGCGCGCTTGGAAAAGTCGCCGCGCCGTGCCACTTAAATGTGCTGAGAACGGTACCCAATGTCGAGCTGTTTGCCGTTTGTGATGTTGAGGAAACGCGTTTGCGGCGTCTGGCACAGTATCACGGTGTCGATCGAGTCTACCTTCAATTTGCCGACGTACTGGCAGATGCCCAGATCGATGTAGTCGACTTAGTGGTTCCTCCATCGATGCACGCGGAAATGACCATTGCCGCCGCGCGGGCAGGCAAACACGTCTACGTCGAAAAGCCGATGGCCCACAGTCGTAGTCAGGCATTGGCCATGATTCGCGCCGCGGCTTCGGCGCGTGTTCGCCTGATGGTCGGTGAAAGTTATTACTTTCATGGTCCGCATCGTCTCGCGCGCAGACTTGTGGATCAGGACGAGGTGGGCGAGGTACTCCAGGTTCGTCAATCCAAGGGACCTTGGGTGTTCAACGATTCTGAGAATCGACGATTGAAAGGTCGGGGCCACGATGTCCCCTGGCGAGTCGATCCGCGACTGTCGGGCGGTGGCGAGTTTCCCTGGATCATGGATCATGGACCACATCTGTTCGCGACGGCACGCTTGTTTGCAGGAGCTGCGGTGCAATCGGTCACCGCGCTACCTCGCACACATGGTGTCGGTCCGGAGCATCACCTGCGAGGCATCACCGCCATCAGTTGGACCCACAGCGACGGAGTGGCAGATGGAATCTGGTCCCAGGTTGAGACGGTACCCGAAGCGGGACGCTGGATCGGTTTTCGGACCGAGATCCTGGGATCACAAGGGACGATTCGCGTGTTCGGCGAAGGTGGCGGCGCCGGGCTGGGTTTTCCGCAGGTCGCTCCCGTCACACTTTACCGAAAGGGCCAGGCACGTGATTTTGCATTATCGGAGGGCCCCGATCGATCGTGGATTTCCAACAACTCGTATTACGACCAGGCGCATTGCTCTGCCTGGGGGCACTTTGCCGACGCAGTGTTAAACGGCCAGCCACTCGAATACGACGGCGGCAGCGGATTGGAAGATCTGACGTCGACGCTGGCGACAATCCAGAGTGCGATGCGAAAGTGCGCGATAGACGTCTCTTGCGTCGATGACGACTGGACGGCATTCGACGGCTTATCCGAGGTATGAAGTCGGGGCCGCAAGGTGCCGATCGGTCGGCCGGTGGATGGCAACCTTAAGGGCTCGCCACGCTGATTAGCAAGGGCTTACTGGAATAGGTGGCCTTCATCACGAAATTGATCGACACATTTGCCATCACCGAGATCTGCTGTTTGTCCACTGCGGGTGCCTTGGCATCCGCCTTGATGACGATCGAACCTTCGTTTTCTCCAGCGGCCAACAGCGTCTGGCTGGCATTGGAGTCGAGTGTCACTCCCTTGGGCAAACTGTCTCCGTAGATGCTACCTAGGTGCCGATACATGACGTCCAAGGTGACGTTCTTATCGAAACCTTTGGCGCGTTTGATCCGCACTGCGATCTTTTTGCTTTCCCCCGGTTGGAGAGAAAGGTCGTGGGTACTCAGCGATATTTCGAGAATATCACCAGGGTGCCCTACAGCAACCGTGTGCATCTCCACCGGCCAGTGTCCTCGCCCCCCGCCCGGCAAATACGTTTCCTGGTAGCAATCAGCGCTTGCTTTGAAGGCGAGAGTCGGGTCTTCCTTATCTTGAGAGACTGCCCGCCCGTGAATGGCGATGTTGGTTGCCGCCAATGCGGTGTTGGCTCCGGCTTCGAGAATGATGCAACCGTCTTGTCCATCGGGTAGGATTCGGCCACTCGTCGCGCGGACGCCTTCGGGAAGCTGCTCGATATCTAATGCGATTTCACCGGAAAAACCATTTTTCCGCACTGCTCGTACAAAAATGACTCCCGCAGAACCCGGAGCCAATTGCGTCTTGTCGGTGTCAGCAAAAAGCTGGAAATAGGGTTTGCTCGGTGTCAACTCGACGAAATAGACGAATCGCGGACCGCCACGCAAGTGAACGTCGCGTAGCTCGATGACGTATTTGCCATCGGCGGGAACGGTCCAGTTTTCGATCAGCGAGTCCGAGAAGCCCCGTTTGCCGATTTTCAAGTCGTCACTCAACTGCAACTGTTTTCCGCTGTTGTCGAGAATGCGCAGATGGGAATCGATCGCGGAGAGTCGTCGTCGCGCAGTAACTTCGACCGTCAGTCGGTCTCCCTTCTTCGCATCAAAAACGTAACAGTCGATTTCGCCTTCGTGTGATAGGCGACCGTTGATCCCGGTCGGGATTGAGACAGCCTGGGCGTCCTCGACTGTGGCGTGCTGTTGGCTTTGTTCGCTGGTTAATGGTAAGTCCGTGACGACCAGGGCAACTGGATTGCTGATTGTCTCTCCCAAAGGGAGCTCCAATTCGGTGGCTTTCGCCCTGACCGGTGGCCCTTGGAATTCAGCAAATTGATTCTCGGGGATGCTGAACCCGATCAGCTCCACCCGTGCTGGCCGCTCCGCCGCGACTGCCAGCGGATAGGTATTGAGCACAAAGGGTTGGGTGTCGATCTCGATGCTGTATTCCCAGTAGTTGTTCCCGTGGTAGCGAACATCCCGGAGCTCCAGCAGGAATTCACCACCCTCTTCGAAACGGTAAACGAGAAAGGGGTCGGCGCTGAAGAAATTGTCTGAGGCCGCGAGCGTTGCACCGTTCTTCGATCGCAACGTGAGAATCGGGTCGGCGTGCTGTTGCAGGTCGTGAATCCGGTCCTGAAGTCGCATCGAACGGACGTGGAACGTGAGCGACGTGTTGGCAACAACCGTCAATTTGTAGTAATCGACGTCCTCGGCCTTTTCGATCGCACCGCACAACGTCGCGGGTACCTGTGCTGGTTGTGCATTCACCGGAGAATCATTGTTACCCGATTCGACAATGACCTCAGACTTGGTAATCACCAGCTGTCCCAGTGTACTGACCCCACGGGGTGTGGCGACGCGGAAATCCCGTACTCCAGGCTGGGCATTTTCCAATACCGTGAACCGTACCTTTAGCGATTCCAGGTTGTCGGTTTTCTCACCTTCCTTGGCCGTGTGGGACACAACATCGCCGTGGACACCGTTACCGGAAACCAGAACCTTGAAGGCACCGTACAAGTTGTAGCGTGACCGGATAACGTGTTCGGACGTCTGCCCCTGTTGTGCTGCGACTGGGTGCAGACTCATCAACATCGGATACGACGTCTGTGCATGGGTTCCCCTGGCAGCGAGGCTTCCCAACACCAGGAGTATAACGGTCAGGCGAAAACTCATAGTCTGCTTCCACGCTTCATTGACGATTGAATACGGCGTGTGTCAATGCACAAAGAGAAATTGTTTGGAGTTGATCAGCGCCCACAGGAGATCCTCGTAGCACTCTTTTGGGCTGGGGCTCTCCTTCAGGAATTCACGACTGAAAGCGAGTTCGTCCGCGCTCGGAAGGCGGCACAAGGCAGCCAGAAAAAGTTGCCGAACGATAGACTCGTGGTCGGTCTCGTCCGTGAGCAATTTCCCGATCCGCGATCGTTTGTCGGCGATCTTCCCTGCCAGAATATCGCCATTGAGAGTGTGAAGCGCCTGGGCCAGATTTTCGTCCGGGGTTCGTTCACATTCGCACACACTGGCGCGGCGCGGTTTGGCGAATGTCTTGAGGAAGTAGTTGGGATACTCGGCGTCAGGAAGTTCGATTGCGCGGGTCCCAAGTGGCAAATTTTTGAACTTGGTGGTGGAGCCGACTGCCTGGTCGATGGCATCCAGTAGCGGCTCAGCGGCGAGGCGTTTGACTCGGTAGTGGCTGTAGAAGCGTCGGTCGGAGATGTTTTGCTCGGTTGGTTGCGAGCTTAACTGATAGAGACGTGAAGTCATGATCCAGCGCATCAGACGTTTTAGATCAAATCCACTTTCAATAAGCGTGCGGGCGAGCGCATCGAGCATCGCCGCGTTGCTGGGTGGGTTGGTGCTCCGCATGTCGTCAATCGGTTCGACCAGCCCGCGTCCCAGCAAGTAGCCGGTGTATCGATTTGCCACGGATCTCGCAAACAGTTGGTTATCCGGTGCGGTGAGCCACTTGGCGAGCGGAATGCGTCGGTCGAGTGCGTGATCGATGGGTGCGCCTTCGAGTGGTGTCGGTTGCATCCGTTTGCCCGTCCGCGGATGAGTGACCTCGCCGGTGGCGCGAACCACGATGACCGATTCACGACCGAACAAGCCGAATTCCTCACTTCCTTTTTGACCGACCCGAGCAAAGAAGGCTGCCAGGCCGTAGTAGTCACGTTGGCTGAATGTCTCAAACGGATGATGATGGCACTTGGCACACTCTAACCGGACACCCAAGAAAAGTTGTGAGGTCGCTTCGGTAAGCGCGGACGAGTTTCCGTTGATCCGAAAGTAGTTGGCTGGACCGCTTGAGTAGATCGACCCTTTCGCAGTTACCAATTCGCGGACGAACTGATCGTAGGGCTTGTTGGTGCGAAAAGATTCCTTGATCCAATTGTGCAGCGCCCACATTCCCTGCTCGCCAAGCGAGTTGCTGTTGTTTCGTATCAGGTCAGACCATTTGAGTGTCCAGAATGATGCGTAACGGTCGTTGTAAATATCTTCGGCGGGATTACCTGTCAGACCGAGTAGCCGATCGATCAGGCGGGTACGTTTGCCGGGGTCTGCGGCTTCGAGGAACGCCGTCGTTTCCGCCACCGTCGGCAAGGACCCGATGGCGTCCAGGAAAGCACGTCGAATGAAGGTGGCATCATCGCACAACGGTGACGGTTCGAGCCGCAGTTCACGAAACTTGTCTGCAGCGAGTTCATCGATGGTGTTTTGATTCTTCCAATCGGTCAACTGAATCTGCTCGGCAAAAGGAACCGCGAACGTAATGACCTCGACCTGACCTTGGTAACGAACCATGATCGCAGCCTGCCCCTTACCAACCGCGGTGACCAACCCGTCTGTCGTTACCGAGAGAACGCCCTCGTCCATTGAGTCGTATTTGGCGATCGATGTCACGTCTCGATTCGAGTCATCGGCATACCCGACAATCACGCGTAACTGTTGGTGACTACCTGGACCGCAAGTGCGTTGCCGGGGAGTGACGCGAAGAGATGAGACGTCTACCGGCTGGGAGATGGGAGGCGGTGCACCGCGGCCAATCCACTCTCTCAAGATCTGGTAGGCAACCGAGTTCGGTTGCAGGCGGCGTCCGCCACCGTGCGGCATGCGCATCGACGGTTTTGCCAACAATAGGCTGAAATCGGGACTGCCAAAGTTCAATCGCCGGCCTCGGCTGGCTCGGGCCATCGCGAGAAAGTCCGCCTGCGGATCAAATCCGAAGATCGAGAGCTTAAAGTCGCCTTTGCCAAACTGACTAGCGTGGCAGGCACCAGCGGAACAGCCGGCCTTACTGAGGATCGGCAGGATGTCGCGAGTGAACTCGATCGACGTCGATTCGACTTGCCGTACCGTGATCGGAATCTCGTGGGACAGCGATTCGTATCGTATCGAGACGGTGGTATCACCGTTGCCGACTGCCGTAAGTCGCCCTTGCACATCCACGCGTGCCACGGTTGGATCACGAACGACATAAGTCGCTACGGTGGTCAAGTCGGCGGCTTTGCTCTGAGCGGCATCGTTCGGATGGGTCTGGCGGACCAGCAGCTGAGTCTGTTGGAACTTACCATCGAGGATCACGTGATCGGGATCGACGAGTAAGGGTTGCTGCCCGACTGCCATCGTCAGCAAGGAACTGAGCACGATACTGGACATCGCGGAACGCTGTAACAATCGCATCGCTGTCAACCGTGATGAAGTGAACGATGGTCGGTCGCACCTGCCCGATGCTCAACGCGCTCCCCATCGGACGGGTATTCAATGCTAGCTGTCGCCTGCCCACCGGTTCCGATCGGTCAGGCCTGGGTTTCGATCGCTCCTGCAATCTTAGCCCTACCCACGGATCCTCGCACTACACGGTTTCCGGCAGACGATGGGAGTGGATCAGGGGAAGTCGGCTCAGCTGCATTATGTCCCGCATACTCGGGAAACTCCAGAGGAACCGCACGGTGCGTTGCAGCCGAAGCGGTAAACAGCGGCACGGTATCGCCCGTGTGAGAGGAATCACTGCGGTTTGTTTTCGTTGACTGTTGTACCCAATGCCCCGGTTTCGCGGTCGCGCAAATCGCGTTGAAGCATCGGTCCAACTTGATATGATAGAGCCCAGGCAAATGGCAGAGCTTAATGGTTTTAGTCGTCTGCCACGAACAGACACCTTGTCTCTCTCCTTTGAGGGGGATGTTTGGGTTGTTACATCAGGTTGATCTACCGATTCGTTGTTGGATCGCCTCGCATTCTACCGAGTTGATTTACTACTAGGTGGTGATCGATTTCGCGGTCGTCGGACATGGAGATGCAAGCATGTTGAAGCTCTTCCCAGACGCCCGGTNCGGGTCGCGGCGCAGCTTCTTACAGGTTGGAAGNCTGCTTGGCTTGGGAGTGTCGCTACCCGACTTGTTGAGGCAGCGGGCCATTGGGGCCAGCGCGGGCAATCCGAATCACGAGGTCAATTGCATCCTTATTTGGACGCGTGGTGGGACGAGTCATCATGACACGTTTGATCCCAAACCTCTGGCACCACTAAGTGTGCGTGGCGAATTTCCGGTGATCGATTCAGCGACACCCGGGATTCAATTCACCGAAGTTGTCCCCAATATGGCCAAGCATCAAAAGCGCTTTGCTTTGCTGCGTGGGTGGAATCCCCAAAACGGCAGCCACGGGACGGCCGACCAGTGGGTCATGTCCGGCCGTCGATTTAACCAGGCGATTGGCTACCCGTGTTACGGATCGGTGATGAGTTACCACAAGGGGTTCAAAACGGCGATGCCCCCCTTTGTACAATTGGGCAGTGATATCGACCGCCGGTTTGGCGGTGGAACGGCGGGAATTCTCGGTTTGGAACACAACCCATTTGAAATGCTATCCGACCCAAACGCGAAGAAATTTAGCGTGCGCGATATTACTCCGCCCCAGGGAATCACCATGAAACGCGTTGACCGGCGGCGCAGATTGTTGGCCCGGGTGGACGATCTGCAGCGCACCGCGGAACTGCAACAGGACGCGTTTGCTACGCTTGACGAGCATTACAAAGCCGCCTTGAACATGATCACCGCTCCGGAAACCAAACAGGCGTTCGCGCTTGACGAAGAGAAGGGTCCATTGCGCGACGCCTACGGTCGCAATCGGTTGGGCCAAAGCTGTTTGNTGGCNCGGCGTCTCGTCGAGTCCGGTGTGCGGTTCGTCACGGTAACCGACGGAGGGTGGGACACACATCAGAACAATTTTACGTCGCTCAAGAACAATCGTATGCCACCTGTGGATCAGGCGATTCCTCAGTTGCTGACGGATCTACAACAGCGCGGAATGTTGTCCAACACACTGGTTTGTTGGTTAACCGACTTTGGGCGAACGCCAAAAATCAACTCGGCGAGCGGTCGTGACCATTGGGCATCGACGGGATTTGCGATCATGGCTGGNGCCGGAGTACCCGGTGGCCAGGTGTTGGGGGCCACCGACGAGGACGGTGGACAGGTCGCCCGTGACGAATATCTGTCCGCTGACATTGCCACCACGGTGTACGCCAAGCTAGGGCTTCCGCACGACTTGATTGCCAACAGCCCAGACGGTCGTCCGATTCGGTTAATCGAAGGGCGTTCCATCAAGGAGTGGATGTAGCCGCTCTTTCGGTTTTGGCAGCGCCCCATTCCGCAGCGGCCATGTCGAACCTCGAGATACACCTTTCTATGGGGTGGTGTCAGTCATTGGTAAGCGAGTGGGCTGGCAGTCCAACTGTTTCTCTGCGGGTCGTCAGATGACGCTCGCCTGCTGAGGGCGCTGCTGCGCTTGTCGGATCGATCTATCCGCGGCGAATCGCAGAGGATCCTGACTAGGATCGTCGATGCCGGGCCACCACGATTGAGTCTCCGCGAAACGTAACGATCCGGGCAATATTCGAATTGATGTGTTTCCCGAATTACGTGTAAGCTCTGACTCATCGATGGTCAGATTTCAGGGTTGGCACTCGAGGTGAGTTGCTGCCGTCGAGGGAAAACGCGTGGCGATTATTCAACGACTTTACTTTGACGACCTGCAAGTTGGAAACGAGTGGATCAGTCAGGGCCGCACCATCACCGAAGCCGATGTGGTCAATTTTGCCGGAGTCACTGGGGATTTTGACCCCCTGCATGTAGATCACGAATTTGCTGCGCAGTCCCCTTTTGGTAAACCCATTGCGCACGGTTTGTTCGGGCTCTCCCTAGTTGCCGGCCTCGGTAGTCACAGCCCATCCGTCGCAACCCGAGCGTTCGTCGAGATTGGGGAATGGGAGTTCCTTGAACCACTGCATATGGGTGACACCGTTTGTGTGCGTTCTCAGGTCACGGAACTCAAGACGCGGTCACGACGCACCGGTGAGGTTCACTGGAAAAGGGAATTGGTCAACCAACGCGATGTCGTCGTTCAGAGTGGTACCTTCACCACACTGGTTTCGCGATCTGCCGCCCTAGCAAATATTTCACCGCCGGCGCCGTTGGCCAAAGCTTCCTAGCTGCAGCACGCAGCGTGTTGTTCCCGCGCGCGGCTAATGGCTTGAATGTCCTGCGGTGCTTGCCACGCGACCATTACAAGCGATGGCGATTGGACTCTTGCCTCGCGTATGAGCCGGTGATCGAATCAGCTTTGTGGCGTTGCCATGTACCGGCAAACGGGCACGCGCGATTCTGATCTCGGTGGTCGTTACTGCCGATGTGTGATCAGCGAACCGTTGTCCGCGACGCGGAACAGCGGTTGATAGTAATTGCGACTGCGGGTGCGGCCGNATCCGGGATACCAGACGATGCCNATGCCGACATTCCAGACTTCATCAGCGCTACCGTTGAGTCCGNCGGCTTCTTCGGGAATCAGGTAGGTGTAATGGGCGCGAAACGCCAGATTGTCGGTGACGGGAACTTGAAGTTCGGTGGCCAGCAGCGCGGTGTTGAGGCCAGTCCACCCGGCGCGAATGGTCCCCGAAGTACCGCTGTCTCCCATCGACGTACGGTAAAAGAACGTATACAAGTCAAGGCTCTCCCAGTTTTCGGTCAACGGGTCCGTCTGTCCGGTGAGGGTCGCGTCGCTGATGTCGGTTTTCAAGTTGGTCATGAATTGAAATCCGAGATCCTGTTGCGTGGCGCACATCCAACTCACCTCGCCGCGCAACTGACTCAAGTCGATTCCGTAATTCCAGTTTTCGGTCATGTAGTCGAACACGATACCACCCTGGAGCCCCCAATCAACACGATGGAAGAGCCCGGCGGTGAGGAACGTTTGGTTACGGGTATCGTCGGTGAACGCACTTCCCGAAAGATTGCTTTGCGAGAAACGCACTCCGACCTGCATTCCCAGCTCGCCATGGCCAAGACGAGTCAGTGGCGCACCTAGATTGATCCCCTGGTGGAAGCCAAAGCTCCCATCCTGTCCGCGATTTGCGGATCCGGTAAAGGCGGTTGCACCCGAGAAGAACTCTAGGCGGTGCCAGGGAACAGCGGGACAAGGAAGGAGACAACATTGATAACAGCCGATGGTTCCGCAGTCGTCGCACAGGGCGGAGCCGTGGTGCAGAACAACCTGGCCTTCCGCGATGACCTCCCCTTCGATGTCGGCGGTGGCGTCCTCGCTGCTAATGAACACCCCGGGTTCTCCAATCATGATTTCGTCGCTGATGGCGTCGGGTGTCCCGTACACGAAACGTGTCGGCGCGCGGCGTGAAACCTGTCGAAGTTGTTCGCGATGGCTGGCCGCGTTGATCGGCGAGAACAACTCCGCTTCACGGGCCGCCGGCTCCGAGCTAGTTTGTTCTACGATTTCAGGAATTGCCGAAGAGCTTGCTGGAACTGTCTGGGGGCTCGCGCTGGGGGACTGTTGGCCCGCGGGACGCAGCGGATTCGAACGCTCCTCGGCATTGGTTGCCGCGGAGAGCGCCAACAGGGACAAGGCGGTGGCTTGCAGATACCCGCGAACAGCGAAGGTCATGGGGAAAGTCCTCAACAGGTCGACCGAAAGCCCCCGCGCAATCCGCTCGGAGGCCTGTGTATTAGGGACCTTATCGGAACTAGCCCAACCCGATCTTTCGTCAGAACCGGAAAAAAAGGAAAATTCTATCCATAGGCCGCAGATTATCTGGATGACCTACTTCTTGACACGAATACCTCGTAACTGAAGGTTATCCCAGTCTCCCGTGTCATCGAACGAACCCAACCCGACTTTGCCCCACGAAAATGTCTGGTCCTTGGCCAGCATGATGGGATGCTGCAGATCGTCAAAATAGACCGAGATTAGACCATCTTTGATGCGGCGGACGATTTTCACCGTGTGCCATTGATCGTCCCAGTTTGTCCCGCTGGTCGTTTTGTGTGAGATCTTGATACGAGGTTTTTCGTTGACGATGAAAATCTGGTTGGCGTGATCGTCGGTCTTTTTGCCGAGGTGTACGTAGTAGAAATGCGCCGAATCCTGGAACCCTAGGAATAAGCAGACGTCGCGGTGCCCGTAGTCCTCATGCGTGCTGCGGACCTGCACCGTCAACTCGAAATCCCCGACCAGGACGTCCTTGATCAGAGAGACGTGGAAAGGGCTCCGATGCGGTGGTTGGTAGGAGCTGTCTTTCTTGAACTGGCTGTAGACTTGGCCGCTTTTCGTCTTCTTGACTTTCCACCCAGTCGGGTCTTTTGGCGCCCAGTGCGTGGCGCCCTTCTCGAAGTCTTCCTGGAAGATCAGCGGAAGCGGATGGGGTTTTTCGGTTCTTAAAGATCGCGGAACGACCACGAGTAAAAGGCCGGTGACTGCCAGCGAGAATTTCAGACGAGTCATGAGGATACCTCGGTGGGAATACAAGTCAGTGACGGGTCGGTGTCGGCACGGTCTGACGAGTCGCGCTAGTCCGGTGTCCGACGGTATCTGGAAACGAGTCGGACCGCATCGCAGCGGGGAATTCAAGTCGAATAGCCTGAATCGACAGCCGGTCGCGAGAGTGTCCGCGTTTTACCGCGAGCTTGCCCGGGGTGCAAGGTTTGTGTCGGTCGATGGAGAATCTAGTCCAGCCGGGGTGTCCACGCCCACGGACATCGAACGCCAGGACCCAGAACAGCGGTTACGTAGGATGGGGCACGTGCGGTGGGGCGGTTTCCAGTTGCTTCCACAGGTCTTGCAAGTAATCGAGATTTGACGATGCAAGCGTTCCGTCGGCGTACGCGGCACAGGAATAGAGGTCGCCCAGTTTTACAACGGCGGCTCGTACCGAGGGATCGACGCGGGCGATATGACGGACAAATTCGAGTGGTGTCTGACTCTCTTCCCGAGGCCAACCCCGTTCTCGAGACCAAGCTTCGACCGCCTCAAAACTGTAACGTACCAGTTCGTGAATCGGCGTTCGGGTGGCCAGCCCTGAGCTAAACGGATTACGGAATGCCGAGAATGGACGAACGGGCGAGGCACTCTCCACAACGTCTTGCGATGATGGTTCCGCTTTGGATGTCTGGCCGAACAGTCGATTCCAGAAACCGATCAGATCTGCCAGGAACTTTTGCCAAGCGACGACGACCTGGGCCCAGTTTTTCCAGATCCACCAAATGGCCAGGGCGATCAGAACCAACCAGAACACCAACTTGGCGAGAAGTCCCAATCCCGACAGTGACGAGGACAGTAGGTTGGGAGGAGCGAGTGCGTTGTTTTTGCCAGCGGTTTGCGGTGACCTCCGTCTCGTGCCGCTCTGGCGCGAACGCCGGCGACTTCCGGCACTCGAGGAACGCGACGACGAGCGATTGTCCTTCATCGAAGTGAGCTGGTCCGGTTCGGCGCGGGATGATTGCTCGGCCCCCTCTGCTTGGTCGGAAGAGTCTGGCTGTTGGCCCTGTTTCTCTTTTTGCTGGGAGCCGCGGGATTCTTCGCTCGGATTTTTCTGGCCTTGCTGTGGGCTGGCCTGCTGCTGCTTGTTTTGCTTGTTTCCGGAGGCGCTCTGTTTCTCACCCGGGGACGATTTTTGGGAGCCTGATGGATCACTTTGGTTTTTGTTTGATCCCTTTGATTCTCCCTTTGCGCTCTTTCGGTCTCCTGTCCCCTTGCCACCACTCTTCTCGCCTTTGCCACCCGATTCTTGCGACTTGCCTTGTCCAGACTGTTGCTTGCCTTTGCCGCTCTGACTCTTGGTTCCCTTTCCCTTCGCGCCTCGATCGCTCTTTGCTCTCGAGCCAGACCCTTTCGTGCTGCCCTGATTTCCCGCGCCTTTGTTCCCGGCCTTGGGGCCTCCCCGGCCGGTTTTCTGGTCATCGACCACGGTCTTGCTTCCCGATTCCTCATCTTCAGGGCCATCGTCAAAGGGGCCCCAGTGATTCGGGGTCCGGTCCTCAGAATCGACGGCGAAGGGCCGCGCGACAGAGAGGCCGCCGACAGGACGAGGAAGCGCGGTACAGAGCACAAGAATTCCGACGATCATGGCACTGCCGACACCGAGCCACACGCCGCTGACGTTCACCGGCATCTCCATTTGACGTTGCCGCAGGTATCTGCGCAGACCGAGAAAACTGGTCGTCATCAACAAGCCAATGCCCGCCGCAACATAAACCACCATTTGATTGAAGGAGGCGTGGAGACGGGCCGGTGTAGCGTTTGGGATCATCGCCTGGCCGAAACCGAACAGGGGCAGCGCGGCGAGTGAAAAGTAGATGACCCAGCGACCGGGCGCATGCCCCGACTGCTGCCGTCGGCGCTGCGTGAACCAGCCTGTTTGTTGCGGTGGGTCCTCCGGCGAGGTGGTCGCGAACGGTTCGGGGGTGGTTTGCCCTTCGGTCGATTTCGAATCCGAGGTATCCAGTCCGAGAGTTTGTAGCAGACCTTCTCCCGACGAGTCCACTTGGTCGTCGATTACGGTGCTGTCCCAGGTCAGCCTGTCGGTGCTCCACCAGATCAAACCGATCAGGCTAATGCTGAACAGTAGATTCAGATCACTGAATCGCATTACCGCGACCAGCATGACCACCGCCAAGGGGACCGCGAACAGCACGGCTCGCTCGTTGCCCTCTTCAATGGAGATCCGCGCGATCAGGACGATTGCAAACACGAAACACGAAAAAATGAACCGCAACCGTGAGTCATAGAGTCCGTCGTAGAACACCGTCAGCAGGAAGAACACCAGGCTGCCAACGAGCAGCATGATGAGCGCAGGCGTGATTGCGATCACCATATAGTCCATCAGCGTTTTGCGCATACGAAATCTGCGCACGACATTACCTCGTTGCCTGAGATGTTGCCCGAATCAGGGCCTTCGATGTATGCGTCGGTCGTAGGCTCAGACGGCTTACCGCATTGTAGACATCGAGGCTTTGATTCCCAAGGAAAGCTCCCCGCTGCGCAGCACCACGCCGAATCGACGACGACTTCTCCGATGCGGGAAAAGTCGTTCGGCCACAAACGGCTTTCATGGGCGCCCGCATCGGCGAACCGATCGGGGCGGCGATCGTCATGGACCATCCAACGAGTGCAAGCGGTTTAGCCCGAAAGTCCCGAGTGTGTCGTGCGTGGAGGTGATCACGACGACGCGTATCGGCGATTCCGAATCAGGCTCCAGCTTGTTTTGCCGCGTGGTGCGAATCACGACGGTGGTCTCAAGTACTTACTCGATAATCTTGTTGATGGCGTATTCAACAATGCCACGGGCGCCCGCTTCTTTGAGACCGGGAACGATCTTGCGCACGATCGAGTCTTCAACGATCGTGTTGACGTCGACCCAATCTGGATCGGACAAGGTGGAGACGGTGGGCTTTTGCAGCGCCGGCAAGATGTCCAGAACCTTGTCTAGATCGATGCGGGCCACGTTCATCATGAGACCGACTTTGCCCTCTGCGGCCAGACAAGATTGGAGCATCATCGAGATATCGTTGAGTTTCGCATGTTTCCAGGGGTCAGCAATTGCGTCTTGGTTGGCGATGAATCGCGTCGTGCTTTGCAGCACTTCGTCGACGATGCGCAGGTTGTTCGCCCGCAACGATCCTCCCGTCTCGGTAACTTCGACGATCGCATCCGCAAGCTGCGGGGGCTTGACCTCGGTGGCACCCCAGGAGAATTCGATTTGAGCCTCGACTCCATGTCGGGCCAGATACCGTTTGGTTAATCCCACGGCTTCGGTCGCGATACGTTTTCCCTGAAGTTCTTCGACCGACTGCACGGGTGAGCTGTCGGGAACGCATAGCACCCAACGCACCGGTCTGCGACTTACTTTCGAGAAAACTAGCTCGCAGATTTCAACGACTTGAGCCTCGGTTTCCATGATCCAGTCGTGACCGGTGATACCGGCGTCCAGGATTCCCTGTTCGACATATCGCGCCATCTCCTGGGCGCGGATCAACAGGCATTCGATTTCATCGTCATCGATCGAAGGGTAGTACGAACGGGATGGAAACGTGATGTGGTACCCCGCCTTTTTCATCAGTTCGGCCGTAGCTTGCTGGAGACTGCCCGCGGGAATTCCCAATTTCAACTTCGACTCGGACATGCTGAATTTACCGTCTTGGGTGGCGCGATTGCCGGTGTTGAAAGGATAGGTCGTTGGGTTGATGCACGCCGTGATGCATCAATCTGCGCATTCGTTGTGTTTGCGAATGCGCTCGTCGTCGCGGTCATTTATGATACACGTCCGCAGGGTCGAAAACCCGGTTTCCGACGGTGCTCACGGTACCTGTCGGTGGGTCGATCTGGCGAAAGAAACAGCTGCGATAACCTTCGTGGCAAGCGGCTCCGCCAATCTGATTCACCTTGAGCAGTAGCGTATCGGCGTCGCAGTCAAAGAAGAGTTCCTTGAGTTCCTGGGTATTGCCGCTCTCCTCGCCTTTGCGCCAGAGTCTTTGGCGACTGCGACTGTAGTAACAAACCCGCCCGGTACTCAGGGTTTCGTCATAGGCCTCCCTGTTCATATAAGCCAGCATTAACACATCACCCGACTCGGCATCCTGGGCGATAGCGGGGATCAAGGGGTGGCTGTCAAAGTCTGGGCCGGTCATTCGCGGATGCCATCGGAAGGGGACAGAGCGGGCGATCAGAATCTGAACAGGTTATCACGACACCGGTTTTGCAGCTAGGCGGGCCGATCGCAAGTGAGCGACGGAAGTGCCGATCTAAATTGGACCCGCGGAGATTGAGCCAAACCCGGCGGTGGGTGTGCACACCAATCGCCTGCTGGTTATAACGGCCATGCGCGATGACCTACCTCTGCTCTCTGTGTCGAATGCAACTTGTCTGCTAGGTCAGGCAAGTTGGTTGGGGAAGGTAAATGACGCATGCCGATGACTCCTCCTGCGACGGAGCTTAATGAGTGTTCCACGGATGGTTGATCCAGACGGTGTTCCAACAACCCAGGGGATCTACCATGACGAAGAGTACGTACCGTGTAGTGACGCGAGCCGCGGACGGTAATTTACGGACACGCGATTATGACACTGCGGAGACCTTGACTTCATCTCACACACAAATTGGTGTTGACGATTGCAGTACGGACTTGGACTTGCGAGGACTTCCCGTGTTTCGGGGGCTGATCGGTCCAATGCCGGAAGGCAAGGACATCATTCGCTATGAATCGCCAGAGGTCTTCGAGACGCTGACGAAGGAGTGGATGTTGGCAAAGACCCCTCGTCGTAAGCGGCGCCGCAGCAAAACAACGAGTTGAGTCCGCACCGCTTCGGTGTTCGGGAAACGTCCGGGAGGGGTGTTGGCGCCTCGCTAACTTGGACGCTTGGGTTGCGGGGTCGAACCGCGACCGCATCGGACCCGTCGGCCGACTGTGCTGCCGTGTTCACCGACCGAACGGGTTGCGCGCATTCCTTCACGGTGGTGAGGCTTTTTGTGTGGCGTGCGCTGAGCGATGCGGGACCGAACGGTCGATGATCTCCGGAATCGCACCGACAACAGTCACCGTTGCGGATGTAAAACCGTCCTGAGGGAGTTGAAGCGAATGACCCAGAAAACGATCTTCAAACGGATTATCGATGGAGAAATCCCCGCCGACATCGTCTACCAGGATGACTTGTGTCTTGCTTTTCGTGACATCAATCCCCAAGCTCCCACACACATTCTTGTCATTCCTAGGAAAGAGATTACTTCAGTGAACGATCTGGCGGACGAGGACCAGACGTTGGTTGGACATCTGTATCTCGTGATACGTCACCTCGCGGAGGAACACCAACTGGTTTCCAGTGGCTATCGGGTCGTTGTGAATACCGGCGCCGATGGCGGCCAGACGGTCGATCATCTGCACTTTCATCTGCTAGGTGGGCGGTCGATGCAGTGGCCACCCGGTTAACGCGACGTTGTACCGCCGCGAACCCGTCAGAGAGTGGGGGTGTCGCCTGTCCACCGAGTGTGGTTTCTCGGAGTCGCAGTTTCCGATGTGTCGGTTGCAGACGGCCTCAAACCGGATTCTATTGGGAACCGTGACTTCTGCGGATCGTCTTCGTCCGACTGCTTACCGGATGTACGGCTTCGCTGCCGGTGACATCCTAAGCCGTATCTTCCCAACTAGCGTCTTCGACTATAATGATCCAACCTCGGAGAGTGGGGCGATCATTCTCCTGTAGGTGTTATCCGCCCAACCTACGCAGCAGCGTTTTTGCTGCCCACATCGTTATCACTCCAGAGAAGGCGAAGCAATGGCTCTTCCCCAGCCACCTGGCACTCAGCTGCTGCCGGGGCTTCACGCAAATTGTCGTGGATCGCGACGCGAGTTTCTGTGGCAGTTGGGCGCGGGATTCGGTGGTTTGGCGCTGACGGATTTGCTGGGGCGAGACGGTTTTTTTGGCCGCTCCGCCAATGCCGCGGACTCCAACTCACGCTTAGTTCATCCGCTCGCCGAACGGTCGCCGCAATTTGTCCCACGAGCGAAGCACGTCATCTTCCTGTTCATGTACGGCGGCCCTACGTCGATGGATTCATGGGACTACAAACCTGAGTTGCAGCAGCGCCATGGCCAGACGGTCGATATTGAAATTCGCAGAAGATCCATCCAGCAGCAGAAGCTGTTAGGCTCGCAGCGCCAGTTTTCACAGCACGGACAATCCGGGTTGTGGGGTTCGGATGCTTTTCCCTGGATCAATCGTTGTCTCGATGAAATCTGCGTGGTCAAGAGCCTCTACGCGGACACGTTTGCGCACGGGTCCGCAATGATCCAGATGAACAGTGGCCGAATTATCCAGGGCCATCCTACAGTTGGGTCTTGGGTTGGATACGGATTGGGCAGCGCAAACGACAACTTGCCTGGTTACATGGTGATGCTTGATCCGCGTGGTGGGCCCATTTCGGGGGCGGCGAATTGGTCCGCCGGCTTCATGCCCGCAGCTTATCAGGGGACACACTTGCGCAATAAGGGTGAACCCATTCTCGACTTGACTCCCAATGCGAAGATCAGTCGCCATGCGCAGCGAGATTTGTTCGATACGTTGGACCAACTCAACCGACGCCATATGACTCAGCGCCCCGGTTACTCGGAATTGGCGGCTCGGATTGCGAGTTACGAATTGGCTTACCAGCTGCAGAGTACCGCTCCCGAAGCACTCGATTTGTCACAAGAGACCGAACGCACATTCGATCTGTACGGGATTCAAGGGGAGCATCAAACGGCACACAAAAAGTCGCTTGGGCCCCGGCCGTTTGGGACTCAGTGTCTGATCGCACGCCGGTTGGTCGAGCGGGGAGTTCGGTTCGTACAGATCTATTCGGGGGGGGGCCACGGCGAGGAGACCTGGGACGCACACGGTGACGTGGAAAACAACTTGAAGATTCACGCTCCGGAAATCGATCGGCCGATTTATGGATTGATCAACGACCTCAAGCAGCGCGGATTGCTCGATGACACTCTGATCGTCTGGGGTGGGGAGTTTGGCCGTCAACCAGTCGCGCAGAACAACGGTGGCCGCGACCACAACGCGAAGGGTTTCTTGTATTGGATGGCGGGGGGTGGTGTGAAGGGAGGGCACGCCCACGGAGAAACCGATCCTCTTGGGCATCAAGCGGAGGTAGACCGCCATCACGTCCGGGATCTCCACGCGACGATTCTTCACCTGCTCGGTTTGGATCACGAGAAACTGACTTACTTCTACGGTGGCTTGGACCACAAGTTAACCGGAGTCCAGCAGGCGGATGTCATTCACGACATCATCGCCTGACGCTGGCTTGCTAGGTGGTGTGGTCGATTGGCCGCGGGCAATCGAGGCCCGCTTCACGATCCTCATCTCGCAGCGCCTCGGAATTGCGAGGCGGTTTGTGGCTGAGAAACACGGTCGAGGACGAGAAAACTGTAGGGGAACTCGTTCCGTGCATCTGCGGGATGGTCCGTCCGTTCGATTTGCGACCAATCATCGTGGGAAAAGTCTGGAAACGTGACATCGCCTTCGACGACGGCGTGGACCTTTGTGAGATAGAGACGTTGCGTTGACGGTAACGCAGCGCGATAAATCTGGGCACCGCCAATCACAAACGACTCGGGATCGTCTTCGGCGACACGAAGTGCATCTGCCAGGGAATGGGACGCCGTTCCGTGTGACGCGATTCGCTCCGGCTGGCGCGTGATCACCACCATGGTACGTCCGTTCAGCGGTCGGCCGATCGACTCGAATGTCTTGCGGCCCATGATGATATGGTGCCCCATCGTCAATTCTTTGAAACGCTTCAGATCAGCGGACAAGCGCCATGGTAGGCCTCCTGCGCGACCAATGACGTGGTTTGTCGACATCGCGACGATCAGCGAAGGTACCATTTTGAGCGCCTTGCCTGGCTCGGTTAAACAGCCACCGGTGCAGATATATGGGGCTGGGGATGATAGTCCGACAGCGTAAAGTCGTCGTAAGCAAAATCAAACAGCGATGAGGTACTGGGGTTTAGACGCATGGTCGGTTGTCGATTCGGAGTACGCGCCAATTGACGATTAGCCTGTTCAAGATGATTTGTATAGAGATGGGCGTCTCCCAAAGTCAGAATGAAGTCGCCGGGTTTGAGGTCGGTGACGTGGGCAACCATCAGCGTCAACAGCGCGTACGAGGCGATGTTGAAAGGGACCCCCAGAAAAACGTCTGCGCTCCGCTGGTACAACTGGCAGGATAACTTTCCTTCAGCCACATAGAACTGAAATAACAGGTGGCATGGTGGAAGAGCCATTCGGGAGAGTTCGCCGACGTTCCAGGCGCTGACAATCAACCGCCGGGAATCGGGATTTTTCCGTACCGATTCGATAATCTGTTGCATCTGGTCAACGGTGTTTCCGTCGGCGGTTGGCCAGCTGCGCCATTGGTATCCGTAGATCGGTCCCAACTCTCCCTGGTCGTCGGCCCATTCGTCCCAGATCGTGACGCCGTGGTCGTGAAGATATTGTGTGTTGGTATCCCCGCGAAGAAACCACAGCAACTCGTAGATGATCGATTTCAAGTGGAGTTTCTTGGTGGTCAACAAGGGAAATCCTGTTGCCAGGTCGAAACGTAGTTGGTATCCAAAAACACTGAGAGTTCCCGTTCCTGTTCTGTCGGATTTTCGGACACCCTGGTCAACGATGTGTTGTAACAGGTCGAGGTAGGATTTCATTGAGCTGCTTTCCCGCATGCGGGTCATGGTTGCCAGCCATTTGGCTCGCTTGGTGATTCCCTAGCCGCCGGAGCGGATCCCGAACCGACTAATGATGGGTCGCNGACCACGTCCAGTGCCTGTCGCTGGTCGCCGCGACTGTTGATGTCGAAAACCCGAGGCTCGAGACGATTTCGCAGATCTCATCCATGCTCAGTGCAGCCCGTAGAGAATCTTCAAACATCTGTTGTGCATGCGCGTCTTCTTGGCCGGCATAGGTTTCCACTAAATCCAATACCGTCTGGTCGTCGTTGGGACGAAGGAGATCGCGAAAAAACAGCGTTCCTCCCTGACGCGTCACGCGGATAGCGTCTCGAAGCACAGTCAGTGGATCGGGNATGTGATGGACAATGCTATTGGACATGACCAACGGAAAGCCGTCGGCTTCGTAAGGTAATTGCTTGGCGTCGACGTGATCCAGTTGAATCCGTTCCGTAAGACCGGCCAATTCGATGTTGTAGCGCGCCAATTCAAGCATGTGGATCGAAAGGTCGACAGCCATTACGCGGCATTCGCTGTGCTGCCGACACAGTTCGATTGGCAGCTGGGCGGTGCCGGTGCCCAAATCAAGTACTTCAGACGGATTGGCACAGGTGGCCAACAAGTCACAGACAAACTGTCGATTGACAGACGAGTGGTCCATGCAGTCGTAGTCACGTGCCTCGGTTGGCGTATCCATGACTTCCGGTTCGAGGATGCGTTTCAATTCCACGAGGTCGATTTCCTTGCCTCAAGGGTTGTCCTGTTGGTTGTCGTCCACCGGTTCAGCGATCACCAGGGGTGCCGACGGATGTCGTTGTTCCACCAGATGCCAAAGCGCGAGGAGGATGGCCGTTGCGACATACCCTCCGGTGTAACGCCAGACGATTTCTTGTGCATTGGGCTCCAAGTGAAAAATTAGGAAAGTTGCGTTACTCGCCAGCGGCGAATGAATCACGCCAAAAACGGTACAGCCGGCGGCAATCAGATAATAGAGTGAGGCCAGTGAAAGTCGTCGATCGATCGTCGCGGCTAACGCTGAGGCCCAGAGCAAACTCGTGATGATAAAACCGTTGGATAGCACACGCAGGTTCAGCAACGTGCCCTGTGTAGTTGCTCCTAATTNGTCCGCATTGACCGCGGGGTCGCTCAGAACTTGTCCCGTAAATAGCTGGGCCAGGTAGGCGATTGCGGGCAGGCAGGCAATCGCAATCGCCGCATAGTGGCGCCGCGGTGTGGCGATAAAGCTTTGCGCAGTTATCTCCAAGCCGATGAACACCAAGATTGGAAAAATGGCTGCTTTGGGAATGATGAGGTATAAGAAACCAAAATACCCCAACAGACCGGCACCTCCCACAAATAGTGCGGTTGCCAGCGAGTAGGCGGCGCGACCACCCATCGCCTTGTAGGCGGGGTGGCCAATATAGGGGGTTGTTTGGATGACTCCACCGCACAGAGCGGCCACCAGCGTAGCAATCGCTTCCACGCCAATGACCTTGCCTGTATTGTATTCGTCGCCCGCCGCCGCAGCGCTCTCCGTACAGTCGATTCCACCCACAACGGTTCCCAAAGCGAAAGGTAAGACGACTGGCAAATACTGGAGACAGTCGCGCAGACTTGCGGTCCATTGAAACTGAAAAACCGTGAGCCATTGACTGGGCAGCAGTGCATCGATCGCATTGATTTCACGCGCCGGCATTTGCAACCANCCCAGATAGGCCATCGGATAGTAGATGGCACATCCAACCAACAACGCCCCGAGAGCACCAGGAATCCGAAACGGAAAGCGAACATGTGCAATCAGTGTGGTCAGAATGACGGCCAAGGCGGCCAACCCGGCCACTGGAAACGCGATGATTTCCATCAGGGGCATAAACGCGATCACGACCATCGCGATCGCAGTTAGCGAACCCAGCAGTCCGGCTCGCGGCACAACACGACGGATCCAGTTTGATCCCAACGCACAAACGCACTTGAATAGCCCACTGACAAAAATCGCGCAAATCCCAATATGCCAGGTGTGGATCGCTGCCTGCTCGACCGGCANNNTTTGCTTGGCTTGCACGAAAGCAGGTCCCAATACAAAGAAGACCATTCCGAACGTGCTGGGTGTATCCAGTCCTAATGGCATCGCCGTGACGTCCGGGGAGTTGCTCTGTCGAGCCAGTCGAAAGGCCATCCAGAAGAACAACAGATCACCGACGAGAACCCCGATCGCCGTTCCCGGTACCATGTGCTGTAGTGCAAACCCCGTCGGAAACTCAAACGCAACGTGGAGTAAGCTGACCGTTAGCAAGAGATTGGCGACGTTGTCTAACATCAAGCCAAAGAACGCGTTGACATCACCGAATGCGACCCATTGATAACGCTGTCTTGCCATCGACTTGTCCGTTGGAACGCGTTTTCTCGGTGCAAGGTGTGCCGTGAGTGTAGGGGCCATCCGGGAACCTGTCAATTCTTCATGCAGTGACGCAACCTCCTTTGCAGTCACGATTTGCAGTTATTGAGACGGGGTTCTTTGGATGTCGTTGGGGGTGCAGAATTCGTCAGGCCGCACGATCATTGTTAGGATGACCATGCGGGGCCATTGTTAGGATGACCATGCGGGGCGGANACAGGCAAAGGTGTTCCGCTGAACCCTCCTTGAGGTGGATCGTAGAAACATGTTGACGACTCACGAAACCGCGGCGCGGTCGACGGATCGGATGTTTGCGAAAGAACAAGCAAGCGATGAACAATTGCTGATCCGCTACCGTGAGACCGGCCACCAGGACCANTTTACCCAGCTCGTCAGACGGTATGAACGAGAACTGTACAATTACCTGCGCAGATACCTGGGAAGCGCGGACGCGGCCGAAGATGTGTTCCAAGCGACCTTTGTACAGCTACACCTAAAATGTGATCAGTTTCAGGAGGGGAGGCGGCTTCGGCCTTGGTTGTACGCGGTGGCGACGAACCAAGCGATTGATTTCCAGCGGCGCAATCGGCGCCATCGCAATCTCAGCCTCGATGGAATCGGTTCCAGCAACGATGAAGATGACCCCAAACTTGTCGATTTGCTTTCCAGCGACGCGCCCGGCCCCTACCAACAGGTTTCGTGCCGAGAACGAGCGGCCTGGGTGGAAAACGCATTAGCTGAACTTACTGAGACAGCGCGTCATGTTGTCCAACTTGTCTATTTTCAAGGGCTCAAATACCGCGAGGCGGCCGAAGTCTTGGGCGTTCCCGTAGGCACCGTGAAAAGTCGTCTACACGCGGCAATCGCTCGCTTGAGTGTGTGTAGCGAAGACTCTGGAATCGAACGATAAACAACCCAATGCGACACGATTTACTGGGTTATCTGCTAGGGGCATTGGATGCGGACGAGCGGGTTGCCATAGAAAACCAACTGCTGGTAGATCCGGAGCTGCGTGAGCAGTTGCGGGTGTTCCAGGCGCGCCTCGAATTGCTCGATTTGAGCGACCAGACTCTCGATCCCCCTCAGGGATTAGCGGAGAGGACGGTGGCCGCGGTGAATGCCGGCGGCAGAGACGCGCCTCCAACGCCCGTTTTTCGCCGTGAGTCTGCGATCGCAAGAGCGGATGAACCGACGTCGCGTTGGACTGCTTTCGATGCGATTGTGGTTGCGGGGGTGATGCTGCTCACCGTCAGTNTGTTTTTTCCCGCGGTGCTAAGTAGCCGGTCGCTTGCGCATCGGACGGTGTGTGAAAACAATCTCCGACAATTGCATCAGGCGCTTAGCCTCTACAGNGCGATGACTAGCGACCGTCGATTTCCTTCCATCGCCCCGAACGGAAATCAGGCATTCGTCGGCATGGTCGGCCCGACACTGGTCGAATTGCAGTTGATCGATGATTCCACTCTGTTGATCTGCCCTTCATCGCCGTTGAGCAACNGTCGGGCCGCATGGCAGGTTCCCACACGANCTGAAATCGATCGCGCGACGGGCTATGTGTTGCGCCAGCTACAACGTCAGGCGTTCGGTTCTTACGGCTATAGTTTGGGTGTTATTGATCGCGGGAAGTACCTTGCTCCGCGCAACGAACACCGGCCTTATTTTGCGCTGATCGCTGACGCCCCGAGCCTGCATCTTCCCGGTCGCCGTTCCGTAAATCATGGAGTGCGAGGCCAAAATGTGTTGCTCGAAGACGGTCACATCCAGTTTCTGCGAGACATGCCGGGGCCCAGATACCCCGATCACCCATTTCTCAGTCGACGCGGTTTTGTTGAACCGGGTCGCGACAGTTATGACGCGGTCATTGGGACGAGTTTTGAACGGCCGTTTGTAGCGGGCTATCAGTGGACCGATTCGAAGTCAGATCGAGGCTACGGACCGTAGCCACATTCACGGGACAGTCCGTGGAGATGTGACCCATGGGCCACAGACTTGAGAATCGACGGTCGCTAGGTGTTCTTTCTCTGTCTTTCCTGGCGGAGTTCTTGAAGCGACTGCCCCGTTGAACCAAACTAGACGGCAGACAAGAATCGGCGCAGTGGTTGGTGTGTGCGCCGCCCGTTTGTCACGAACGCGTTACTTCCCCTGCTGGAATTAGTCCCGGGGTCGAACGGCCCGAGGTCGATCGCGCGCATGGGTTGGTCGGCG
>PADE01000050.1 GCA_002702965.1 Planctomycetaceae bacterium
TCGTCCCGGTGATGTCGACCGGTGGTCGGTCAAGGCGACCGAGGGTGAAGACTTGGTTCTCCAGCTGTGGACCGCCCGTTTTGGGTCTCCGATGGATGCGGTGTTGAGGATCAGCGACGCGAGTGGCAAAGAGCTTCTGGCAACCGGGAGCACTCCGGAAAATCCAAACGAACCGAGCGCCGGATTCAAGTTTCCGACTACGGGAACCTATCTGATCGAGATTCGAGATGTGGACCCCCTGCGGGGGGGCGCTGAGTTTGCCTACCGTCTCAAGATCAGCCGTCCTGTGGCGCCCGATTTTCAGTTGCGTTTGCCGGGTGATGTGCTGAACGTGTTTCGCGGCGGCGAGGTCAAGTTCAAGGTTCCGGTCCAACGTTTGGCCGGATTGAAGGAAGCCGTCGAGTTGACGTTTGAGGGATTGCCCGAGGGAGTTACGGTGAGTCCGACGACGATTCCCGAGGGGAAGAACGAGGTCGAAGTGGTGCTGAAAGTTGGCCCTCAAGTCAAGGTTCGCGATTACCGCCTTACGCTGACCGGCACGGCCATGCGAGAGGGCAAACCGGTCACGCGCCGAGCGAACCTGGTGGCTTCTCCGGGTTCAGTCAAGCCGGGCGACACGCTTCTGGCGGTTTGTATGCCGACACCGTTCAAGGTTGACGGCGAAGCGTTTCAGACCAATTACGCGGCCCGGGGAACCGTCCATCGCAGGCATTTCCGACTGCAGCTGGGAGACTATCAGGGACCGCTCGAGGTTTCGCTGGCCGACCGTCAGATTCGGCATCAGCAAGGTGTGACGGGTCCGGTGGTCAAGATCGCTTCGGGAATCACCGAGTTCGATTACCCGATCAATGTGCCCACCTGGCTGGAGATGAACCGCACAGGGCGGATTGTGGTCATGGCGGTAGGAGAAATCGAAGATGAAGACGGTGTCAAACACAAAGTCAGTTACAGCTCGGGTGCCGTGAATGACCAGATCATCATTCTCACAGCACCCTGTCCTCTGAACGTAAAGACCGCGAGACAATCGGTGCGCGCAGTGCGCGGCGAATCTTTGGACCTAGGGGTCACCGTTTCCAGGGGCGTGTTGAATCCGGCACCGGTCACAGTCGAACTGCTGCACGCGGATCACATTCGCGGGGTGCAGGCGGAACCGCTGGTCCTGGCGGCGGATCAGAGCGTGGGGCAGTTGCGGTTGCGCTTCAGCGATCCCCTGGGGCCTTTCAATTTGCCCTTGGTGATTCGTGCTACAACGATCCGCGACGGCGATCCAGTGATCGCAGAGGTCAAGGTCGACTTCGTCGACGGCGCAAAGCGATAGCGTACGACTTAGGAACGTCGCTGCTTCTTGTATGGCGATTTCAGGCCGTACCGGTCGATCTTGCGATCGAGGGTGGAACGCTCGATCCCGAGCGTGGCAGCCGAACGGCTTTTGTTCCATTGAAACGATTCGAGCGTCGCCTGGATGTGGCGGCGTTCGATGTCGGCGAGTGATTCGGGTACATAGGTCGCGAGCGGCGCTGCAATCTCTCCCGATTCACTGTCTGCTTGCAGCCAGGAAAGTTTGAGGTCTTCCGGACCGATGGCCTCGTGTGCGGTTAGCAGAACGGCCCGTTCGATGACATTCCGCAGTTCGCGCACGTTACCTGGCCAATGGTAGGTTTGTAGTTGTTGTCTCGCCGCGTCGGTAAAGGTGCGTGGTGGCTTGCCCGTTTCCCGGTTGAATTGCTCCAGAAAGAACTCGGCCAGGTCGCTGATGTCCTCACGGCGTTTGCGTAGCGGGGGCACTTCGATATCCACCACGTTTAGACGAAAGTAGAGGTCGCGACGAAAACTGCCGTCAGCCACCGCCTTTTCCAGGTCTCGGTTGGTCGCCGCAATCATACGGACGTCGACCGAGAGAGCTTCGCTTCCACCCACCCTCTCGAAGGGGTGGCCTTCGAGGACGCGCAGAAACTTGGCTTGGATCTTCGGGCTCATTTCGCCGATTTCGTCCAACATCAGGGTTCCTTCGGAAGCCGTTTCAAATTTGCCGGCTTTGCGTTCTGTGGCACCGGTAAAGGCCCCTTTTTCATGACCGAAGAGTTCACTTTCCAGGAGTGTCTCCGATAAAGCCGCGCAGTTGAGGCATACAAAGGGGCCGGATTGACGCGGACTCGCGTAGTGAACGGCGCGCGCGACCAGTTCCTTGCCGACGCCGCTTTCACCTCGGATCAGCACGGTTGCACGGCTGGGAGCTGCTTGGGCGATTTGGTTGTGGACTTCATTCAGCAGTGGGCTCGAGCCGATGATCTCGACTTTAGCTCGCAGCTGCCTGCGGAGTTGGGTGACTTCGTCCCGGGATTGGGAGAGATCTTCGACGAGTCCCGCTTGCCGGTGGAGATTGATCAGAGCCTGGGCGACGTTGTCGGCTACCGCCAGTGTGAACTCAAGGTCATCTGTATCGGGCGTGCGGCTTTCCGCCGTCGAATAAAGATGCACGAGTCCCAGCACGGTTCGTTCGTAACGGATCGGTGCGCAGATATCGCTGGTGGAATGGATCTCCCCCTTACTGTCGGGTGTTCCCAGCGTTGGGTCATCGGCGACGTTCCTGGCCAGTACCGCTTCACGCTGTTTCAGCGCGGTCGTCGCGAGAAACGGCGAAACGCGATGGTAGGAGAATTCAGTATCCGATCGCGAAGCGGCAATTTTAAGGTCATCGAAATGAAGCTTGCCGCGGTGGTCCGGGGATAGCAGCAGCAGCGCACCCGCATCGATCTTGGTGCTTGCGAAGAGACCTTCCAGAGCGAGTTGTGCAATTCCCGCGGGGTCGGTTTGTTGGACGAGTTGAAAGACCAGACGGCAGAGTTCTTCGGCGTCTGGGCCAGTGCCGGTAGGCTGATTTTGCTGGGTCGCGGGATGCAGGAATCGCGTTTGCTCTCGACGATGTGTAATGGTCGTGGGTTGATCGGAGGGGAGCAGGTTGGAGTCACTCAGCGCGACGTACGGTTCGCCATCGGTCGTGTTGTCGGTGATGAGTTCGTGAGAGTCGTCCTTGAATGCGTCCTGCGGGTTGTGCACAAAGGCGAGTTGACACTGAGCGATCCGTATCATGTCGCCCGCCGTCAACCGGCGATCGCCGGAGATAGGTTCTCCGTTGAGGTGGGTCCCGTTGCGACTTTCCAGATCGCGGAGCTGCCAACCCTTACGCGAATGAAACACTTCCGCATGGTTGCGACTGCAGCTTTCGTCTTTGATTACAATCAGGTTCGTCGAAGTGCGACCGATAGTCGCGGTCCGCCCGGGAATCAGGCGGATGAAGTCGGTCCATTTAGACCCGACACGTATGACAAGGTAGGCGTCTGACATACGAGCAAGTGCTATCGGAGCCCCCAGAAAGGAGGGGCGATGGGCGAATGCGACAACGATCGGTGCAAAGCGACGTGCTGCGCACCCGGTCGGGTGTGATCACGACACGGGTCCGCTCGCAATGCCTGTGGCCGCAGACACGCAGAAGCCACTTCGCCGCCGCCAGGATAATCGGGTCATGACGGGAACGATGAATCTTCTCGTTTTGGGGGCACAGCACGTTGGGGGCACAGCACGCACCAGTCGCATTATTGGCCAGCCTGCACGGGTCTGCAAGCGTGTAACGTCCCCAAATAGCCCCTGGTGGGATGGAGTACACTTGTAAGTTAGCGAACGTCGATAAGTTTTCTTGCATTTCCAATTTTCTATAAGTATCCTAAAATCTGTATAGTGAACCTATTCTTACTTCTTCTACGCTCGACGGCTTGCGGGATAAAATTTACCCGTCGCGTGGAAGCGGAAAAGGGGCGGTGGTCGAAAACGTCGCGACCACCATGCACCACATCAGGGAGATGAGATATGTCAAGTCGCAGTCGTGCGCCGCGCGCAATCCAGCAGATCCTGCGGACTCTGGTCGTTGCCGCGTTTGTGGTGTCTGTCGTCTCTGTGTCCTTCGCTGGCCATCGTCAGTTCCGTAACAACGCGGTGGGGGGCGTTTCGATCGACACCGCGGGAGTCCTCCGGGAACCCGATATCAAAGCACGCGAGATGTTGCTGGCAGAGCTTCGCAAAGACATTGGTGCGCCTGCTCGGGCGCTCAATCGGCCGGTCAATCTGCGGATGATCTCTCTACGAGGGCTCCATGCCGCGATCGAGGACGCGCTGGCGAACAACCTCGGTGTCCTACCAGACGAGGTGCGGTTTCTGGGGGGCTTACAACGAATCGAATGGGTGGTTGTCGATCAACAACATAACGATGTTCTGTTCGGCGGACCGGCCGAGGGTTGGATCGTCGATGACAATGCCGTCGTGGTGGGTGTGACGACGGGGCGCCCCGTCATGCGTCTGGACGATCTGCTGGTGGCGTTGCGGACAGTGAAACCAGCTCGAGACGAGGGAATCAGTGTCTCGATCGATCCCACGCAGGAAGGTTACCGGAATCTGGCCGCGCTGATGAAGGAGCTCAAGAAGAACGTGCGGGTCCGGCAGAATCCTCGAATTGCCGAACTCAACATCAAGCGCGCCTTCGGGCCCCAGCAGATCAAGATCGCCGGGGTTCCCAGAAATAGCCACTTTGCACGCGTGATGACCGCGGCCGACTACCGCATGAAACGGTACGCGATGGCCCTGGAACGGGCTCCTATCAAGGGCTTGCCCAGTTATCTAGATCTGATCAAATCGACCCGAGGTTCCAGTACCAACATGAATCCTCGGTGGTGGCTGACGACCGACTACGAGCCGCTGGCCCGCAGCGAAGATGGAATGGCTTGGAAAATTCGCGGACGCGGGGTCAAGTGCATGACGGAAACGGACGTTGTTAATGCTGCTGGCGACGTTAGGGGAACCGGCCGCAAGAGCCCGAAAGCCCAACAATGGGCGGACTTGTTCACGCAGGGCTATGATGCTCTGTCACAGCGCGATTCGGTGTTTGGCGAGCTCCGTAACTTGATGGATATGTGCGTCGTGGCGGCCCTGATCGAGCAACATCAACTGTTCGAGAAAGCCGGTTTGAGTTTGCCCCGCATGACCGATCCGAACAGCGATCTGGATATTGAGGATTGGAATACTCCCAAGACCGTCGATCCTCAGTGTAGCTTTGTTCGCGTTCGTGGCGGCCGGTGGGTGTTGACCGCATCGGGTGGCGTTGAAATCGAATCCTGGGACGTCATCGACCGTTCCGAAGTGGTCCCGGGAGTGGAGCAGTTGCGAAACCGCGCCATCCGGAAGGAAGATGAGGCGGCTTGGGTCTGGAATGTGCAGCTGCCGCGCTCCTCGTAGAGACGGCGGAATCTCCAGACGGTGTTGTGGGTTTCGATCAGGTATCGGCCAACACGACTTCCCGTCTAGGCGCGTCGCGGAGATTCACGCATTTGACGCGTTGCAGGTTGCGCGATGCTCTGATGAAGAAGTCGTCCACGTACCCCACCGCTGCGGCGTGATGCCGCGTAACCGGCTGGGGAGGGTGGCAGGACTTCANGAGGACGAGTTCCGGNGCTCGCATCGCTTCGGCGATTCGCGCGGCGATCGAGTCACTGGAGACCGACCAGTCGTGTGGCAGGCGAGTCCCGCTGATCGACGCTTCGTGAGATCTCAGGAAGTGCTCACAGTCGAACACGGCAACCGGTGCGGCGCTCCGCTGGAGTTGAGACGGCCTCTCGTAAAGAGGGTAGGCTGCCAACGCCTTTGCCAAGAGTTGCGCGGTATGCGACATGGCGCTGATGCACAGCCAGTGAGATTCCTCTACGCCCAGAGCGAATCGCCGATCGAACCGGCGAATCGAATCAGCGAGAAAGCCTCCTCCCGCAATCAGAACGGTCGTGCCCGTTTGTCGAGCCAGCCACGCTTCGAGAGTCACGGTCAGCCGCGGCCAACTCAACAGACTGCCGCCGACTTTGGCAATGCGTGCTGGAACGGTCATGATGGGCTTCACGATAGGAACCGGTCGAACNCGGAATGTCGGGCAATTTCCGTGTTTGATAGTGAGACCAAAGTTGACAGTGGCTCTCTCACGAGATTAATCTAGACTATATCTCATTAGACGTTGGGGCCATTGGGGCAGTGGGCGATCTCGCCCCGGCTCGTCGAGCCGCGCTTCGACCCAGCCCTGCCGACCGAGTCAGGCCATATGATGCCGCGAGCGTCGAGCAGGGTTGCGGTGGTGACGGGGTTTGTAACGGCGGTGTCGCGGTGTGAGNGTGCCAGAGTGGAGATTTGACTTATGTTGCAGAGACCGTTCGATTTTTCTCGGCAGTTGATCGCGATAGCTGCCATGGCTTGCCTCGTGGCGGCTGGTTGGCAAGACGCGAGTTGGTCCCAGGAAGAGGGTGCCGTCGCTGCTCCGGCGTACGAGGTCGTCGAAGTTGGCGACAATTGGAAACTGGCGCCCGACGATCCGAAGGCCAGCAAGGCGACTGAGCGCAAGATCAAGACCGCGGCGAGCGANGCCCGCAAAGCACTCGCGAACGGGCCTTTCGATCAAGCGGCGTTCACTTCCTATTACACGACCTATTTCTTCCCACGGATGACCCGCTTCGACCCGGTCAGCCTGGGATCACTGGCCAACAGTCGTCAGGATTTTCTACGACGTTTACAGGCTTCCAGGAATCCGCCGGCCAAAGGGGCCTTGAACACGCTCACGCTCAACGAAATGTCAAAATTGATCACGGGCAATTTCCACCCCGCAGTCAGGTACAACGCGATGCTGTTGGTAGGGGCGCTCAACGCGCGCGAAGGAAAGTCGACCAACCCGGCACAGGAGCCCTTGCCGCTGCCTCAAGCGATGGGCATCATGCTGACTGCTCTGGAACAGCAAAATCAACACGACGCGGTCATTGTGGGTGCGTTGGTCGGCGTTCTGAGGCATGTGGATCTGGACCGTCAACTGGAGGCGCTGCAGGGGCGCACCGGAATTGTCGACGGGGCCACACGGCAACGCATCAGGGCGATCGCTCAAGGATTGGTCGAACAACCACCACCGCCGGCAGGGCGCTCGCTCGCTGGACACACGTGGATTCGACGTCGCGCGCTGGAGATTCTGGCGAGCGTACCGGGCCCGGCCGGGCCCTGGACGACGCTCTCGCTGGGTTTCTTAACGGCCGAAAATGGTGAGGTACCACTATCGCTCATGTGCACTGCCGCTCGGGTGTTGGAACGTGTTCCCGATCCTCAAGGTTTGAGTGCCGATCCCGGACAGGTTGCCGAGCAGTTGGGTCAGTTTGCCGCGGTCGCCGTACGCGGCGAGTTGGCACTGGTCGCATCCCGTGACAAGCGACAGAAGCAACTCGGTGGGTATTCCGGCCCCGCGGGAGCCGGTGGCGCTGCGGGTGGATTTGGCGGTGGCGGCGGTGCTGGCGGCGGTGGTGGCGTGCCAGCCGGATTGAGCCCCTTTGGCCCCGGCGGAGGTGGTGGAGGTGGTGGAGCGTCTCCAGGTGGCGGTGGAGCGTCTCCAGGTGGAGGCTTGGACCCGTCTGGCGGGGGTGGTCCCGTGACAAGCGGAGCGGTTGCCGGTCCGTCTCATCTGGTGCGGATTACCCAACGCCGCTTGACCTATCAGCTGTATTGCGCGAAAGTCGCGATCGATCGCATGTATTTGTTAGCGGGCGGCACGCCGCCGGTAAAAGGTCGAACCGTTGCAGCGGATGCAACTCCGGCGTCCCAGATTCCGGAGGCTGCCCAGAAAATCGCCCAGATTCGTGACCAGGTCGATGCGCTCATGCGGGCGCTCCAAGACACGGCCAGTCGCGGGCGGCGCCCCCGGGGTACCTCAGCCGTTGAGGAACCGCTTACGATGGAGAAACTGACGGATGACTTGAAACTTCAACTCGCGGCGTTGAAGAAGCTGTTGCCCAATTCGGGCCAAGAGCCGGAAGAGCCTACTGCACCCGGTGAAGAGCCGACGCAACCGGGAGCGAAACCGGCCTAATCGACTCTGTCCCCGCAACGGTCTCCGCGCAGCGTCGGTCGTGACGTCGGTGTCTGAGAGACGGTGTCAACGGCGAAATGCTAGCCCCAGGCCAGTCGGCTAACGTCGCGCCGGCACTTTCGCCTCGGCACCGACCAGGAGTGAACCAGGCAGAATCTGCACATGAAGTGCGTAGCCTCCGAACAGGAGGCTGGTGAAGATCGCGTCTCCGATGAGGGTGTAATCCCGATAAAAGGGAAGCCCTCGAGCGTAACAAGTGAGCAGTCCCTCCCAGCTACGTGGGTAAATCTCGGCAAAGCTTAGCCAGGCCCCGAAATTGGTAACCAGGAAAAAAACGACCGATGAAGCCAGCGTGCACGCCGCGACGCTGAGCACCGGCCGATGCCAGGTGGGGCTGGCCAAGTTCTTGCGAAGCGTCCCACGCATGCTGACGGGAAGCACCAGTGCCCCGTAAACCAGCAACATCAGGCCCCAGTCGTAGCTGCCAATCCAGGCATCGCTGGCCAGCATGACCAGGAGGGGCGCGGAAGCCGCCAGAATCCAGGAGCGGAAGTAAAAGCCGGAAAACAGCGCCAGGGCAGCCACCGGTGAGACGTTGGGAAGATCTTGGAGCAACAGACGTGCGGCCACGGCGGCAGCGATCAGTCCGGTGTAGAGGAGCAACTCGCGCTGCCACGTCGTTTGATATTGCCGGCACATGAAGCAAATCCAATGGTGAGGGAGACCGAGTCCTGGTTATTTACCGACCGACGTCTGGTACCGATTGGAGCCCGCCAAACACCCTACAGATCCTAGGGTGGTGAAAGAGAATCCGACAAGTCTCACAGGGGCAACGTGTTCATCGGGATCGAGGTCGTGACTGCGAACCCGAATTCTACTTGTATTTGCCAAATTTCCACAAGATGCCGTCGCCGACCTGCAGGGGTTGAATTGCAAAGCTGCGGTCTCCTAGCTTGCCGTTGAGGCGGTAGATCCAGTTCTTGCTCTGACCGTCGTTCTTCAATCCGTCGATACTTGTGAGAAATCCCCGCGGACCTTTTCCCCGATACGAAAAGCGGATGCCACGAGGATGTTGCTGGGCGAGATTTAAGGCATCCAGTGCGGTCATCCCCGCTTTCCACGGCAGTGATGTAAAGTGTTTTTGGACCCCGTCTCCATAGTCGACAATCAACTGCACCGCCGGTTTTTTTGTCGGCGGTTCTCGGTGGCTCGCAGCCGTCGGTAGCACGGTGCCCACCAGTAATGAGGCGCATAGGAACAGGGATACCCGCATGGATGGTTGGGTTTGCTGACCGCTGAGATCGAGGCTGCTTTGCATCGAGGATGCCTTTGGTCAAGNAATGGGGATCGGATCGAGAATGGGTCAGCGCCTGATGTGGAACACTTGTGTGCGTTGAGAAAGGGGACCCGCTGCAGGGAGTCCCCGGCAACGTTCCCGCGAGGGCGNCCAGCCNATTGTACGGCGCGGGACTGACCGACCAAGGGACCTTCTCTCGACTTTGGGGTTCCCGATTCGCCGACGTGGAGCTAGCATCACGCCCTCTTNCTTCGCACGTGCGCCCGCATGAATTCCAGGAGTTTTGGCCGATGGTTGCAGCGTCTACCATCAGCGTATCGTATCCCCAAGCGGATATCGCGGTGCTGACATTCGACATGCCTGACAAGGCCGTGAATATTCTCACGTCCGCGGTGATGGAAGAGTTAGCCGAGCATCTCGCGAGTCTTGAACGGCGCGAAGATCTGGCGGGTCTGGTATTGATTTCCGGAAAACCGGGTTCGTTTATCGCCGGCGCGGACATCCGCGAGTTTGCGGCATCACAGGATCTCGACAAACCGGCGATTGTGGCCATGTGTCAAAAAGGCCAGGCGTTGTTTCGTCGCCTGTCGTTGGCCCCTTTTGTGACCGTTGCCGCGATCGACGGCACCTGTGTTGCCGGGGCGGCCGAGTTGGCAATTTGGTGTGATCGTCGAATTGTCAGCACCGATGCGCGGACCGAGTTCGGTTTTCCCGAAGTGAAGTTGGGGTTGTATCCCGGTTGGGGCGGGACGGCTCGCACCCCGAGAATGATCGGGCTGAGTAATGCGATTGAAATGATCACCAGNGGTGAGTCGGTCAACGCGTCCACCGCGGTTGAACTGCATCTGGCCACGCAAGCCTCACCGCCCGAGCGGCTGCTGCCGGATGCCATCGAGCTGATCCGCGAGGAGCGCCGGACGGGCCGTTACCTTACGGACCGCTCCTCCTGCTCCCAGCCGATCGTGATNTCCGAGACCGAGTTGGGGTTCTTAGGCTCGACCGCCGCCGCCTTTATTCGAGAGCAGACAAAGGGTCACTACCCGGCCCCAGTCGCGGCTCTGGAATTGATGCTTGAGACTTCGAGTATGGAGATCGGTCCCGCCTGCGAGCGGGAAGCAGAAGGCATGGCTCAGCTGTTTGGCTCGCCCATCAACGCGGCCTTGATCAATGTGTTTTTCCTGGTCGACCGAAACAAGAAGGACGAGGGAATTGCGAACGGGGTGGTCCAGCCACATGCGATCGAATCGGTCACCGTGGTCGGGGCCGGGATCATGGGGAGCGGTATTGCGGCCGCGACGATCAAACACGAGTTACCGGTGACATTCACCGACGCCTCGCGCACGGTGTTGGAAAATGGCGCTCGCGAGGTGATGGAACAAGTCGCTTACAACCCGCAAACAAAGATCGCCGACGCAGCCCGCGCGGTCCATTTTTCCCCGTTCATGAATTTGAGCCACTCGCACGAGGAACTGACCTCTACGGATGTGGTGATCGAAGCTGTGGTGGAGAATGCCGATGTCAAACGGCAGGTGCTGACAGAGTTGGAGTCCGGATTGTCCGACACGGCAATCTTGGCTTCGAATACCTCGACCATTCCGATTTCTAGTCTCGCCGAGGCATTGCAGCGGCCGGACCGCTTTTGCGGAATCCACTTCTTCAACCCAGTCCGACGGATGAAGTTGGTGGAGGTGATTCGCGGACGAGAGACCAGTGATCAGACGATCGCCACCGCGGTTGCCTATGTAAAGCGGGTGAAGAAATCCCCAATCGTTGTCAACGACGGGCCAGGGTTTCTCGTCAACCGTCTATTACTACCGTACTTGCACGAAGCGTTAGAATTGCTGTGCGATGGNGCCTCGGTGCGGGANATTGAACGCGCTGCACGCTCCTTCGGAATGCCGATGGGTCCGATTACGCTCTACGACGTCGTGGGACTCGACACCGCTTGTTACGCGGGGACGACGATGTACCAGGCTTTCCCCGATCGAATTATCGCTTCCCCGGTGCTCCCGGCGCTGGTGAAAGCGGGTCGGCTGGGACAGAAGTCGGGCGCTGGATTTTTCGTCTACCCCAACGGGAAAAGCCGTGGTCACGAGGACCCCGATTTGCAGCGATTCTTAGAGCCCTATCTGCGTGGTACGCGGAGTTTCTCCCAGGAAGAACTACAGCAGCGTCTGTTCTTGCCGATGGTGTTGGAAGCGACCCGGATTCTCGACGAGAAGATCGTACGCGATGCGCGCGACATCGATCTGGGGTTGATTTACGGTCTTGGTTTCCCCCCCTTCAAGGGNGGATTGTTGTTCTGGGCGGATTGTGTGGGGACAGCTGCTTTATTGGAGCAACTGAAGCCGCTGGAAGCGCTCGGCGCGCGGACTCGACCCACCGCGGGATTGCTGGAGATGGACCGTCGCGGTTCTCGTTTCTACGCTCCTTCTTAACGGCCANAGACGTGCGGGCTCGGACCTGCTGCTCAGAGGTTCGGTGTGCGCCTTGAGGATGCCGCCCATGGGGCCGACTGACGAACTACCGCGGTTCCGTGCGAACCTGCGCGAAGGACTCGACTTAGTTGCCGTCGCCGGCCAAAATAGGGGGACTCAACGTAGTGAGTTAGCTCACGTCCAACGCGCATCAACGGGGATCNAAAAAGATGACACCGACTCACCGCGGAATGGTCGTCGCCGCTGCGAATTTGGTCCTGTTGGCAGGCGCAGCTGTGCCGTTGTTGGCCGCCGAGACGAAACCGGTTTTGTTTGGTCGAGACATTCGACCGATTCTCTCTGACATCTGCTTCAAGTGCCACGGGCCCGATCAGCAGCAGCGGGTGTCAGACTTCAGGTTGGATACGCGCGACGGCGCCTTTGCCGACCTTGAGAATGGTCGCGCGATTGTCCCCGGCGACTTGGCAGCCAGTGTATTGGCTCGTCGCATCTCCTCGAACGATCCTGACTTCAAGATGCCCCCGGCGGATTCCGGACGGAGTCTATCGGCGGCGCAGATTGTGCTGCTNAGGCGCTGGATCGAGCAGGGTGCTCGGTGGCAGGAACATTGGGCTTTTGTTCCACCCCAACGCGCAGCGCTGCCCNAGNTACAAGATCGATCCTGGACTACAAATCCGATTGATCATTTTGTCCTCAGCAGGCTCGAGGCCGAGGGAATCACGCCATCGGAACGGGCCACCCGATCGACACTGATCCGTCGGGTCACGCTCGATTTGACCGGCTTACCTCCGACGCTGGAGGCGATCGACCGATTTCTGGCCGATGNGCGTCCGGACGCTTACGAGCGAGTCGTCGATCGTCTCTTGAGTTCCCGCCACTTCGGTGAGCGAATGGGTCTGGTTTGGCTCGATGCGGCGCGGTACGCAGACACGAGTGGTTACCAGAACGATGGGCCTCGAACGATGTGGCGTTGGCGTGATTGGGTGATCGACGCATTCAATGAGAACATGCCCTACGACCAGTTTACGATTGAGCAGTTGGCAGGGGATCTGCTTCCTAACCCCACACTCAATCAGCGGATTGCGACTGGTTTCAACCGCAACCACCGCGGCAACGCGGAAGGGGGAATCATCCCCGAGGAGTATCAGGTCGAATACGTCGTCGATCGTGTCGACACGACGTTTACAGTGTGGTTGAGCTTAACAATAGGTTGCGCGCGATGTCACGATCATAAATACGACCCTCTCAAGCAGAAAGAGTTTTATCAGATCGCCGCGTTCTTCAACAACCTCCCGGAGTCGGGCCGCGCGATCAAAGAGGGGAATTCGCCCCCGTTTATCAAAGCGCCCACGGCGATCCAAGTGCGCGAGCTTGACGAACTCGACGCGTCGCTGGCGGCCGCCGAACAGAAGNCCCGGCAATTGAACGATACGGTCGATCGGGCGCAGGTTCTCTGGGAGCAGNAGCCCGGTGAACTGACGGCCACTCCCTGGTCGCTGACCAAAGGACTCGTGGCGCACTTTCCTCTGGACGGAAATCTGGTCGAGTCCAAACAGGGTCAAGGGGGAGCACGGTTTGAGCATCCCGGTGGTTCTTTTGTTGCGGGAAAACTGGATCAATCAGCCGGTTTGGATGGTCGTACCCGGGTCGATGCCGGAGATACTGCGAAATTCGGTTACTTCGATGCATTTGCGGTGACGGCCTGGATTCAGCCTGACCAGAAAAGCGGCACCATCGTCTCTCGAATGACACCTACACCGCGAGGCAGTGGTTACTACGTACACCTCGAAAACGGGCGAATCCAAGTCAACCTGGTCAAACGGTGGCTGGATGACTCGATTCGCGTGGAAACCGAACAGGCGTTTGAGGTTGGTCGCTGGTACCACATTGCCATGTGTTATGACGGATCGCGAGTGGCGACCGGTATCCGCGTTTTTGTGGACGGCGAGCCCGTCGCATTGCGTATCCATTTGGATGGCATCAACCAGTCGTTTGTCAGTGAGGAGCCCCTTCGCATCGGCGGCGGTCACAGTGCGTTTGTGGGAAAAATCGACGAGGTGCGGGTTTACGATCGCGATCTCACCGCCGCGGANGTCCTACTGTTGGCGACTCCCAGCACGATTCGGGACATCCTGGCGGTCAAACCCCCTCTGCGCAGTGACGCCCAGCGCCGAAAACTCAGGGCTTACTTCATCGAGTACCATGCTCCGGAGGACATCCAGCAGGCTTTTCACAGCCGAGACGACCTGCGCGATCGCCGGCGAGAGTTCTGGGAATCGGTACCGACGGTAATGGTGATGCAGGAGATGCCAACTCCCCGCGCCACACACATCCTGGAACGTGGGCAGTACAACAAACCGGGAGCGCGAGTGGAGCCCGGCGTCCCCGCGGTCTTTCCGCCGCTGCCGCAAGGCAGCGCGCGAAATCGATTGGGGTTTGCGCGCTGGCTTGTCGATCCCTCCCATCCACTCACGGCGCGGGTTGCCATCAACCGGTTTTGGCAACTCTACTTTGGAGAGGGGTTGGTCAAGACCGCGGAGGATTTTGGTTCACAGGGCGCACGACCAAGTCATCCGCAGTTGCTGGATTGGTTGGCGACAGAGTTCACTCATCGCGAGTGGGATGTGAAATCTCTGCAACAGCGGATTGTCATGAGTTCAACCTATCGCCAGGCCTCCCATATCACAGCCGAAGGTTTGGCTCGGGATCCGGAAAATCGATGGTTTTCGCGCGGACCCCGGTTCCGTCTTTCCGCCGAGGCGATCCGCGATCAAGCGCTCGCCGTAAGCGGCTTGTTGAATCGTCGCCTGGGCGGTCCGTCGGTGCGGCCTTATCAACCGGCCGGGCTGTGGAAAGAAATTGCCTCCGACACGGACTACCAACAGGCCCATGATGGCGAGCTATACCGGCGCAGCATGTATACCTATTGGAAGCGAACCGTGGCTCCGCCGACCATGATGACGCTCGATGCTACCGCGCGAGAAGCGTGTACAGTGCAGCGATCGCGAACCAACACGCCGCTGCAATCTTTGGCGTTGATGAACGACATCACGTTTGTCGAAACGGCGCGGGTACTGGCACAGCGTGTGATGCAACAAGCGGGAGAAAACCCCGAGTCCCGATTGGCGCTTATTTTTCGGCTAGCCACGGCTCGCCCACCCAGTCCGATGGAGCTGCAGGTGTTGGTCGAGGGGTGGCGCCATTATCTAAACGAGTTTCGGCAGAAACCAGACGATGCCAAGCGACTGGCGACGGCGGGTGAGTTCGTCACCGACGAACGGCTGGACCCCGCGGAACTTGCCGCCTACACGACGGTGGCTAGCATGATCCTGAATTTGGACGAAGTCGTGACCAAACAATAGTCACAACAGGCTGCCCGCCAGCGGATGCATCGTGACGGTGGGTCCGTGTCGATTGAAAGCAAGTTCGCGATGACAGTCCGTATCCGTAAGATCCGTTGTATTTTGACTGCGCCCGCCGGAATCCGTCTGGTGATCGTCAAATTGGAGACCAGCGAACCGGGATTGTACGGGTTGGGATGTGCCACGTTTACCCAGCGTCCGCTGGCGGTGGTCGAATCGGTGGAGCAGTATCTGGATCCATTCCTGCGGAACCGTGATATCGATGAGATTGAAGATATCTTTTGGTCCGCTCGGATGAGCTCGTATTGGCGGAACGGTCCCGTTTTGAACAACGCGTTGTCGGGCGTTGACATGGCGCTCTGGGATTTGAAAGGTAAACGGGCGGCGATGCCCGTCTACGAGCTGTGGGGCGGCAAGTGTCGACAATCCGCCGACGTTTACGTGCACGCCAGCGGATGCGACATTCCGCAAGTGATCGAACGCGCGCAAGCGTGGATCGAACAAGGTCATCGTCATGTCCGCCTGCAAGTGGAAGTACCCGGTCAAGCCACCTATGGAACGCCCTCCGACTTGCAACCTGGTCAGAGTGTCGACGGCCCGACGACCCCCCAGAGCTTGTTCGAACCGGCTGACTATGTGCGGATCGCAAACCGTTTGTTCGAACAGGCACGTTGCGCACTGGGTGAGGAAATCGAGTTGTTACATGATGTACATGAGCGTGTGCCGGGCCCTCTGGCGCTGCAGCTTGCCAGGGATCTGGAACCGTATCGTTTGTTTTTCTTCGAGGATCCGTTGCCACCGGAAGAAATCGATCACTTTCGCCTACTCCGCCACCATTCGGTGATTCCAATTGCGATGGGCGAGCTCTTCAATAATCCAGCGGAGTTTGTACCGCTGATCAAAGAACGCTTGATTGATTACATTCGGATCCATCTGTCGCAAATCGGTGGGCTCAGCGCTGGTTTGCGGGTGGCACACCTGTGCGAGTTTTTTGGTGTGGCCACCGCTTGGCATGGTCCTGGAGATACCTCGCCGGTCGGACACGCCGCCAATTTGGCTCTTGATTTATGTTGCCATAATTTCGGGATTCAGGAATTTACCCCTTTTCAGGAGGCCAGCCTGGAGGTGTTTCCCGGCGGGCCGGAAATGCGAGCCGGTGCGCTGTGGCCAAACGACAAACCGGGCCTGGGTATTGATATCGACGAACGGGCGGCCGCCCGGTACCCCTTCCCAGAGCATCCATTCAACGGCGCCTGGCCGGCAATCCGCCGCCGCGATGGCAGCGTGGTGACACCATGAGCCGGGTCGCGAGCGGTAGGATGGCTCTGGGACGCGCGAGGGACGGCACACGATCCGCACAAAATCGTCCACAGGCCCGCTACACGCCACGTGAACGAAGGCTAGAATGGCGAGCTGTCTAGGGAAGAAGGATCTCCTCGAAAACACCCATCGGTTATGCCCGCGTCGGACATCATCATCAAAGGTGCGCGCGAACACAATTTGCGCAATGTCGATCTCGTTCTGCCACGCAACCGGTTGATTTGCTTGACGGGCGTTAGTGGATCCGGCAAGAGTTCGCTGGCGTTTGACACGCTGTACGCGGAAGGCCAGCGGCGCTACGTCGAGAGCCTTTCGAGCTTCGCTCGACAATTCCTGGGCCAGATGCCCAAACCGGAAGTCGATCATATCCAGGGATTGAGTCCGTCGATTTCGATTTCACAGAAGTCGAGTGGCAAGAATCCCCGTTCGACCGTCGGCACGATCACCGAAATCTACGATTACTTGCGCGTCTTGTTCGCCCGAGTTGGTCAGGGATTTTGCCCCCAGTGTCGACGAGAGATCACCGCGCAGACGCGCGAGCAAATCATCGCTCGCATTCTCGGTTTTCCCGCGAACGCTCGGTTTCTGGTACTGGCGCCCCTGGTGCGTGCACAAAAGGGCGAGTACCGCGAGCTTTTTGAGGATCTGATCAAACAGGGTTTTGTCCGGGCGCGCGTCAACGGAGAAATCTTCGCCCTGTCCGATCCGCCGCGGCTCGATCGCCGCATGAAGCACTATATCGAAGTTGTCGTCGATCGGTTGGTGGTCAAGCAGGGCTTGCGTCCACGTTTGGCCGAAGCGGTGGAACTCGGTCTCAAAGTCGGCGGGGGCAGCCTGGTGGTGGCTGTCGAAGACGACGCGGAGCACGCGGACGGCGGTGACGCAGCGACGCGGATGACACCGGGCCGAGGTTCCGCAAAACGCGGTTCGCATCGGGGTGATATTGTCTTTTCGTGTGACTACGCATGCACCTATTGTGGCATCAGTTTTGCTCCACCCACGCCTCAGCTGTTCAGTTTCAATAGCCCGCAGGGAATGTGTGTGGACTGCGACGGACTGGGCGAGCTGTTCTCTTTCGATGAGGACCTGCTGGTCCCCAATGGGCAGCGGACGTTTAAGCAAGGCGCGTTGCAGACGGTCGGTAAGTGGAGTGAGATCGGCAGATGGCGGCGCCATATTTATCAAGGGGTGGCCAGTACTGTCGAGAGAAAGCGCGATCTTCCCGAAGGGACCATGTTGGAAACGGCGTGGGATTCTCTGGCCAGCGAACTTCGCGATTTATGGCTGTGGGGCACCGGCGAGGAACATATCACCTTTACCTGGCGCAAAGGCACTTCACCGCTGAAGTACGGTGGCACGTTCGATGGCGTGATTCCCGAACTGCAATCCAAGTATCGCACCAGCCGCAGCGCACCGCAGCGACGGCAACTGGAACATTACATGCGGCAGGTGAAGTGTGTCGAATGCCAGGGCGACCGCTTGAACGATCAGGCGAGATCGATTCATCTCACCACGCGGCACGCGGCGTTTGGAGACGCGTCGAGTCTGTCACTCCCGGCTGTATGCCAGCTGCCGGTCAAGCGGGCATACGACTTCTTCCAGGATCTACGGTTGGATGCGACCGGTGTGCTGATCGCCCAAGAAGCGCTCAAGGAGATCAGGAACCGTCTTGGATTTCTGATGAATGTCGGCCTCGATTACCTGACCCTCAACCGCACGGCCCCCACGTTGTCCGGTGGCGAATCGCAGCGGATTCGGTTGGCAGGACAGATTGGGTCGGGCTTGGTGGGAGTGCTCTATATTCTTGACGAGCCGTCGATTGGTTTGCATCCACGCGACAATGCCCGGTTGCTGGAGACTTTGCAGAAGCTTCGCGACATGGGCAATACGGTCGTCGTCGTCGAGCACGACGAAGACACGATTCGGGCGGCGGACCACGTGGTTGATTTTGGTCCGGGACCCGGTGTTCGCGGCGGAGAAGTGGTTGCGGAGGGGCCGCTTACAGAGATTCTCAAAGCACCGAGAAGTTTAACCGGGCAGTTTCTATCCGGTAAGCGGGAAATCAGCATCCCTGACCGGCATCGTTTCGAGGGGAGTCTCGCGGGCGACGATCCCAATGGGCAGCCGGGTGCACCCACGAAAATGCACCGGAAGCTCGCCCCGTCACCGATCCAGTCAATCGGCGACCTCCCGGTGCTCCGGATTCGTGGCGCGGCGCAGAACAACTTGGCCGAGATCGACGTCGAGATTCCGCTGGGGACTTTTGTCTGCGTTACGGGGGTCAGTGGTTCGGGGAAGAGCTCCCTGGTGAATGACATCATCGTGCAGTCACTACACCGTGATCTCAACGGGGGCCTGGCCGCGCCGGGAAAACATACGGCGATCGACGGACTAGATCATCTCGACAAGCTGATTTCCATCGACCAATCGCCAATCGGCCGTACGCCACGGAGCAACCCTGGAACGTACATCAAAGTCTTCGATGAAATTCGCAAGCTGTACGCGAAGCTGCCCGAATCCAAGCGTCGCGGCTACGCTCCGGGGCGATTCAGCTTCAACGTGTCGGGTGGGCGCTGCGAAGCTTGCGAGGGGAACGGATCCAATCGGTTGGAAATGGACTTTCTGGCGGACGTTTGGGTGACGTGTTCGGTCTGCGAAGGACATCGTTACAACCGCGAAACTCTGCAAGTTACCTTCAAAGAGCATTCTATCGCGGATGTTCTGGAGATGGATGTTCAGCAATTGTTGGATGTCTTTGAGAATGTCCCGCAGGTCAAGAACAAGTTGCAGACCCTGCACGCGGTTGGCTTGGACTACCTTAAGTTGGGGCAACCGTCACCCACGCTCAGTGGGGGTGAAGCGCAACGTATTAAGTTGGCTCGTGAACTGGTCAAGAAACCAACGGGGCGGACGCTTTACGTCCTCGACGAGCCGACGACCGGACTGCACTTTGCCGACATTCAATTACTGCTCGATGTATTGCACGGATTTGTCAACACTGGCAATACGGTGGTGGTTGTCGAGCATAATCTGGATGTCATCAAGACGGCCGATTGGATCATCGATCTGGGTCCCGACGGGGGAGACGCGGGTGGGCGGTTGGTCGCTGCCGGAACTCCAGTCCACGTCGCGGCGGTTGCCGCGTCCCATACGGGGTGTGGGTTGCAGCGCACTCTTTCACCCGATCAATCGCTCCGGACCGGTCGTCATACAACACCGGCGCGACGGCGTCGCAATGGCTCGGCGACTACTGGTCGCCGCGGAAGCATTGCCAAGCGGATCACGGTACAGGGTGCCACACAGCACAATTTGAACTCGGTCGATGCCGAGATACACCGGGACAAGATGACGGTATTCTGTGGTCCGAGTGGTTCGGGAAAGACGTCGCTGGCGATGGACACGATCTACGCCGAGGGACAACGGCGATACGTCGAGAGCCTCAGTTCTTACGCGAGGCAGTTCGTCAACCAGGTGCAGAAGCCGGCGCTGGATCACATCGAGGGATTATCCCCGGCGATCGCGATCGAACAAAAAAATCTGGGCCACACGCCGCGCAGTACGGTTGGAACCGTTACAGAGATCTACGATTACCTGCGCATCTTGATGAGTCGGTTGGGGACGCCCTATTGCCCCGATTGTGATCTCGTTGTCGGCACCCAGACCGGCGACGAGATAATCGACAAGATCATGAACCACGCCGAGGGGACCCGACTGTTCCTAATGGCGCCCGTGGAAGTCGATTCGGATCAGCAGACCGATACGTTCTGGAACGAGATGCGAACCGCGGGGTATGTTCGGATTCGTGTGGATGGTCGGACCTACCCGGTGGAGAACGCTCCCGCGATTGACCGCCGGCAGCAGCAGGACGTGGATGTGGTGATCGATCGTGTGATCGTTCGCGCGAATCAAAGGTCGCGGATTGCCGACAGTGTCGAAAACGCACTGGCGGTGGGACGCGGTGTGTTGCGCGTCGCGGTTGCCGACGAACGACTTCCAGAACACCGCTGGGAGGTCGTCTCTCACAGCCAGCACCTGGCGTGCGACCGCTGCGGTCGCAGTTTTGAACGACTCAGCCCACACAATTTCTCGTTCAACAGTCATCTCGGTTGGTGCCCTTCCTGCGAAGGCCTGGGGACGCAGACGGGGGCCAATCCCAATGCGCTGTTAAACGATGAGAAATGGACATTGGCGGAGGGTGCGGTGCGACTCTGGCCGGACGTGCGGTTGGATGTTTCTCAGTGGATGCTGAACGGCCTCAGCGAGGCCACCGGGGTGCCCTTGGATGTGCCCTTCCACGACCTCAGCGCACGTCAGCGCCGGGTAATCATGCACGGCACCGGGAGCCAGTGGCTAGAGGTATACCGCGGCAAACGTGGAGCCCGGGGGCGTAAGTCGGGCGCCAGCCGCAAGTCGAGGCCGCTGTTTCGCTTTCAATTTAAGGGCCTTTACCCAGCATTGGAGGAGGCCTCGCGACTGTCTCCCGCGTTTCGCACCCGCCTGGAGCAGTTTATCGATGAGGTGGCCTGTTCGTCCTGTGCTGGAGCGAGACTCCGGGACGATGCGGCGGCTGCTCGTTTTCGCAAACGCACGATCGACGAGTTGTGTCGACTTCCCTTGGGCTCCCTGTTGAAAGAACTTCAACGCTGGCGACTCTCGCAACGTGATAGCCGCATCGTCGGAGAAGTCGTGCGCGAGATCAAGAATCGAGTCCAATTTCTGGTCGACGTTGGCCTCGACTATGTCTCGCTCGCGCGAGGAGCTGCCACGCTGTCCAATGGTGAAGCGCAACGTATTCGCCTAGCCAGTCAGCTGGGAAGCGGGTTGTGTGGTGTTCTATACGTGCTGGACGAACCGACGATTGGGCTCCATCCCCGCGACAACCACCGACTACTGTCGGCGTTGTACAAGCTCCGCGACCTGGGTAACACACTCCTGCTGATCGAACACGATCGGGAGGTCATCGAGGGTAGTGATTACCTGTCCGATTTTGGTCCGGGCGCCGGAAAACTGGGGGGTCATATTGTGGCGACTGGAACGCCGCGACAGCTGGCGCGGAGCCGGAAGTCGGTAACCGGGCCCTACCTGTCGGGTAAGAAGTCGATTTCCGTTCCCAGCAATCGGCGCAGCGAGTCGTTGGCAGCGGCGGGGCTCGAGCCGGACTGGCTGGGAATTCGAGGGGCCCGGCATAATAATCTGTGCGGCGTGGATGCGCAAATCCCGCTCGGGATGTTGACCGCGGTGACCGGGCCTAGTGGGAGCGGAAAGAGTTCGCTGATTGACGACATTCTCTACCGGGCCCTGTCGCGTCGATTACATCGAGCGAGTCATGTGGCAGGAGCGCATGACGCGATTGAAGGGATCGAGCACATCAACAAGGTGATCCGGGTCGACCAGACGCCGCTGGGCAACTCGCCGACGTCGAATCCTGCGACCTACACCGGGGTGTTTGAGTTGATCCGGATGTTGTTTGCTCAGTTGCCGCAGTCCAAGCTGCGCGGTTACTCCCCACGGCGTTTTAGTTTTAACGTTCCGGGTGGGCGCTGCGAGAACTGCGAAGGAAATGGGCAAATCTGTATCGAAATGCACTTTCTTCCGGATGTCTGGGTGGAGTGCGACAGCTGCCAGGGAAAACGTTACAACCCTGAAACACTCGCGATCCAGTTCCACGGTTCTTCGATCAGCGATGTGCTCGATGCGACTTGCCGCGAAGCTCTGGTGTTGTTTCAGAATATCCCCAAGATCCGCCGAGTACTGGAGACCCTCTGTGCGGTTGGCCTCGACTACCTGAGATTGGGACAAGCAGCGCCGACGTTGTCCGGCGGTGAAGCGCAACGTGTCAAGCTGTCGGCAGAGCTTTCTCGTCCCGACACCGGTCGCACGCTTTACTTGCTCGACGAACCCACCACCGGCTTGCATTTCGATGATCTGCGGAAGCTACTCGACGTTTTGCACCGCCTCATCGATCTGGGGAACACGGTCGTGGTAATCGAACATAATCTGGATGTTATCAAACAGGCGGACTGGGTGATCGACTTGGGGCCAGAAGCGGGGAGCGGGGGCGGCCAGATCGTCGCTGCCGGGACGCCCGAGATGATCTGTCGGGAAGCGACCGACCCCCCGGCGCAGGCACTGACGAACCGCCACGTGACCCGCTCCGGGTTGGTTTCTCACACCGCCGTTGCGCTTGCGCCGGTGTTGGCCGCCGGACCCCACGTGGCCCGCCCCCATAACCAGGATCCGGCGGCAGAGGATCCGCGACCGGGGGATATGGACATCGCGGATGTCGGAAAAAATGCGAGCATGCCCTGGCAGGTCGACGGTCGCCGATGGCACACCCGCGACCGCGTGGGACGACGCGGCGAGGCGACCCGCTGGGACGGTCACATTCTAGAACACGTTGTCGATCGGATTCACGAGTTGGGCGACTTCAGCGCGACCGATTGGAACGGCCGCGGTGTCGTGGAAATCGCCGCGACGAAGAAGAGCGAAGGTTGGTTCTTCCACGCGATTACGGGAGAGGCATGGTTACTGAAAATGAAGTTCCGCACGGCTCGGAATACTTTTCAGAGGAGCGCCTTGGAGCAACAAATCCCCCTCAAGACGCTCAACCAGCTGGACGAGGTCCCGCTGTACAGCAATGAATCCCGCGTCAAGGTAAAAAATGCCCGGGGTCCCTTTCAGGAAGTCGAGTTGCGGGTGCACACATGGGAGGAGATCGACTGCGCCGGATTCTGGGACTTTCTTGAGCAGGCGGTGCGACGTTTTGAGGAACTGCACGGCGGTACGGGGCGCTCGATTGATGACTTCAGTCCCTGGAAAAAGTTGGGACGGAAATGGCATTTTATGCGGAAGGGTTTTTCACCCGGTCGCTCGGTGAAGTGGAAATCGAGTGTTCTCGAAGAATTGGTCGAAATTCTGACGGAAGTCGCTCCCCAGGGTGAATTCCTCTGGAATAATCAGGTCCAGGTAAATCTGTGTGTTTCAGGTCAGCGAGAGCCATGGGCACGCTTGTTAACCAAACGTCACGAATCACTCGACCTGGTACTGACGGGTCCCAAGAACCAGATGGGTTTTGGACGCGTGGCTGAGCTGGGACGAGATCGCGAATTCGACGACGCCAAGCCGGGCGTCGACCATATCCGTCTGAAGTTCCGAACGCTCAGCGATTTGCGTCGGGGCGATTTGCGGGCATTCTTGGGCGAGCACTTGCGCGGCATAGGCCCCGGTAGCGACGAGGTCTAAGCAATGAAAGAAATCCTGCTCGCCCCCAACTTCCTGTTTCGATATGCAGCGCCGTGCGCGTTCCGGGACCTAAAGTGGTCCACCGGTGGCGTCGAGCTCCCGGACGCTTGTCTGCTCCCGAGTTTTGGAGAATTGGAGGGTCGGCGGTTGTTTGCTGAGGTGTGTGTCGCTTGGAACGAATCCGGATTGTTCGTTACGGTCCGCGTGCGTGGGAAGAAACAGCTCCCCTGGTGTCGAGCGACTCGGGTTGAGGATAGCGATGGCCTTCAGCTGTGGATTGCGACGCGCGAAACACAGGGAATCCATCGCGCCAATCGTTTCTGCCACCGGATGGCGTTTCTCCCGTTCGGGCAGGGGACGCGGCTCGATCAGCCGGTCGCAACGACCGTTGCGATCGCCAGAGCCCGCGAGCACCCCAAGCCGATTCCCGCGGACCAGTTCGGGATTCACAGCGAGAAGCGGATTGATGGCTACCTGCTGCACGTTTGGATTCCGGCGGATGCGCTGACCGGCTTTGACGTCAGCGAAACCACCTCGCTGGGATTCTCCTACGCCGTGATCGACCGCGAACTCGGTTGGCAGACCTTCAGTATCGCACCGGAATTCCCGTTTGTCAGTGATCCCAGTCTATGGGGTCTACTGGAACTACAGCCGAAGACGACCCGTCCGGCTCGATAACCCGTTGCGATTGGCAGCAAATTCTCGGTTGATCGTTGTACGGTCTGACGTGGGTTTGCGCATGGGATTGGATTGACCGCTTTGAAACCCATCGATTTCCCGAGTTTCACTTGGATGCGGTGCGTCGATTTGCGATAATCTAAAAAGTCGGTCCTGTTTTCCCCAGTTGATGACTTTGCTGATCCTTGCCAATGACGATGTACCCTCCCCACCACCGACACGCGTTTTCCGATTATTGTGGCCGCTCGCGTGAAGGGCTGACGTTGTTGGACCGCAGAGGGATGTTGAAGGCGAGTCTGGCTGGGGTGGCCGGATTGTCGCTGCCCAACCTATTGCGACACCGTGCAGCCGTTGCCGCGCAGGGTGGAAGTGTCCAGCGCAACAAGAGCGTAATTCTGCTCTGGATGGCCGGTGGACCGAGCCATATCGATACCTGGGATCCCAAACCGAACCGTCCGCCCGAGAATCGCGGGCCTTTCGGTGTGATCCAGACCAAGCTTCCTGGCGTCTTGGTCTGCGAGCACCTGCCGAAACAGGCGGCGATGCTGGATCAGATCTCGGTACTGAGGAGTGTCGATGCCCGGCACAGCAACCACGAGCCGAACATGGTTTTTCAAACGGGGCACCGTGGAGCTGCGCCGCGGGCGAATCCCAAAGGAGGGCAATTCCCCGCGATCGGATCGGTGATCGCCAAACACCGGGGTGCAAACCAGATCGGCATGCCGCCTTACGTGGCTTTTCAGCGTTCGCGATCGCATCTGGCATACGCGGGAGACTTGGGACAGCAGTACGACCCTTTCATCGCCCAGAAAGCGGCTCGCTTACCGGTCTATGACTTGGTCGGGCGGGATACGGGAAAGGTCGGCGGGGCGCCGCTATTTCAGCTTCCCGGCGGCCTGACACATGATCGAATCTACAGTCGCCGGGCTCTATTGCGGGACTTTGACCGCCTCCGTAGTCAGCTCGATAGCCGGGGCTGGATGGACGCGTTGGATGTCTATCATCGACAAGCGGTTGAAATGGTAACGGGTCGGCGCGCGCAGGAGGCCTTCGATGTCGATCTCGAACCGCAGCGGTCAAGAGATCGTTACGGTGCCCACCTGTGGTGTCAGCAAGCTCTCTTGGCCCGCCGCCTGGTCGAGCGCGGGGCTACGTTTGTGACCCTGGACTTAAGTTATCACACGGCGTCCGGAACCTGGGACAATCACGGCATTCCAGGGGGCGTTTACGGAGGAATCTCAAAAGGTTTNGGTCCCTTGCTTCCGTTGTTTGACCATTTGTTCACCACACTCGTCAACGACCTCTCAGAGCGGCGAATGTTGGACGACGTACTGGTGTTGGCGATGGGAGAATTCGGTCGTACCCCGCAGACGGGTACTCAGGGGAGCTTTGATGGGCGCAACCACTGGCCGGTAGTGATGTCGATGCTGATGGCGGGNGGTGGGTTACAACACGGCCAGGTGATCGGTTCCACAGAAAGTGACGGATCCCAAATCCGAGAACGTCCGATTACTCCTGGCGATCTNGCCGCGACGATTTATCGACACATGGATGTCCCACTGGACACGACCTACCTAAACGACCGGCAGCGGCCGATCCATGTGGTGCAGGAGAACGGCCAGCCTATCCGAGAATTGCTCTAAAGCGAGCTTACCTNGGCTTGAGCATCATCGGCGGGGCGGCGACGGGTGCCCCGGTTTAGCGCGCGTGCCGAACGAGTTGGCCAATCGTCTCTTCGAGGAGCGCCTGGCCGCCGAATTGCAGGCCGAGCGAACACAGTTTGCGATTGTCGATCCAATGACGAGGTTGCGTTTGTCCCCCGCTGATGGGACTCGTGCTTTGGGTCAGCCGGCAGGCGATCTCGACAACGTCGAACTCGGAGACATAGCGGTCGTAGCAGTTGAACGCCTGGCCGGCGATGTCCTTTGCCGAAAGCAGAAGCTCGACCGCTCGGGCAACATCGGCGGCGTGTACCTCTTTCCCTCCCCTGCGGCATTCGACAGGTTGTCCCCTCGTCACGTCCCGAACCAGCGAGAACCACTTACTGTCTATCGGCGGATGACTGACCCCGTAAATCCCCGTCGGCCGCAGCGCGCAGATTTCATATCCTGCGCCGAATCCATAACTGTGGATGAACTTCTCCAAGGCAGCCTTGTGTGCGCCGTAGTGCGTTCGCGGCCATAGCGGGTGCGTTTCATCGAGGGGGCGGTCGTCCAGGATTTCTTCGTGGACCGCGCAGCTGGAAATGAAAATGAAGCGCCGCACACCGGCCACTCTGGCGGCCTCAATCAACCGCAGCGTTCCCAGCAGATTGGTTTCGGTGAATCGAATCAGGTCGCCTTCGCCACCTCGAAATAGGTTGCCTGGCCGCCAGAGTGCGCCGTGCACCACCGCTTCGCAACCGTCGACTAATGCCTCTGCTGAAGTCGTGTCGCTCAGCTCGCCCGGTACCCAGGTCAGTTGAGCGGACTGCGATTCCAGATGCTGCCGATCACTCGACGGACGATGCCAGCAGCACAGGTGATGGCCGGCGTCGATTAGATTGCGGACGATGTAGTGTCCGAGAAATCCGGTGGCTCCGGTTACGGCGATTTGCATTGGGGATCCCAAAGCTCTAATGGTGGCCTCAAGTGGCGATTCGGTTAGGCTCGCAAGGCTGGTCGATGATTGTTCGCAGGGCGAGCTGCAGCTGGAATCACAGGCGCCCCACTTGAACGGGACGAAAACGTGCTGTGATGCGACAACCCTAGACGGTGGCGAGGTGGTCGGGGCTAGTGGTGACCGCTATCGCGCCGCGCCATTTCGTCGCGNATGCGTGCTGCGCGCTCATACTCCTCGGCCGCGATCGCTTCCGAAAGTTCTTGTTGCAGCGTTTTTCCACCATCGTACTGACCTTGCAGCGAGTCCCGTAATTCCGTTAGTCGCGTGACCAGGTCGTCTTCATCAAATTGACTTTCGAGTTCGTGCTCGACGAATAGGGAATGGAGTTCTGCGAGCCCTCCCTCGATTTCCTGGACCGCCTCTTCTGGTCCGTTTTCTTCCAACGCCGCCAGGGCAGCGGCTTGGGTGCGCTGGAAGAGGACGAATGGACGGTACTGTTCATGCGACACGGTCCATTGTTCGTCGGGCGAATGGTCGCGGCAGAAGTCCATCAAGCCCAGCGTGTGGTCGGCATCTTCAACCGCGCGATCGTATTGCTGCAACCGCAGCCAGCAAACGCGTCGATGATAGAACTGGATGAATTCGCGGTCGGCTTCGTCGCATTCGTCGTCATCGAGCACGAACCCGTCGCCCTCGAAGATGGACTGTCGCATCAAATAATCGTAGTACGTCTGCTCGCCTTCGGGCCGCTGGCCGTCGGGCCGGCCTGATGTTTCCAATTGCAGGACACCCAGATCGACGCGCATCTGCAGTACTTCGCGACCGTCCTCGCAGGCGACAAGTCGGATGTTCATACTGTTGTGACTGTAGGGCCACGCTTGCAACAATGCGTCAATATGTTGGGACTCGGGCATCAATAAACCACCCTCAAGACTGCTCTCGTTTCGTTATTGACTAATTATAACTGGCGCGACCGAAAGGGAGAAGTTGACCAAATCCGTNNGAATCCACATAGTTATCAGAATCCACATAGTTATTAGAATCCATATAGTTAACGGACGGTGCAGGTCGAGAACGTCGCTACACAGGGGAGCGATCGTTGGCTCTGGGGACAACGCAGATCCCTAGCGAGGTTCGCCTACCCCTCAACGTTCCTTTGGCTGATGAGCGATTGGCCGCNCAGGCGGTGCCGTGTCGGAGTCTTTGAGTCGTGGCCGTCTTTGAGTCGCTGTGAAATGACGAGTNCTTCGCCGTTGCCTGATCGGACTTACGAACGACTGCTCGCATTGCCGCAGGGACTCGCGGCGCACGCCGGTTTTGGCGCGGCCGTGGCGGCGCTCGAGTCGGGTGACGCGACCGCATTCGAAGGTGTTTACGGGTCGGCGTGCGCGCTGTTAGCCGCTAATCTCGGAACGCATGTACCGGGGATTCTGGTGGTGATCTGTGCGGACGCTGACGAGATGGACGAGTTCTGCGCGGACATGAAATTGTTTTCCCGCCGTCCGGTCGATAGTTTTCCACCGTGGGAATCGGATCTTGACGAAAACGTACCGCATGACGAAATCCACGGTGCGCGATTGGTGATCTTGAACGCGCTACGGGCGGCGGGTTCATCCGGCGATTATCCACGAGTACTCGCCTGTTGCATTCAGAGTTTGCTACAACCGGTTCCCGCCCCGACCGCTCTGGACGCCAACACCCGACACCTCTCGGTGGGTGCGACGTTGGATGTCGAGGATCTGTCTCANTGGTTGGTGGAGCAGGGGTTTCACCACACCAGCGCGGTTGAAATGCCGGGTGAGTTCTCGCTCAGGGGTGGCATCCTAGATGTGTTCGCCGCGGATTGGGTCGATCCGGTCCGCGTGGAATTGTTTGGTGACGAAGTCGAGTCGATGCGTCGCTTTGACGTGGCATCGCAGCGCAGCTTGGAGGGCTTGCGGGACATCGACTTAACGGTCTTGTCGGTGGTGGGTGGCGAGGGGGTTTGTCTGATCGATTACCTGCCCTCGACGTGTTGGTATTTACTGCTGGAACCTGAACAGGTCGTTGAGCAGGGGAAGCGGTATCTGGACCGGTTGGAGCAATTGGATGGCGTGCTGGGGATGGGCGAAGTCATGTCCAGAGTCCAGCAGTCGCCACTGGCGAGCGCTTCCGCGCTCGCCGGGGCGGCGGGGACTGAGACCTGTCGTCTGGGAATCGAATCGGTTGAACGATTCAGCGGTGAAATCGGCCGCGTGCGCGAAGAATTGGACCGGATTGCCGAGGGTCACGATGTGTTTGTTGTCGCTCACACTGAAGCCGAGGTGGAGCGGCTTGGTGAGTTGCTGGTAACGACGCAAGCAGCTGCCAGCGGGAGATTGTTCTTCCAGGTCGGGACAATCCGTGAGGGGTTTCGTCTCGTTGAAGATCGTGTACTGGTCATTACCGGGAGCCAGCTATTTGCGCGCGGTCAGTTGAGACGGCCGACNCCGCGGCGCCGCATGGGAAAGGCGATCGATAGCTTTCTGGAACTCGGAATNGGTGACTTGGTGGTGCACTTGGCGCATGGCATCGGGCGCTACCGGGGGCTCAAGCGGTTGGACCGCAACGACCAGATCGAGGAGCATTTGGAGATCGAATTTGCCGGAGGGACCCGAGTCTACGTACCGGCGGCCCGCATCGGGCTGGTCCACAAGTACATCGGGGGTAGCCGTTCACGACCAGCGCTGGCGCGGATCGGAGGCAAGACGTGGCAGCGACAGAAGCAGGCTGCTGCCAGCGCCGCGACCGATTTGGCTGCCGAATTGCTCGAACTACAAGCCGCGCGGATGTCACGTCCGGGCATCACCTTCCCCGGCGATTCGGATTGGCAACGAGAATTCGACGCCTCGTTTCCGTACCGTGAAACACCCGATCAACTCACCGCGGCGGAGGCGATCAGGTCGGACATGGAGCGGTCCCGCCCGATGGACCGTCTGGTGTGTGGTGATGTTGGTTACGGGAAAACGGAATTGGCGATGCGCGCCGCTTTCAAGGCCGTCGACAACGGTTACCAGGTGGCTGTGCTCGTCCCGACCACGATCCTGGCGGAGCAGCATTATCAGACATTTCGTGATCGCATGTCCGAGTTTCCTTTTGACATTGCGCGTCTGAGTCGGTTTTGTTCCGGCAGCGAGCAGCGGGAAATCGTTGCGGCACTGAAATCGGGCCAGATCGATATCGTGATTGGGACCCATCGAATCGGTTCCAGGGATCTAGAGTTCTACAATTTGGGCCTCGTAATCATCGACGAAGAGCAACGTTTTGGCGTGGAGGTGAAGGAGCGACTGAAGACATTTCGGACCACCGTGGATGTGATGACGATGTCCGCGACACCGATCCCACGAACGCTACACATGTCACTGGTGGGAGTACGGGATATCTCGAATCTGCAGACGGCACCCGCGGATCGGATCGCGGTGGAGACGCGAGTCATGCGCTGGGACGATGATCTTATCCGTCACGCGGTGTTGCGCGAGCTCAACCGAGGCGGCCAGATATTTTTCGTGCACAATCGTGTCCACGATATTCACGTCGTTTTCGAAAAACTCAAACGCATTGTGCCCGAAGCGAGTGTTCGGATCGGCCACGGGCAGATGCCAGAGTCGGAATTGGAACGTGTGATGGTCGATTTTGTGGCACATCGTTTTGATCTGCTGTTGGCGACTACGATTGTCGAGAGCGGCCTTGACATTCCCAATGCCAACACGATTTTTATCGACGAAGCCGACCGTTACGGATTGGCTGACCTGCATCAGCTGCGAGGCCGTGTGGGACGATACAAGCATCGAGCCTACAGCTACCTGCTGGTCGACTCCCGTAAACCGCTGACTCCCAACGCAGCCCGACGATTGCGGGCGATTGAAGAGTTCAGTGAAATGGGTGCGGGTTTTGCGATCGCCATGCGAGATTTGGAGATCCGCGGCGCTGGGAACCTACTGGGAACGCAGCAGAGTGGCCATATCGCAATGGTCGGTTACGAGCTGTATTGCCAGTTGCTGGAGACCGCCGTGCGTTCGCTCAAGCAGGCGCCACCTGCCGAGACAATCGACGTCGAGATCGACCTGCCGGGGGCGGCCTATCTCCCCGACGACTACGTGCCGGACATGCGTTTGAAGATCGACTTTTACCGCCGTCTCGCCCGAGTCGCGAGTCGCGACCAACTGAGTCTGTATCGCGACGAGTTGGTTGATCGTTTCGGAGCCCCGCCCGCAGCCGCCACGCGTTTGTTGCAACTGTCCGCACTCCGAATCGATGCGGCCTGTTGGACGATCACCGCGATTCGCGGCGAGGATCGGTTCTTGCGTTTCTCGTTTGCGGATCCATCAACAATGCACAGGCTGGCCCAAATTACCCAGGCTCGCTTTCGGATCGTCGATGACGTTTCGGCCTATGTCCCTGTGGCCCAGGGAGTTGGTGACCCCGACGCGATGCTCGAATTGGCCAGATCGGTGTTGCCGCAGGGCTAGCACGGTCCTATAATCCGCCGCCCGCTTTCTAGCGGGAATGACGTTTTCCGCCCGCTTTCTTGCGGGCGTGCTGTTTTCAGCCCCTCCTGTCGGGTGGAATTGTGGTCGGAACGCGCTCTGGCTGGNTTGGAATCGATTGCGTTGCCATGGCGCTCGCTCTGTTGACCGCGGTGGCCGAGGGTCAGCCTCCGGCTCTTTCCGCTTCGGGTGACGATCGCGCGGCATCTTTGCAGCGGCGACCATCGGTCTTACCGACTAGCCAGGCTGCTCCATNCGCCGGTGTGGCCGACCTACCGGCCGTGGTTGCACGCGCCGCTGACCGTCCCAAGCTGCAAATTTTTCAACCCACCGAGTTGGTTGGCGGGGTGGGGAATGAACAGATTCTCGCCGGCGACGTGTTACCCATGGTGGAACAGGAAGTCGGTCGGATCTTACAGAAGATGGCCCCCGAGCAACGCCAGGCGGTGAGAGCATCCGAGCTGTCTCAGGTGCGAGCAACGTTATTGAAACGGATGCTGACTCCGGTCATTCGTAACAAGTTGCTGTACGTGGACTTTCTGCGCGACGGTGCCCAGAACGCGGGTGATAAGCTCGATCAGCAGTTGGAGCACATCCACGAGCGGGTGGATGCCGAATTTGAGAAGAGCCAGGTTCCTCACCTTATGACGTCACTCAAGGCGACCAGCCGTGCCGAATTGGAGGCCTCGTTGAGGCGCGTTGGTTCATCGCTGAAAGGGCAACAGCAGCTGTTTCGCGAACAGGTAATGGGCATGCAGATGCGACAGCGCTATGTCACCAAGAATCCACAGATTTCGCTGGAGCAGTTGTTGACGCGTTATCAGGAGAACATCGAAGAATTTCAGATTCAGCCGAAAGCGAGGTGGGAGCAGTTGACGGTCCTGTTGAGTCGTTTCGCATCGAGAGAGGCGGCTTATAACGATCTCGTCGACATGGGGAATCGAGTTTTCTTTGGAGCATCATTTGCAGAAATCGCGAAGCTTCGATCGCACGGTCTGAACGCTCGCGACGGCGGGTACCATGGTTGGACCGCTCAGGGAAGCCTGGTTTCCGACGTGATCGACCAAGCCCTATTTAGTCTGCCGACCAACGAGCTGAGCCCCATTTTGGAGGATGAGTCGGGGTTCCATATTATTCGACTACTGGAACGCGTGGACGGGGGCCGTGTCCGGTTTCGCGATGCACAGGAGCAAATCAAGGACGATCTCCAAGAGGAGCATCGTCAACAGGAGTGGGAGGAGTATCTGACTCGTCTGCGACGAGAGATCCCCGTTTGGACCGTCTTTGACGACGCGACGCAGACGGCGGCAAAACCGACAACGCCCCGCACCGATCCGCGTTGAGACGCGGGAGACGACGAGCGGTTCTCAACGAGTGAGCATTGCCGACACGGTTCTCGCTCGTTGCCGCGTTTTGGCTGCCAGTTCAGACGGCGGACTTCGGCGTTGGTTGGGAATCGAATTGGCGCACCGGGCCGGTCTTTCAGCGCGGTGACACAAGCTCGCTTAGGCTTCACCGCTAGCAGACGGTCAGCGGCGTTGCCGCTCTAGTTGTCTACACTCCGCGCTACGCCTAGCGCGTCGAGCACCGCCTGCATATCGGCGCGAATCGGTGCCGTGACGGTGATCGACTCATCGTTTTCGGGATGTCGGAAAGTAATTCTCCGGGCGTGCAATGCCTGCCGGTCGAGGAGCACGTGCGAAGCGGGTGACTGGTCGGTCAGTTCGCCTTGTGTGATTTCGGATCTCCCACCGTAAACCGCGTCGCAGAGGACGGGCCAACCGAGGTGGGAAAAATGAACACGGATCTGGTGCGTACGCCCGGTTTTGGGAAGCACGCGTACGACGCCGAATCCCCTCGATCTCGCGATTACTTCATAGAAGGTCACAGCCTCACGGCTAGTGGTGTGGCCTTTGCGTACCGCCATTTTTTCACGTTGACGGGGGTGCATGCCGATCGGCTGCTCAATCACGTCNCGGTCCCGGTCCGGCTCAGAGGCAACGATCGCCAAGTACTCCTTTGTCAGCGATCGTGCGGCGAATTGCCGCGACAAATGCTGGTGCGCCCGATCGGTTTTGGCCACGACGAGGACGCCGCTGGTGTCGCGGTCGAGCCGGTGGACAATGCCCGGTCGATGTGCTCCACCCACGGTACTGAGTTGACGAAAATGATAGGTCAATGCCGAGACGAGCGTGCCGGAGNCATGTCCCTTGGCTGGGTGGACCACCATCCGCGGCGGCTTGTTGACGACGATCAACTGGTTGTCTTCCCAGAGGATGTCGAGAGGGATGTCCTCTCCTTGGGCCGCCGTAAGCTGTGGCTGCGGAAACTCGATGGCAATGGTTTGATCCGCTCGCAGCCGGAACGAGGGTCTGGTTTTTTTACCGTCGACGCTGACGCCACCTTGACTGATCGCCCGTTGCAACTGCACCCGGCTAAACGCCGGAAATTCGCGCGCCAGAAATGCGTCTAGGCGTTGACCTGCCCGATCGGCCGAGACGCGCAATCGCCGCCGGCCATCGTCCGCTGGTTTGGCGGGCATTCGTTAGCACTCGAGTCGAGAGGGGATAGTGGCTGCCGAGAGCGGTTGGCCCGGCACTGACTCGGACGGTCGAGATGTTGACGAAACGGTGTGTCGCAACTACGGGGTCCCATCGCCGGGGGCGCCCGCCGCATCCTCGGTCACTGGCGACACCTCTTTGCCGGGCGAGTCGTCGCTGGCCCCATCACCTTCAGGTTCNGATTCGACGGGGATTATCTGGGGTAGCGGATCGCCCGCCGGNAGCGCAGTGTCCGCGGGTGGCGCGGGTTTGTACGTCGCCAGAAATCGAAAAAAGCTCTCTTCTTGGNTGTCCCGCGTCTGGTCTCGCTGCAGCGCCTCTTGACGCCGTTGTGCAATCGTCACGAGCGCGCTGTCCCCGTCGTCGTCTAGCGCGAGTTCCTTATAGAACTNCAGGGCCTTCTGGCGGTATTTCTCGCGCTGTTCCTTCCCGTCGCGCACCGCCGTGGTTGCCATCAGTGCTTCGTTCGCCCTGGCCAATCCGACGAGCGCTTCAAGGCGAAGTTCTGTGGGGGCGGGGGGGGCCCGGCCAACCAGCNCAAGGGCGGATTGGTAGTCCTCACAAGCGCGCTTCAACGCTTCGCCTGCGATCTCCTTCTCGGTGAACGCACTGGTGATCCCATCGGCCAGATGCAGATTGCCTCTCTTGACCTTAGCCCAGGCGATCACTTGTGNATTNTCGGACAAGCCCGGGAGCCAACTAAACCAACCCGTTCGAGATGCCTCTTGGAAGAGAATGAAGTCATCCAGTTGGTCGATCGGCACCATGTTGTCGCCAACCCCCGGCTGCGGTAAAGCCATGACCTGGAAAAGATCCTGCCAAGCCGCCGCGTTTTGCTGCTCTCTGGTGCTCTTCTGGAAAAACCACACTCCGCTGAAAACGACCAGCACGAGCAGCGTTACCACGAGTGGTATTCTGAGAGCGGGTGGGACCGGCAGCTTTTGAGCGAGTTGAGAGCGTACGTTCTGATAGGAATCAACCAGCCACGATTCCAGAGAGTTCTGTTGCAGTTCCTGTCGACGTTCTGATTTCATCCTCGNGGAACTCCACTTGCAGACCGGCNGGGTGTCAGACGAAACCACTGCCTTGCACAAACGGCGAAACAACATCCAGGCTGCACACGATCAACGTCGCCAAGGCAACAGACCGCCCGGTCTCGACGGTTCACGGCATGCGCGGCGCGCTCGTGGCTGCTGGTCCCGCATAGGCCCCGAGCGACCCGGAGCACCGTGTTTGCACAGTTTCTGTCTATACGTTCTGTCTATACGGTTTCTAGCAACTGGCGCAAGTATAGGGATACCGACAAAATAACGTCAAGAGACGGGTTGTTGCGGCGACTCAACTGGTCGTCCAAATCGGGCGTATGATAACATAATCTTATTACCCGCGAATGGGCTGTCAGCCTATACGCACGTCGTGGCCAACGAGACCGTTGGCTTGATTCTGTTTGTCGAACCGCGGTTCAAACCGATGCGTTTCGCTCTTGTCTTGATGATCTTACTCGTGGCTGCTGGCCTGGTGGCGTCGGTGGTGATGCTGCGGTGGCCTGATGATGGCCTCGAGCCGATCGATGTGGTGCCCCCGGAAGAGCATTCGACCNCGGGTGGCGCTGCCGGGATTGAGCCGCTGGAGTTCTTGGGTGCCGGCGCGTGCCGTGATTGCCATCAGGAAATGTTCACAGGTTTTGCACAAACGGCGCACCATCACACGTCTCTCTTACCGACCGAAGAGGCCATGGTGGGGACGTTTCCGGCGGTCATGCGGACTGCGAATCCCAATCTGTATTTTGAGTTAGAGCAGACAGAAGAGGGTTTTTTTCAGTCGGCGGTCGGCTTTCGCGACGGTCGCGCNGACCGGCAACGAGANCGCATCGATCTAATTGTCGGCAGCGGAAANCTGGGGCAGTCGTTTCTCTCTTGGCGNGAAAACCGATTCGGGGAGTATGAACTTTACCAGCTACCGGTGTCGTACTTGGCTCCCAGCGACACATGGAGAAATAGCCCGGGCTACAACGATGGACAGGCCGACTTTGACCGAGTGATCCAGCCTCGTTGCCTCGAGTGCCACTCGACCTGGTTTTCGTCGTCCGCAGCGCATCGGCCCGGGGTAAGTGCTTTCGACCGAGACCGTTTTGTGCTCGGAATCTCGTGTGAGAAATGCCACGGTCCAGGGCGACTTCANGTCGCCTTCCATCGTGAACATCCACAGGACAGCGAGCCTCATCACATCACGCAGCCCGGAGCGCTGGAACCCCGGCGACAAATCGAACTCTGTTCGCTTTGCCATTCGGGAGCAGGTGTCCCTCTGCAGCCTACCTTCCAATACCGCCCGGGTGACCGGCTCGACGAGTTTCTGGAACTACCGTCGTACGCCGATCAAAACAAGATAGGAGTGCATAGCAATAATCAGGTCGCCCGCTTGAGTAAGAGCCGCTGCTTTCAGGCCGCCGGGGACATGACTTGTACGACCTGTCACGATCCGCATCGATTCGAGCGGGGTAACCTGGCGGTCTTTTCACAGCGTTGTCTGGGATGTCACCAGGAAGTGGGCTCCACACCGTTTCACCAAAGTCTGGGGCCTCGCATTCAGGCCAACTGTATCGATTGCCATCTTCCCAAACACGAGGACAAAGAGACCCCGCTTGAAACGCCGGAAGGCACGGCCTATGTGGAAATGCGGGATCACCTCATCGGGATTTATCCGTCTGCCAGTGCGGCCTACNGGAAACANCGCAATGGGGAGGCAGCTGCCAAATGAATGGAAACGCGATCCACTTTACGCCGCTGCTGTACGGCTGCGTAGCGGCGGTGCTCTGCTTCTTAGCGGGCCTTTTCTGGCGTAGTCGCAAGGTCGGGGTGATGCTAGGCATCGTCGGTTTCGCCGGCGGGTTTCTGTTCTCTGTGATCGGCCCGAGGTTGTGGCCCGCGGGAGACCTTGAAGAGACTCACCCGGTGGCCTCCGGGCGTGAGGGACTCGGAGAAGTTGCTTTTCTCGGCGCAGAGAGTTGTCGTGAATGCCATCGAGAGAAATTCGAGGGATTTCGGCATACGGCTCACCATTTGACGTCCCGCCTGCCGAGCCAGGAGGCGATTCTAGGGTCCTTCGCGGGGGACCAAAATGTCTTCCAGACCGGAAATCCGAAGTTGAGCTACCTGATGGAACGCCGTGAAGATGAGTTCTTTCAGACCGGGATTCTGCAACGGGGATCGACGCTGGAGAAACGCAGCGAGCGAATTGAAATGGTGATTGGCAGTGGCAAGCTGGGACAGAGCTACTTGTACTGGGGTCGGGGACAGACCGCCGAGGGGGGAGAACTCGATCTCTTATTTCAACTGCCGATCTCGTATGTCACGGGGAGCGGGAAGTGGGAAAATAGTCCTGGCTATGTGGATGGAGAGCCCAATTTTCAGAGGGGGATCTTCCCGCGCTGTCTGGAATGTCACGCGACCTGGTTTGAACCCACCGACCCGCACCAAGTCGACCAGAACACTTTTCGGAAAGACGCATTTGTGTTGGGGATTTCTTGCGAAAAGTGCCATGGAGCGGGACGCGACCACGTCGAATTTCANCGCCACAATCCAGCCGAACAGACCGCCCAATACGTGCTGAATCCGGCCGAGCTCGGTCGGCTACGCGAGATCGAACTCTGTACGTTATGTCATTCGAGTCCCGGTGAGCCGATCCAGCCGTCGTTTACCTACACTCCGGGAAAACCACTGTCCGAGTACATCCGTTTGGACCCCTTGGAGGAGCAGAATCGGATTGGCGTCCACAGTGACAACCAGTACGCCCGGCTTAGTGAAAGCTCGTGTTTTCAGGGCAGCCCCGAGATGACCTGTACCACTTGCCATGATCCACATTCCCTCGAGAGGGGCCAGCTGGCATTGTTTTCAGAGCGGTGCATGCAGTGCCATCAGGCCGAGCAGTGTGGGATGGCGGACAAAGTCGGTGCCAGCATTCGGCAGAATTGCATCGACTGCCACCTTCCCAAACGGCGCGACATGGCGACGCCGTTTGAGACCCCCGAAGGAACGAAATACGTGGAGCTGCGCGACCATTTTATTGGCATTTACAGCGACCAGACCCGGGAATTCATGGATGACTTACGGCCGGAACCGCAAGACTCCCCGGCCGGTTCCCCGCCGTGAGACGCTGCTTGATGTAAGTCCTATGCTGTCCAATGCTTGCCTTGTTCGTATAGGCCTTGATCGCTACAATCCTGGCAACGATGGATCGTTCTTGAAGCCTGGAGCGCGGTCTGGATGCGACGTTTGAACTGGCTGCGGTGTCTGTGGCCCGGCCTGACGCGGTTGGGAAGCCGAGGTGAATGGCCGGCGTTGCTGTCGGCGATCCTCTTTGCCGGGCTTCTGGAGATGGCCGTGGTGAGGTCTTTTTTCTGGCCAGAACCACTAGACCCTAAAGGCCTTAAGGTAATTTGGCTCGTGCTGGCGGCGGTTTGGCTGGCCGGTCTCTGGTCGGGCTATGACGATCTTGCGGCTACTGCCCGCCGTTTTTCAGACGATCAACTTCAGGACTTGTTTATTCGCGCACAGAACGAATACTTAAGAGGCAATTGGTGGAGTGCTCAAGGTCTGTTGGAGCAANTGCTGGCAGTCGATCGATTCGATGTGGAAGCTCAGCTGATGCTGGCTTCGTTGTACCGACATACCGGTCGCCTGGAACCGGCCAAACGCCGCCTGCGATTCCTGGAGCGATTGGCCGGGGCTGACAGCTGGCGGTTGGAGGTCGAGCTAGAGCGGAAGCTGCTAGAGCGGTTGGAAACGCGGGCCGCAGATGATGCGACCGACCAGGACGATGTTCCGCAGGAGGAATCGACCGATGTGATGCGAGTTCGTGCTGCGTGAGTGATGATTGTCGAGGGCTATTACGGACTGTAATCTTGATTTAGGAAGCCAATACCAGTTGTGTTTCCGGTAAGTACTGGATAAGGGGATAGACCAGATGTACGAGCGATTTACAGACCGCGCGCGCAAGGTGATGCAACTGGCAAACCAGGAGGCACAGCGGTTTAACCACGAGTACATCGGTACCGAACATGTACTACTGGGATTGGTTAAAGAGGGCAGCGGCGTGGCGGCAAACGTCCTCAAGAATCTGGATGTCGATTTGCGGAAAATCCGCCTCGAGGTGGAAAAGCTGGTTCAAAGCGGTCCCGAAATGGTGACGATGGGGAAGCTGCCGCAAACTCCACGTGCGAAGAAAGTGATCGAGTATTCAATGGAGGAAGCTCGCAACCTGAATCACAATTACGTCGGTACCGAACATATTCTGTTGGGGTTGCTTCGTGAGCAAGAGGGCGTAGCGGCTCAGGTATTGATGAACCTGGGGTTGAAGCTCGAAGAGGTCCGGGAGGAAGTTCTCAATCTACTGGGGCATGGCTTGGAAGCCGAAGAGCGCAGTCCAAGCGAGAGCGGCGGTGGTGAATCGAGACCGTCCAAGAGCAGTAAATCAAAGACGCCGGCGCTCGACAGCTTTGGCCGGGATTTGACCGAGCTGGCACGCCAGAAAAAATTGGATCCAGTGATCGGCCGCGAGCGCGAAATCGATCGCGCGATCCAGGTACTCTGTCGCCGTACCAAGAACAACCCGGTTTTGCTCGGAGAAGCCGGCGTTGGCAAGACCGCGATCGTCGAGGGGTTTGCGCAGCGCGTGGTGACGGGAAATGTCCCCGAGTTGCTGTGCGAGAGACGGATCGTCGTACTCGACCTGGCCATGATGGTGGCGGGAACCAAATACCGGGGCCAGTTCGAAGAGCGCATCAAGGCGGTAATGAACGAGGTCCGGCGGGCCAAGAATACGATTCTGTTTATCGACGAATTGCACACGCTGGTCGGAGCCGGGGGAGCCGAAGGTGCTATCGATGCGGCGAATGTACTGAAGCCGGCACTGGCGCGTGGTGAGATCCAGTGTATCGGCGCCACAACGCTCGATGAGTACCGCAAATACATCGAAAAGGATAGCGCTCTGGCACGTCGATTTCAGGAGATCGTTGTCGATCCGACCAATAAGGATGAGACGATCGAGATTCTCAAAGGTTTGCGTGGTCGCTATGAGGAGCATCACCGTGTCCAGATCACCGACGACGCGGTTGTGGCCGCGGTCGAGATGTCTCAGCGGTACATTACGGCGCGCTGCCTCCCGGACAAAGCGATCGATGTAATCGATGAGTCTGGCGCCCGGGTGCGCCTACGCGCCATGACACGTCCGCCGGACCTCAATGAGATCGACGAAGAGGTCGAGCGTCTCAACAAAGAGAAAGAAGAAGCGGTCGCGTCCCAGGACTTCGAGAAAGCCGCTTCTCTCCGTGATCAGGCGGACAAGCTCCGCAAAAAAAAGGAGTCGATCACCAGAGAGTGGCGCGAAAAATCGCGTGAAACCGACGGAGTTGTGGACGAAGAGGTGATTGCCGAAGTCGTCTCCAAGATGACGGGTATTCCACTGACGCGATTGTCGACGGAAGACAGTCTGCGGCTGATGAAAATGGAAAGTGAGTTACACAAACGCGTTGTCAGTCAGGATGAGGCGATCAAGGCGTTGTCGCGATCGGTACGGCGCAGTCGCAGCGGCCTGAAAGACCCCAAGCGACCGACCGGCTGTTTTGTGTTCGCCGGGCCGACGGGAGTGGGGAAGACGTTGTTGGCCAAGGCACTGGCGGAGTTCATGTTTGGCGATTCCGATGCGCTGGTTCACATCGATATGAGCGAGTACATGGAAAAGCACAATGTGAGTCGTCTCGTCGGGGCGCCTCCCGGTTATGTAGGATACGAAGAGGGCGGCCAATTGACGGAGAAAATCCGGCGCCGACCTTACGCGGTGGTGCTGCTCGATGAGATTGAAAAGGCCCATCATGATGTTTTCAACATGCTCCTGCAGGTTATGGAAGAGGGACGCCTGACCGACAGCTTTGGTCGCAATGTCGATTTCCGTAACACGGTTATGATCATGACCACCAATGCGGGCGCGCAGGCGATCAAGAACGAAGACGTTTTCGGCTTGCACGCGGCACGCAAAGAGCATGCCGACCTCTCCTACGAGAACATGAAGAACCGCGTGACCGATGAGATCGAGAAGGTCTTCCGACCGGAGTTCTTGAACCGCCTCGACGACGTGATCGTCTTTCATCATCTCAATAAGGGTGATCTGAAGGAGGTTGTCGATTTTGAGCTGGCTCACGTGCGCGGCCGCCTCGCGGAGCGAGGTTTTGAGTTAGAACTCGATGACGATGCGAAGGAATTCTTGATTCGCGTCGCCTGCAAAGATCTCGATTATGGCGCCCGTCCGTTGCGCCGAGCGATCGAGCATCGCGTCGAGGATCCCCTCTCAGAAGAGCTGCTCAAAGGCGAATTCCAGGGCAAGAACAAAATTCTCGTCTCCACGGTCCGCGATGATGAAGGGAAGGTCCGGCGTCTTGAGTTTGCCGGCCTGGAAGTCGTGGAAGAAGAGCCCGAGCCGGTGGTTGCTGCCGCGCCAAGTGACGACTCTGGGGACGACACCGCGTCGGCCTGAGACACCGGCGACCGGAGGGGCGCGCTCCGGTCTTGAGGGGAACCCCAGCTCGGGCTGTCACCGATCAGCGCGTCGCTCGCGTGCCGAGCAATTCATCTACCTGCGGACCGACCGATTTGTTAGCTTGGGCCGCCACAGTTCTCCCCTCGCTACGCTGACCAGGTCCACTAATGAAGAACTTTTTCCGCGCGGCCCGTCTGGCGATGCGTCATCGCCTGACGATCTGCTTCGTGGTGCTCACGTCGTTCGGAGTGGCGGGATTTTGGGGCGCGAATATCGGCACCATTTATCCAGTCGTGGAAGTGGTTTTTGAAGGCCAGTCCCTGCACGATTGGATCGATCAGCGGGTTGCGACCGCGGAAGTGGATTTGACAGACGCGCAGTCTTCGTTGGCGCGGTTTCGACGAGGTAGTGAGGGAGATGCGCCGGCTCGCGATCCCACCCTTCAACTGGGAGAACTGGAGGATCGCGTGGCATGGCGCGCGTGGTCGCTTGACTGGTACCGCTGGGCGCGGCCTCGGATCCACCGTTTCACACCGGCGAGTCCATTTCACACACTGGTTTTCGTGATCGGCGTGCTGGTTGTTGGTACGGCAATCAAGAACATATTCCTGGTGATCAACTTGATCCTGGTGGAGCGACTTGCGCAGCTGGCGACATTCGATTTACGAAAACAATTTTACCGGCGGACCTTGCGCATGGACCTGGGCGCTTTTGGCGAGGATCGAACGCCGCGCTTGCTGAGTCGTTTTACAAATGACATGAGCGCTCTAACGACCGGCGTCGCAACGGTGTTTGGCAAGGTAGTACGCGAACCGTTAAAGATGGCCGCCTGTCTGGTCGGCGCGGGTCTGATCAGTTGGCGACTGCTGGTGGTTTCGTTGATTATTTCACCGTTGGCTGTCGTGCTGATGGTTCGCCTGGCGCAGTCGATCAAACGGGCCAATCGCCGTGCGATGGAGGACATGTCTCAGCTGTACGGCGTGATCTGCGAGACATTTAGTGGAATTCAGGCGGTCAAGGCCTACACGATGGAGCCTTACGAACGCGGGCGCTTTCACCAAATCGCTAAGAAGTACTTCCGCAAAGCGATGAGGATCATCACCTATAACGCATTGACACGTCCGACGTTGGAGATCATGGGCATGGCGATGATCAGCCTGGCGGTCTTGGCCGGTGGGTATCTCGTCCTCAATCAACAGACCGAGTTATTGGGGATCAGAATCAGCGATCGACCTTTGACCATGGCGCCCTTGATTACGTTTTTTGCTTTGTTGATCGGCTCGATCGATCCGGCGCGAAAAATGTCCGATGTATTTCAGGCGCTACAACGCAGCGCCGCAGGCGCGGATCGGATTTACGAACTATTAGATCGTGAGCCCGCGATCGCCGAGATCAAGAAGCCGACGCCGATTCCATCGCGAATTGGAGATCTCCAATTTCGAGATGTGCATTTTCGCTACACCTCGGATCAGCCGGTATTGCGAGGGGTGAATTTACGGATTCGGCTTGGCGAGACGGTAGCTGTCGTCGGTCCC
>PADE01000051.1 GCA_002702965.1 Planctomycetaceae bacterium
TCATGGGTTGTGGTGCCGATTAACTCACCCAAGGCCGTCATCTTCTGCGCCTCAGCCAGTTGAACTTTGAGTGTTTCCACTTGTTCTCGCAAAGTCGCAACATCCACCGAACGGTTCGTCATAGGTTCCACCATCTGTGCCGAGTGCCCGACCGGAAATCGTTTCCAGTTTGCTCTATCTTGACGGTACATCTTGACGGTACATCTTGACCGCCTTGCCTCGCCACATTCAGTTTCTGCCACTTGCCATTTGCGAGCGCTTAACTTGTTGTGTTCAAGACATTTAACGATGTTGTTCGTATCGTCGAATCACGCTGGGATTCTGTACATCAAGCCGCTATAATCCGCCACCCCCGCCGACGACCGGTCGCAAACGGTAACCGCCCGCTGGCGTCGGCGTGGAAATGGAGAAGCTGGGATGCACACCGTCGAACTGCTGGACCACCTTCTGGCCACAGCCCAGCAATTGGGCTATCAGATTCGTCGGGAATGGCTGGACGGGCAGGGAGGGGGCTGCTGTGAGTTCGCTGGTCAGCGTTGGATCTTTCTCGACCTGGCGCTCTCGGTACCCGAGCAACTGGAACAGCTGACCGACGCGCTGCGCAACCAGCCGGGTGTCGCAAAGCTCGATCTGCCCAATCCGGTCCGCGCTCAACTAGCGCGTCAATCCGCGGCCTAACGAGTGACCCGGGGAAGGGGCCAACCACCCGGCCAGATCGAGCCTCCGACGGCTCGCAGCCAGGGCTCGTCGGCACGAGCAAAGACCGTTAACGGGCGAACCATTCAGCCTTCGCAGCCGTAGTGGGCAGCGGCGACCAAGCCCGTACGGCGAGGAATCCGCAGACTGGCACGCCACACAGGCGCATGGTACGATTCGTCATCCGGTTAATGTGGATAGAGGTCCGCTTTCTGGTTGCCAAGGGACAAGACCATGCGCATCAAGTTGTCATCAGCCATTTCGACCCTAGTCGTGCTGGTCATCTCCCTTGCGTCGATTGCCGGATGTGGCGGTGGAGGCTCGTCGAGTGGAACAGGTGGATCGACGGGAAGACGAGCGTTCTTGAGTATGGGTACTGCACCCGTGGGTGGTGCCTTCAACGTCGTGGGTGGCGCCATCGCCGAGGTACTGAACGAGCAAAAAGGGGACAATAACTGGAAAGTACAGGCCAAGGGGACCAAAGGTTCCCAGGCGAACATTCGCGGACTCGCCGATGGCAAGCTGCAACTGGCCCTTTCAAATTCAGCCATCAGCTATTTTGCCGCGCGCGGCGAATCTTCATGGGACAAGAAATACGACATTCGGGCGATCGTGACCCTGGCACCCAACGTGGCGATGTTTATTACCAAACAGGGTTCAGGCATTCAGTCGCTGGCCCAGCTCAAAGGCAAGCGGGTCGTCGTGGGTCCCTCCGGCGCCGGATTTGAGATGTTTGTAGCCCCGCTGCTGGAAGCCCACGGCGTCACGTACGATGACTTTTCGCCCATGAACAATACCCAAAGTGGCGCCGTGGACCTGCTCGCCGATGGCAATGCGGATGCGGCGTTCCTGGGAGGTGCGGTGCCGACCGGATCGATCATCCAAGCCTGCAGTTCGCACGACATTTTCTTTATTCCTTTCGTACCCAAAGTGCGGCAAACCCTGGTCGAACAATATGACTTCTTTCAGCCTTTCACGGTCACCAAGGACAAATACTCAGATCTCAAAGAGGATTTCTCAGGTCTGAATGTGGGCTCCATGCATTTGATTACTTCAGCCAGTGAAGACGAAGAACGGGTGTACCAGCTCACCAAGACGATTTGGGAACACCGAGCGGCAATCGCTGCGAAACACCCGGCTGGTCGAGCCATCAATGAAAAGAACGCCGCCCGTTTCACCGGGACGGAGTTTCATGCCGGTGCGATCCGCTTCTACAAAGAGATCAAGATCTGGCCCGAGGAGTCCATCGCCGCTGCGGCCAGCAAATCCACGGAAGGCGCGGCTGAGGCCGCCAGCGAAACACCGGCCGCACCGGAGGCGAGCAAGGAAGAGGCGAGCAAGAAAGAATAGCGCGAGCCGGAACTCCGAACCGAGCTGCTTCGATGAGTGACACCGATCCCACCCCGATGCGCGCGATAGATTCTCCTCTCAAGGAGAGCCGCGGGGGAGGGTTCGAACGGACCCGGCAACAGATCGTCACACTTTGCGGTATTGCGCTTTGCCTGTTCACCGTTGTGGAAATGAATTTCCCCCGGCTGCAGCCCCAGTCTGCGCTGGCGCTGTTCGTGATGCTCGGATTGGTGGTCTGTTTCCTCGAGTTTCCAGCCAACAAAAAACTCAAGGATCACGTGGCCCTACGTGCCGTAGACATCGCGATGGCTACCATAGTGATCGTGAGCTGCGGATACGTGATCATTCAAACCGAGCCGTGGTTTGAACCGTTGTGGCAAAATGGACTGTCATTGGGCAATCGGGCAGGCGCCGAAACGCAATCTGACTTTGTGATCGGTCTGATCGGTCTGGTGGTCGTGTTCGAAGCCACCCGTCGCTCGATCGGCTGGATCGTTCCCCTGTTGGCGCTGTTCTTTGTCGGGCACACCTACTACTGCTATGCCAGTATTGCGTACGACTGGGCGGCGATGCCCGACTGGCTGCTGCCACATGCGGGACAGGAAGTTCGCGGTATTGTCAGTACCACGTTCCTGCAAACGCTGGGCGTATTCGGGCCCGCCGCAGGCGTGATGTTCAAGTACGTTTTCCTGTTTGTCGTGTTCGGCTCCTTCCTGGAGATGTCTGGCGCGACTCAGTTCATTATCGACTTTTCGGAACGCATGTTCGGCCGCAGTCCCGGTGGGCCGGCCAAGGTCTCGGTGCTCGGTAGNGGTCTGATGGGATCANTGTCAGGAAGCGCCGTTGCCAANGCAGTGACGACCGGGACCTTCACGATCCCGATGATGCGCAACGCNGGTTTTCANCCTCATGTCGCGGGCGGGGTCACCGCCGCGGCTGCAGCCGGAGGCGCCCTGGTACCGCCGGTCATGGGCGCCGGCGCCTATATGATGTTGGAAATTGTCGAACCGCAAGTGACCTTTCTTCAGGTCGCCCGGGCGGCGGCCATTCCCGCCATTCTCTACTACCTCTCGATCTGGCTGTTCGTCCACTTCTATTCACGCCGCCTAGGTACGGCCACCCTGACCCAACAAGACACTCCCAAGCGACCGCTTTCNCTGTTTGAAGCGGCCGTCTTTTTCGGGGCGNTNGGGNCGCTAATTGGACTGTTGATATTGAGTTTTTCGCCATTCCGCGCAGTAACCGGCGCACTGGTCGTGATCCTGCTGTTTAGTACCATGCGCCAGGAACTCAAGGTGGGTACAGCGCCACGAATTATGGCGTTGACCATTTTTGGTTTGATCTTGGCGGGCAATTTGCTGCGCCTTCAGATTGGGGGTGTGCTGCGAGCCACCAACCTGTTCGAGTCGGCGTTGGAATCGAGCATCATGGCGATGGTCGGTCTGTTGGTTTTTGGACTTATTCATCCTGCCTGGCGACCCTCGTTTGGCAAGGCGATGGCAAAATCGGCTCGCAACGGAGTCTCTCTGGTGGCGGCCAGCGCCTGCGTTGGAATCATCATCGGCATCGTCCAGGAGACGGGCATCGCAACCGATTTCAGTACCGTCATCAAAGGTGTCGTACAGACCAATTTAGCCCTCGCCCTGGTCGGGATCATGGGATGTTCGATCGTCCTGGGAATGGGAGTTCCCTCGGTAGTCTGTTATCTCTTGATGGCCACGCTGATGGGCTCGCTGTTGGGCGAGTTGGGTGTGATTCCGCTCGCTGCTCATCTATTCATTTTCTATTTCGGCATGATGTCGATGGTCACGCCTCCGGTAGCGCTGGCCGGTTACGCGGCCGCTTCGATTGCGCAAGCAAACATCATGCGGACTTCGTTGGCCGCGTTTTCTTTTTCGCTGGTCGGATTCTCGCTGCCCTTCATGTTTGTCTATCGTCCCGCACTCTTGTTGATGGATCAGAGTAAATGGAATGCGTGGATGGACGCTCAAGAGACCGGTGAAGGAAATGCCGCCGAGCTGTTACGGATCGCGCAAGACTCCTACGCGCCCTTGGCAGACCTGGCCATTGCGGTTGGCACTGCGGTCATTGGCGTTGTTGCGCTGTCCGCTGCGATCGCCGGTTATCTCGGGAAACGATCCACCGTACTGGAACGCTGTGTCTTGATCATCGCAGCCGCCTGTCTGCTCTTTCCCAGCAGCTCGGCGAGCGGCGTGTGGATCAATGTGACGGGCGGCGGACTGTTCGCGCTCTGTGTGGCGCTTAACGTCTATGTGATCCCGCGCCTTACGCAAGCGGGGCGGTGATCCGACGGTACTCGCCTCACGGCTTTCGCGACTGGGTGCCAAACTCATCGGTGCTTAGATCAGTTCTGCCATCTCGTTTCCCTTTCTCTTGCTCGCGGGCGCATTCAGCCGTGCTCTGAATGAGGGCATGACCGCGGGCGACACTATCGCCTCGGCGATTATTGGCTTGGAATCGTACCTTACGGTTCATGGATACTTGATTACCACGAATGACCAGATGGTTGGTATCAAGATGGTTGACAACACCTCCGGTGAGCTCGTGTCATTGGCCAAGATCATCGTTTTACGAGACCTCCCGATGGCGTCGGCAAATGTCATTCCATTCGTTGGCAGCCGTATTTCTCTTATCGACATCTTGGCGAGTTTTGGTAGCCAACAGCGCTGTATTCATGACCACTTGGCGGGCACCCAAGTCGTTCGTGCTTAGTCGGCAAACGCAAGTGGCTCTCAACCGACTGGGCCGCAACACCGGGGCGCACTTGAGCACAGTGGTCGGCACTTCCCACGCGTTACCGAGGTCCGAGCGGTCCGACGCGCGCGGATCTCCGTCGCGCAACGCTCAGCGCGACCTCGATCCTGCTGCGATGGCCACGTCCGAGTACCTCAACTGGCTCAGGCGCCGACCACTTTCTTGCCAACGTACTTCGGGTCGATTTCTTGGAGCACCTCGGCCAGGATACTGACCGTGGTTTCAAGTTGCTCATCGGAATGCAACGCGTTGACAAAGAACCGCAGCCTTGCACCCGCTTCGTTGACTGCGGGATGCATGATGGGCTGCACGCTGATGCCCCGCTCGTGCATCATCCGCGAGGCGCGGACCGCGTGCAACGAATTGCCCAGAATGACCGGGATAATAGGCGTATCCTGGCTATCACCCGTGTGGAACTTGTGCTGCCTGCTGAGCTGCAGAAAATAAGAGGCGCGCGCCTGGAGAGTGGCCACCCGCTCAGGGTTCTCTTTCAATTTCTTGAAGACCGTCAGCGCCGCTGCCGAACTCGCCGGACAAAGGCCTAAGGTAAAAATCACACCGGGCGAAGTATGTTTCATATACCGAATGATCGACTCGCGACCCGCGACGTAACCACCCGAGGAACCAAAGGCCTTACTGAGTGTTCCCATCCAGATGTCCACGTCGACAGGGTCGACGTCGAAAAACTCGCCCATTCCTCGACCGGTCATCCCCATCGTGCCGATCGAGTGCGCTTCGTCCAACAGCAGCAACGCCTTGTGTCGCTGCTTGACCTCGATAAACGCCGGCAGGTTGGCGTAGTCCCCATCCATGCTGTAAACACCTTCGATGATGATCAGCACCTTGCGATACTGATGACGCACCTCGCCAAGAATATCGTCCAGCGCCTGCCAATCGTTGTGCGGAAAAGGCCGCCGTCGGGCCCCCGACAACAGGGCGCCCGTGATGATACTGTTGTGCACCAGATCGTCGTGGATGATCAGATCACCGGCGCCCATTAAATGGCCGATCACGGTGGTGTTGGTGGAGTGTCCGCTCGTAAACGTGATCGAGTCCTCACATCCAATAAATTGACAAATCTCTTGTTCCAACTCCTCGTGAATCGGCCGCGTCCCCGATACCAATCGACTCGCCGACACGCTGGTCCCGTAAAGATCCAAGGCCTCTTTCGCCGCGTCGGTGACCGCGGGGTCACCCGACATTCCCAGGTAGTTGTTCCCCGAATAGTTGATCAACTCGCGGCCATCGATCCGTGTCAAGTTATTGCTGATAGTCTCGTGAACCGTAAAAAACGGATTTCCCTCTCCCGCATCCATTAACATCTGGATAGTTTTGTCGAGTTGGACGATTTCTGGAATCTTGGCGAAGTCGTAATACTCGGGTATGACCGGATCGCCATTCGTCTTGACGGCTGCCAGCTGTTCGCCAATGGCAGCCGCAATTTCCCTACACGTTTCCAATTCGACCAATACCATCTCGGGAATGCGAATCCCGAATTCTGCTTCCACACGAGCAACCACGTCCAGCCGCTCAAGCGAATCCAGACCGAGCCCAACGACATTCGTATCGACCGTCAAGTCCTTGGCTCGTTCGCGTGCAGTATCCTTGACCTGCGCCATGACAAACTGTTCGATTTCGGCCGTGGAAGGCTTTGTCATTTCAGGCATTGCCTTAAGCGGAGAAAGTCAGCGGATGCCGCGCGACCATTCCAAACCGGTTACGGCCGGCGGGATCAGCATAGGACGGCGGTACCACCGAACCCGCGACGCCCGAAACGGGTGTCGGCAGCAGATCCGTTGGGCCAGATGAGGTGAACATCCCGATCTATCGAGACTATGTTGAAACAGGCTCGTTGACTACCCCTGTTTTCTGGAAACCGCGCCGTGCTGCGGCAAACCCACCCTAACCGATCTAATCGGACACGGTCCGGGTCACCTGTCTGCGGCATGCGCCGGCCGTGAAATGGTCAGCCATCGATGGGGTCGAGACCGATCATCGGGGCCCACCGATGCACTCCTGACCCATCCAGCGCTGCAATGGGGGAGGGATCCGCACGCTCCCGTCGGCCTGTTGATGGTTCTCCAAGATCGCCAGCACCGCCCGACTGAGCGCCAACGCGGTTCCATTCAGCGTGTGCACAAAACGAGTCCCTTTCTGGTCCTGCGACTTACACCGAATCTGTAAGCGCCGCGACTGGTAGTCGGTACAGTTCGAGGTACTGGTCACCTCACCCCAGTCCCCGCGCTCACCACGGCCCGGCATCCAGGCCTCCAAGTCGTACTTGCGATAAGCCGGACCGCCCAGGTCGCCCGTCGCGGTGTCCACCACCCGGAAGGGAATCTCGAGTTCGTCAAAGATGCGGCATTGCAAGCTACAAAGTTCCTCCAACAGGGCATCGCTTTCAGCCGGTACCGAAAAAGCAAACATCTCTACCTTGGTGAATTGATGCACCCGGTAGAGCCCTCGGGTGGCGCGCCCATGGGCCCCCGCCTCAGTACGAAAACAGTGGCTGATTCCGCACAACCGAATCGGCAACTCCTCGGCGCTCAGAGTCTGCTGTGCGTACAGCCCAGCGAGCGTGATTTCGGCAGTCGCCACCAGGCTCAATGGACTGTCGGCGATGCTGTAAATTTGGGTTTCCGGTCCGCGCGGGATGAAGCCGACGCCTTCGACAATTTCGTCGCGGCAGAGGTCGGGGGTCACGAGCGGAGTGAAACCCTCCTGCACCAACAGATCGACCGCATACAACTGCAGCGCCAACTCCAATCGAACCGCATCCCCCTTGAGGAAATAGAACCCGTGACCGGTGGTTCGGCTTCCCCCCTCAAAATCGAACAGCTCCAAACGGTCTCCAATCTCGACATGGTCGACGGGTTCAAACTCAAACTGACGCGGCTCGTAAGCGCCACGGCGCAACTCAAGATTGGCCTTGTCGTCCATGCCGACCGGAGCATCTGGATGCGTCATATTGGGAATCCGCTTCTGGATCTCCAATATCTCGGCTTCGCAGCGGTCATGATCACGCTGCATCTCTTCTTTCCGTTCCCGGTACGCCCTGCCTTGCGCCTTGCGAGATTCCCGCTCGCTGGGATCCTTCGCCTGACTAATCGACTTGGAGACCTCATTGGCTAGGCGATTCAGCTCTTGCAATTCGCGTTGCGTTTCTCGCCGCCCTGTTTCCAATGCAACCAGTTGTGAAATATCAATTTCTAGGCCGCGCTCGAGACAGTTCCGCTCGACATCCTCGGCGTTCTCTAGCAAGAACTTTCGGTCCAGCATGAGCCAATCCGTACCTACCCAAAAAGGAACACAGAACGGCGATCGGGGCCCCCATCGCCTCACGGAACGATTCCGGACGAGACGCTCGCCGAGGTAAACAGAAACGCAGTCTATTCGTCTGATTCTACGCGACTTAACTCGCGCCAGAGATAGGTACTGGCTTTGATCCCGCGGTGATAATCTGAAAGGCAGAATTTCTCATTGGGGCTGTGTGTGTTGTCGTCATCTAACCCCCACCCCAATAACAAAGGATCAGCACCGAGCGCCTCCTTGAAAGCAGTCACAATCGGAATCGACCCACCCTGTCGGATAAAGACGGGAGAACGACCAAACCCACTTTCGATCGCCTTCGCCGCTGCCGACATATAGGGACTGTCCAGAGACACCACTACGCCGGGCGCCCCATGCATGTCGCGGAGTTCCATCGCGATCCCTGGCGGACATAATGATTCGAGCATCTCTCGAAGTGACTGAGTTACCTTTTGCGGATCTTGGTCAGGAACCAACCGAAAACTGAACTTAGCACCCGCCCGACCGGGAAGCACGGTCTTGCTGCCCTCCCCCTGGTAACCACCCCAGATTCCATTCACATCGCACGTGGGGCGGGCCCAGCGGCGCTCCAACGTCGAAAACCCGGTCTCGCCTCCGAGTGCGACAACGCCGATCTGTTCGCAAAACGCTTCTTCGCTAAAGGGCAATGCGGCAAACTGTTGTCTTTCTTGATCACTCAGCGGAACCACGTCGTCGTAAAACCCAGGGACCTGGATTCGTCCAAACTCATCGACAAGTGCCGCTAGCATTCGACCTAGGGCGTTCGCCGGATTCGCGACCGCACCGCCAAAACTGCCCGAATGCAGATCCTGTTGAGGTCCAGTGAGATGCAATTCGTAATAAGCGATCCCTTTGAGACCGTAAGTGATCGCCGGCTGGCCGGGGCCGAATTGAGAAGTATCACTGATTACCACGGCATCCGCGGCCAGCAATTCATGGGATTCGCGATTCTCCAAAAATGCGAGTAGGCCTCCGCTGCCACATTCTTCTTCGCCCTCGATTACGTATTTCACCTGTAGCGGAAGTTTCCCCTCGGTTTCCATCCACGCTTGAACACTCTTAACGTGGGTTAGCATCTGGCCCTTGTCATCCGTCGCGCCGCGCGCGTAGACATTGCCATCACGGCGATCCGGTTCGAAGGGAGGTGAATTCCACTCTTCCAATGGATCGGGGGGTTGGACGTCGTAGTGTCCGTACACCAACGCGGTCGGGGCGCCTTCGATCGGCGGCGACTCGGCGTACACAATCGGGTGGCCGTCGGTGTCAATGATCCGACTCTCGAGTCCCAAATCGCGGAATTGGTCATTCATCCACTCACCGGCGCGACGTACCTCCGAAGCGTACTCGCCGTCGGTACTGATGCTCGGTATCCGCAACAGTTCACACAGATCTTCTTCAAACCGGTCGCGGTTCAGTTCCAGGTACTCGTCAAGATCGCTCATGGGGTTCTCATATCTAGCGTACGGGTGCGCCCGTCAGGAGATCCTCTTTCCCGCGGCGCTGGCGGTACAATATAATGGTTCGCAATTGCCGCGACTATTCCCGGTGCTGGTTTCCCGGTGATCGTCGATGCGGAGGACCACTTTGCCTGAACAACATTCCACCACTACCGTCGTGTCGACCACGACCCGCGAACGAAAAACCGACCATCAGCGAAAGCGCCAACCAAGGTACCACGTCATTCTATGGAATGACGACGACCATACCTATCAGTACGTAATCCAGATGATGCGTCGCTTGTTCGGCCATTCGGCAGGACAGGGTTTTCAGATCGCGAGTGTAGTTGACACGCGGGGACGTGCGATTTGCCTCACCACCACTCGAGAACACGCCGAACTCAAACGCGATCAGATTCACGCTTTTGGGAGCGATCCGTTGAGCGCTGAATGCCGTGGTTCCATGTCGGCCAGTATCGAACCCGAGCCGGACTCGGACTAGCGGTTGATTCGACTCTAGATGAGGCGGTTCCACCCGCCAGCGAGCCGACTTTTCGTATTCCTCGGCTATTTTATATTTCACGTCGCGCGGATCGCAAGCGATGACCGACATCCTGAAGACCGTCACACTGGGTTGCAAAGTCAACCAGTACGAAACGCAGTTGGTACGCGAAGGACTGCTCGGAATCGGTTATCGCGATGCCAGCGGTCAGCAGGCCGCCAATCTGTGTATTGTGAATACCTGCACGGTCACCCGCGAAGGCGACGCCAAAAGCCGCCAGACGATTCGACGCCTGGCCCGCGAGAATCCCGAGTCGAGAATTGTCGTCATGGGTTGTTACGCCACCCGGGCCCCAGACGAATTAGCCGTGTTGCCGAATGTATCGGAAGTCGTAACTGACAAACGCGAAATTCCAGATCTGCTGGGACGCTTCGGTGTCATCGACATTCACTCTGGAATTTCACAGTTCGGTGACCGTCATCGCGCGTACGTCAAAGTCCAAGACGGCTGTTTGTTGCGCTGCAGCTACTGCGTGATTCCGTTCGTGCGACCCGGGTTGTACAGCCGTCCTGTCGAATCAATCCTTCAAGAGATCCGCCGGCTGACGGATAATGGCTACCGAGAAATTGTCCTGACCGGAATTCACTTGGGTCACTACGGGGTGGAGGGAAACTGGAACAAACCGAAGGCAGAATGGTTACGTCTGTCACATCTACTCGGTCAGGTCGCCGAACTGAAGGGTGATTTTCGCGTTCGGTTGTCGAGTATCGAGGCCACCGAGGTGACCCGCGAACTCATACACGTGATGGCGGAATATCGCGATCGCGTCTGCCCGCATTTCCACATTTGCCTGCAGAGCGGAAGCGATCGCATCCTCCGACGAATGAAACGCCGCTGGAGTACGCGGACCTTCCGGCACCGTTGCCAACTGATTCGAGAATCGCTCGACCAACCCGCATTGACCACCGACATTATCGTTGGATTTCCCGGAGAAACCGAACGCGATTTTCAGGCGACTTGCCAGCTAGTGCGTGAGATCGGCTTCTCCAAGACTCACGTATTTCCGTTCAGCGCCCGGAGCGGGACACCCGCCGCGACCTTCCCGGACCAGGTTCCCAAACGGATCAAGAAAGCCCGCACCCGTGAGTTAGTGCACATCGAAGGCGAATCGCGAGACGCTTTTTTTCAGAGCCTCACTGGCAGAACTCTCCAGGTTCTGGCGGAATCGCAGGACCCGCTGACGGGTGCCTGGCTGGGGACTTCCTGCCGGTATACGCCCACCGAACTACCAAAATCAAAAACGATCAGGGCCGGTCAATTAGTGGCTGCACGGGCCCTGCGCGTGATCCAGAATCGGGTGGTCGCCATTCCCCCAGACACGACCGATTAACGACATCGGGGTCCGTTAGCGGAAATGCTCGTTCTCTCTGGTACGCAGATCGACGATCTGCTACCCTCCCGCCGCTACAAGCGGCCCGCGCCGCCGCTCGTCTGCCAAGCGCCCTACAGCATCGTCGGCGCTGTCGTTCTTGACAGTCGCGCGCCCCTTTCCGCCTGAGGAGTCACCTATGGTGATGCGCTGGTTTCGGCTGGTTCTAATGGTCCTCGCACTACCCCTGGCGACAACCTCCTCCGCCGCTCCACCCTGGCAATCGTTAATCCCCTTCTTACGTGTCGAGGCGGACGCTGACAAGGACTATGGCGTGACTCAGCGTCAAGGACCATGGATGATCCTGGCGGCCTCTTTCGCGGGACCAGAGGCCAGCGACCAGGCGCACGAATTAGTCCTGGAGCTACGCCGTCGGTCGAATCTAAAGGCCTATGTTCATGAACGTTCTTTTGATTTCACAAAACCACTTCGAGGCAATGGCTTCACCAACACCGACGGTCGACTTCGGCGCCGCGTCATGCGATATCGTCAAAATATCCGCTTCGATGAATACGCGGTGATGGTCGGAAATTTCGATTCGGTAAAAGACTCGGGCGTCGCCAAGACCTTAGAGAAGATCAAGTACTTGCAACCGCGTTGTCTCGACCTCAGCAAGGGTAAAGGAACCACGAGGCGGTTCGCCGGTTTACGCGATCTGCAGCGCCGCTTCCACATCAATAAAGAAAAGCAAAAAAAAGGTCCCATGGGGAACGCCTTCGTGACCCGTAATCCACTGTTGCCAGATGAGTTCTTTCAACGCCAGAACATCGACCCGCTGGTTCTAGAGATCAATCGGGACGTGAAATTCAGTCTGCTCAAGAACCGCGGGCGATTCACGGTTCGCGTGGCCACGTTTCGCGGAAAATCAACTATGAAACTAGATGAAATCAACCGCATCCAGAACGGTGCAAAGATGAAGAGCGCTCTAGCCGATGCGGCCGACCGAGCACATCGGCTGACCGTGGCGCTGCGCCGCAAGGGTCACGAGGCGTATGAATATCACGACCGCTATCAGAGTCTGGTGACAGTCGGAAGTTTCATGGAATTAGGTCACGAGACAAGCGGGGGAATCCAGTTGGCACCGCAGATCCAGCAGATCATGAACACCTTCAAGGGCAAGCGGCGAAAGGTCCCCGGGTTGGTCGCCCCGACGATGGCTTCTCGGACCATCGCGGGGGTGCCTCTCGACCTACAACCAGCACCCATCGAGGTTCCCAAGCAGTCGATCGCCACGGCTTACGCGCGTCAGCCGCGACCTTAGATCGGCCCGTCGCAACGATTGGCAATGAGCCCACAATACGATTTAGTCCTGGGAACCCACAATCGCAAGAAAGGCGAGGAGCTGGCAGCTCTACTGGCTCCCTACGACTTTCAACTGATGACTCTGGCTGACTTTCCGTCCGCGCTGACGGTCGCCGAGACGGGTGACAGCTTTGCGGAAAATGCGGCGCTCAAAGCGACTCAGCAGGCGCGGCATCTCGATCGCTGGGTCATAGGTGAAGACAGCGGCCTCTCGGTCGACGCGCTGCAAGGCGCACCGGGTGTGTTCTCAGCCCGCTACAGTGGGGAAACCGCCAGCGACGAATCCAACAACCGTTACCTGCTCAAGCAATTGGCTACAACACCGCTCGCGCAACGCAACGCACATTACACCTGTCATATCGCAATCGCCGATCCGACGGGTGGGATTCGTCTGTGCTGTGAATCGTACTGCCGCGGCAAGATTCGGCTGGAAGGAGCCGGCAGCGCCGGATTTGGCTACGATCCCTTGTTCGAAATCCCTGAATACCACCGGACCTTCGGACAATTGGGGGACGATGTCAAATCGGTACTCAGCCACCGAGCGCGGGCCATTCGTCGACTGCTTCCCGAATTGTTGCAATTGGCGCGCAGCGGGGACTGGAATAGCCCCTCTCAGCCTTCCTAAAACACGGTCGATTTCAGCTCCCGGTAGCGGTCCACGAGCGCCGTAGCCCAACCGGCAATACGGCTCGTGGACCCTGTTCGTCCAGGCGACCGCGATGTGTGCCCATCGTGTCGCAACCCCGACCTGCGGACTACGGTCCCGGGACGCTGATCAGGGAGTCCCGCCGCGGTCACCGCGCGGCATCAGTGATTAAAGACAAACTCGGTACTCGTGAGCAGCGCCCACATCATGTCTTCGCCACCTTGGGTACGGTCATCGGCGGCAGCAAGGAAGCGCTCGGCGGTCTGACGCTCGGGCGGCTGGGGAAAGCGACCGAGCACGCGCAGATAGAGTTCCTCGATAAATCGACCGTCATCCGGATGGGATGCCAGTAGGTTGGCCAGCGTTCCATCGACCGCTCGTATTTTCTCAATCACGGTCTCACCACAGATCAAGTGCATGACCTGCGGTAGCGTTGTAGTCTGCGAGCGAACGCACTCGCAAGCGCTCTGACGTTCACTGGGCCGACCAAACAGGGTCAGAAAACGGGACTGGATATCGGTGACGGGAAGATTGACCGCACGGACGCCCGGCGCGGCAACCCGGAAGTTTTCGTCCCGCCCAGTGACACGCACAATCGCATCCAGCAGAACTTCGGCGCGTAGTTGTCTCAAGTAGGAGTGAGAAAAATTCGCGCGGTCGTTGCGGTTGGATTCGTTGACCCGCGAACTGAGTTGGTAGGTGCGCGAATGCAAGATCGTGCGCACCAGGTATTTGAAGTCGTATTTATTTTCAATGAAATCCTCCGCTAGAGCGTTCAGCAGGGGTTCGTTGACGGATGGATTACTGAATCGCATGTCATCCACCGGCTCGACGATGCCGCGGCCAAACAGGCGGCCCCAGACACGATTGACGATGGCACGAGAGGTGCGTCTCTTTGCCGCGCCAAACAGCCACTCGACGAATATTTCTCGCGGGTCACGGGTGCCCAGAACCTCGACCTGACTGGCGTCGGGAAGTCGCAGCGTGATTTTCTGGTCGCGCAGCCAGGGAAGGTGTTTCTCCGGTGGAACAAATCGGAAAATATCCCGCCCGTAGGGATCGCTGGGGCCTTCTTTATAACCCTGCCGGATGAAAAACTTCTGAAGTGCCTGGTAATCTTGTTGTTTCCAGACGTCAAATGGATGGTCATGGCAGCGCGCACAACGCATGCGAATTCCGAGAAAGAGCTGGGCCGTGGTCTCGACCCGCGGGAGCTGATTGGTGATGAAAGTCATCGCCGGATTGTGGATCGAACTTCCTTTGCCTGCCACAACTGCGCGCACGAACTGGTCGTACGGGACGTTTCGGTTGAACGTATCGCGCAACCAGAACGAAAACGTCCACATGCCCTTAAAGCGCGCCGAGTCGCCCGACTCGGTCGTCCCTGACAATTCCGCCCAATAGAGCGCCCACTGATCTCCGAACCCCTCGCGTGACAACAACTCGTCGATCTTCCGTTTCCGTTTGTCTGTACCGGGATCCGTCAGGAAAGCCCGCACTTCCGAGGGATCTGGCGGTAGCCCCACCGTGTCAAAACTGACGCGCCGCAAGAATTCGGCGTCGCTGGAAAGTTCCGCGGGGTGCAGTTGCATCTGTTTCCATTTGGTCGCCATATGTTCGTCGACGTAGTTGTTTGACGGTGGCTCCCGCCATTCGAAATCAGGCTTCTGACGTAAGATCGAAAAGCGTGCCAGACCCATCTGTCCAAGAAACCGAACAAAAACGGCAGCCTCCCCCTCGCTAACGCAGGTCACTCGTCCCCGCTGGTCAACCGACAGAACACCTTCGTCGGAAAGTTCGTAAATTGCCTGACGCGTAACGTCACGGACGCTACCGTCGGCGAAGTGCGCCAGCACGATCAGCTGCTGTTGTGGCTGTACAGGTGTTCGAACCCCCACCGTCGCATCGATCGGAATATCCCCCGGCGCAACCGCATTGATCGGAACACAGCGCGACTCTGGAAGGACTTCGATGCGAGTCAACGCAACGGCCTGGCCAACATCCGATCTGGCTCCCTCAACGAGCCACTGGCGAAGCGTCCGATAGCGTTCCGAGTTGACTTCAAATCGCTTCCCGCCGCCGTGATCGAGTTGGCCGGTGGGCATCTGAAGAAAAGGACTATCGGCGGGACGTTGCGATACGACGCGACCGGAATCGGCATCGGTGATGGCGCGATGATCGGCTGACGGGTCATATCCCCGCAGGCTCAACTTAAAATCACCTTTCCCTTTGCTGTGACCGTGACACGATCCCGCGTTGCAGCCAGCCTTGCCGAGAACTGCCATCACCTGGTTGACAAAACTGACGGGTGGACGATCTGTACGATTACCAACCTTGACGAGAACTTCGGCAGCGTTTCCCCACCCCGCCGCGCGCACCACGGTCTCTCCCTGTCCTGTCGGGCGAATGACCCCGGCTTCGTCAACCACCACGATCGTTGGATCGCGTGAGGTAAACACAACCTG
>PADE01000052.1 GCA_002702965.1 Planctomycetaceae bacterium
TCGGCGCAGTCGCAGCCGTCCGTCCAGGCGACCGCGATGTGTGCCCATCGTGTCGCAACCCCGACCTGCGGACTACGGTCCCGGGACGCTGATCAGGGAGTCCCGCCGCGGTCACCGCGCGGCATCAGTGATTAAAGACAAACTCGGTACTCGTGAGCAGCGCCCACATCATGTCTTCGCCACCTTGGGTACGGTCATCGGCGGCAGCAAGGAAGCGCTCGGCGGTCTGACGCTCGGGCGGCTGGGGAAAGCGACCGAGCACGCGCAGATAGAGTTCCTCGATAAATCGACCGTCATCCGGATGGGATGCCAGTAGGTTGGCCAGCGTTCCATCGACCGCTCGTATTTTCTCAATCACGGTCTCACCACAGATCAAGTGCATGACCTGCGGTAGCGTTGTAGTCTGCGAGCGAACGCACTCGCAAGCGCTCTGACGTTCACTGGGCCGACCAAACAGGGTCAGAAAACGGGACTGGATATCGGTGACGGGAAGATTGACCGCACGGACGCCCGGCGCGGCAACCCGGAAGTTTTCGTCCCGCCCAGTGACACGCACAATCGCATCCAGCAGAACTTCGGCGCGTAGTTGTCTCAAGTAGGAGTGAGAAAAATTCGCGCGGTCGTTGCGGTTGGATTCGTTGACCCGCGAACTGAGTTGGTAGGTGCGCGAATGCAAGATCGTGCGCACCAGGTATTTGAAGTCGTATTTATTTTCAATGAAATCCTCCGCTAGAGCGTTCAGCAGGGGTTCGTTGACGGATGGATTACTGAATCGCATGTCATCCACCGGCTCGACGATGCCGCGGCCAAACAGGCGGCCCCAGACACGATTGACGATGGCACGAGAGGTGCGTCTCTTTGCCGCGCCAAACAGCCACTCGACGAATATTTCTCGCGGGTCACGGGTGCCCAGAACCTCGACCTGACTGGCGTCGGGAAGTCGCAGCGTGATTTTCTGGTCGCGCAGCCAGGGAAGGTGTTTCTCCGGTGGAACAAATCGGAAAATATCCCGCCCGTAGGGATCGCTGGGGCCTTCTTTATAACCCTGCCGGATGAAAAACTTCTGAAGTGCCTGGTAATCTTGTTGTTTCCAGACGTCAAATGGATGGTCATGGCAGCGCGCACAACGCATGCGAATTCCGAGAAAGAGCTGGGCCGTGGTCTCGACCCGCGGGAGCTGATTGGTGATGAAAGTCATCGCCGGATTGTGGATCGAACTTCCTTTGCCTGCCACAACTGCGCGCACGAACTGGTCGTACGGGACGTTTCGGTTGAACGTATCGCGCAACCAGAACGAAAACGTCCACATGCCCTTAAAGCGCGCCGAGTCGCCCGACTCGGTCGTCCCTGACAATTCCGCCCAATAGAGCGCCCACTGATCTCCGAACCCCTCGCGTGACAACAACTCGTCGATCTTCCGTTTCCGTTTGTCTGTACCGGGATCCGTCAGGAAAGCCCGCACTTCCGAGGGATCTGGCGGTAGCCCCACCGTGTCAAAACTGACGCGCCGCAAGAATTCGGCGTCGCTGGAAAGTTCCGCGGGGTGCAGTTGCATCTGTTTCCATTTGGTCGCCATATGTTCGTCGACGTAGTTGTTGGACGGTGGCTCCCGCCATTCGAAATCAGGCTTCTGACGTAAGATCGAAAAACGTGCCAGACCCATCTGTCCAAGAAACCGAACAAAAACGGCAGCCTCCCCCTCGCTAACGCAGGTCACTCGTCCCCGCTGGTCAACCGACAGAACACCTTCGTCGGAAAGTTCGTAAATTGCCTGACGCGTAACGTCGCGGACGCTACCGTCGGCGAAGTGCGCCAGCACGATCAGCTGCTGTTGTGGCTGTACAGGTGTTCGAACCCCCACCGTCGCATCGATCGGAATATCCCCCGGCGCAACCGCATTGATCGGAACACAGCGCGACTCTGGAAGGACTTCGATGCGAGTCAACGCAACGGCCTGGCCAACATCCGATCTGGCTCCCTCAACGAGCCACTGGCGAAGCGTCCGATAGCGTTCCGAGTTGACTTCAAATCGCTTCCCGCCGCCGTGATCGAGTTGGCCGGTGGGCATCTGAAGAAAAGGACTATCGGCGGGACGTTGCGATACGACGCGACCGGAATCGGCATCGGTGATGGCGCGATGATCGGCTGACGGGTCATATCCCCGCAGGCTCAACTTAAAATCACCTTTCCCTTTGCTGTGACCGTGACACGATCCCGCGTTGCAGCCAGCCTTGCCGAGAACTGCCATCACCTGGTTGACAAAACTGACGGGTGGACGATCTGTACGATTACCAACCTTGACGAGAACTTCGGCAGCGTTTCCCCACCCCGCCGCGCGCACCACGGTCTCTCCCTGTCCTGTCGGGCGAATGACCCCGGCTTCGTCAATCACCACGATCGTTGGATCGCGTGAGGTAAACACAACCTGTCGCGTGACGTCGCGTTGATAACCGTTCACCGACGCGCTGACGATCAGCTGTTGGCGCGCGTTCGCATCAACCAATGTAACGCGCGTCGGCAGGATCACGAAGTTCGTGACAGGCGGGCCGGCACCCACCACCACAGACCAGACCAGCGCCCCCAGTACAGCCATGCTGCGATCCTCTGGAAAACTTTCTGCAGTTAATCGACGATGGCACAAACGAGCTTGCGAACTCGCCAGTTCCACGTCAACAATGTCATCGACGCATCGGATATATATAATTTTCGTTCGGCAATCCGCCGAATCACGGTACCGTCCTCGCGTGTCGCCTCACCGATGACGACAACTTCAAACGGCTCGCGTGGCGCATCCGCGGTGGCCAGGCAGCTCAACTCGGCGGTGGTCTGACCGACTGCAATTTCCGTCGGTTTGATTGTCACACCGCGAGGCACTTGCAGCGCTCGAAGTCGAATTGGTCCCTGATAGTCCTGGACAGGACCGGCGTAGGTCGGCTCCTGCTTCGCTTTCCGACGAACCGAGACTGGGTACTTGATCTCCCTGCCAATCGGCATGTTCAGCGTGTCGGAAGGATCCATCTTGTACCATCCCACGTGCTCGGCCGTGTAAGGATTTTGCGGTTTTCCCAGCCACAAGTAGAAGTCGGGGCCACCGCGCTCGATGGTCATCCGGTAGGGGAACTCGACACCGCCATAACCTCGCGTGTCGCGCAATTCGACAATCACCTCTCGGGTCGTCGCGGGGACCTCAAACGTCAACGCCGGATCAGGGTTGCCACGATAGCGCTGGTCATCGTTCTTGGCTAACAGCTTTTTCGCCGCCAAATCGTAAACCAACAGGTAGCCGTCCAAGTGTGAGCCGAGATAGAAAGCGTCGACCATGATTCGCACGTGCTGTCCCGGCTGGACGGCAATCCGGTAGCGGTCGCCTTCGCCGGGTTGATCGATCCGGCCGTTGACCGTCACCGGCCAATCGATCGGCTGCGCCGATGGGCGCTGTGTCAGCGAACGCCCAACCGCTGAGTTCCCGCGCTCATCCACTTCCGGTAGATCGCCGCTGGCCATGACCCAGGGAAGCGAGCCAGGAAAATCGGTCAACGGGAGCCGCCAGCGATCATCAAAGCGATCCGTTGGGACTGTCGCGGCGATCGAAGACCACCGGCCGTCGCGGTTGAGAACCTCAATCCGGAGTTTCTGTCCCCGACGCCCACCCAGCGGATAAACGGTGCGCACATAATCAAAGTCGCCGACCCGCAACAGGTAGTGGTTGTTCCAACCGGAAACACCAAACGACTTGAGTTGAAGGAAGCAGTCGCCGGGCTCGGTGAAGGTATAGTCCAGTCGCTCATCCATGCGCAACCCGGGCGTGTCATGGACGTAGGTGAGTTGCCGACCCTGGGCATCTCGCAGCCAGAGGATCGGATCCGGCGTAAGCCCCAGCCGCCGTGTTTCGGTGACGATCGTCAATCGTTGACCGCGATCGACCCCCAAGCGAAACAGGTCGGTGTCCTGACTGAGCCGGTGTCCGGCGATGATCGCCGGCCACGCGATGGGTTGGGCCTGATCGTATTGAATGCGGCCCTGCTGGTACTCACTGGTCGATCGATTTGCACGAATCACCGGAACATCAGTCACTTGCAGAAATCGCAGGTTTGAAATTCCCCCACGACGCGATCGGACCCGTACCGCGTAAATCCCCGGAACCGTATCGGCGGCCGGTTTGATAATGAATCGTGTGTCGGCGCTGCTGGCACCCTCCCACTCGACTTCGGCCGCAAACGTCGCAACCCACTCGGCGGCGTCTCCCAACCGCTTTCCCTCGCACTGAATGGGAGTGGCAACACCGCGTTGGATAGCCGGGGGATAGATCGTGTTGATTCCCGGTGGGCCTTCGCGCTCGGCCGCTTCGCTACGCTCCGCAAGACAACTGACCACTGCGGTCAGAAGAGCCGAAATGACAACGACTTTTGCTGCGCGGATCATAGACCATTTGCCATTATCTCAAACACGCTTGCTCAAGAGGTTAATTCCGGAATGAACTCTCCCTCTTGGAGAATGGGAACTTCCCGACCGCTGCTGGTCATCAGCAATGTCTCGGGAGCGATACCCAACAGTGTGTAAACCGAATAATACAGCTCTTCAGGTGTCACGGGGCGATTTTGGGGAAAGGCGCCCGCGGCATCCGAGGCGCCGATCACCTGGCCGCCGCCGACCCCCCCTCCGGCCAATGCCACGGAAAACGCCTGCGACCAGTGGTCGCGGCCGGCAGTCGCATTGATGCGCGCCGTCCGCCCAAACTCCCCCGCAACGCAAACCAGAGTGCGATCGAGCAAGCCCCGGTCGTGCAGGTCCTCGATCAGGGCGCTCAATCCGCAATCCAACAGGGGCAATCGTTGCTTCAGAGACGGAAAGATATTCCGGTGGTCATCCCAACCGTCATCACGGACGGTCAGGAAAGGAACGCCCACTTCTATCAGTCGTCGCGCCAACAGCATCCGTTGACCCAAAGCGTTACGTCCGTATCGATCGCGCATCCCACTCGGCTCGCGATTGATGTCCAAAGCCTGTTGAGCGCGCGACGATTGAATGAGATCGTAGGCCTGAGTCGCGTATTTTTCATTCGCCGCCAGAACGGGGGAGTTTCGCACCTTGGAAAACTCCCGGTTCACGGATTGCGACAGCGCGCGGCGACGCAGCAATCGCGACCGACTGAAATCGGCTGGCATGGAGAGGTCCTGAACCTGAAAATCCGCCGCGCTGGGATCGCCTGGAATCGAGAAGGGATTGAACCTGACACCCAAGTGCCCGCCGCCGCGAATGGTCTCATCTGGTAGTGCCATGTAGGAAGACAAACCGCTTGCCTGCAACCGTTGTTGATGTTGATGACCAACCACGGCTCCCACACTGGCATACTGGTGCCCAGGGCGAAATCGATGACCGCTGATCATGTAGGCGCTNCCCGGTTCGTGGGCGGCCTGGCGGTGGGAAACCGCTCTCAAGATCGCCACATGACGCATCTGCTGAGCTAGCCGAGGTAATGTCTCGGCGATTCGAATGCCACGAACCGACGTCTCGATGGGGTTGAATTCGCCACGGACCTCAGCCGCCGCCAAGGGCTTGGGATCCAACGTGTCGTGGTGACTGGGACCACCTCCCAACCAAATCAAAATCGCGTTGTCGGCTCGGCGCGAGGTGTCGCCCGCCGCATTGAGAAGAGCGCCCGGCCCAGCGATCCGAGTTCCGCCCAACCATCCCAGAAGACCGATCTGCAAGCAGCAGCGGCGACGCATGGCTCAGAGATTCCCGTTACCGTGTGAACGCGCCAGATAACCGATCTACAACAGCGCCTCGATGACCTGGCCCTGGCTGATGACCAGGGGACGTCCCAGTTTGTCTCGTACCTGGGTCTGCGGAGCGTGACCGAGACAGTGAAAGATCGTGGCCAACAAATCTTGCGGTTCCACTCGACCATCTTGAGGAAACGCTCCTTGCCGGTCCGACGCACCGAAGACGCGACCTGGTTGGATTCCACCCCCGGCCAACGCGACCGGAAAAACGTGCCCCCAGTGATCGCGACCTCCGCGTTTGTTGATCCGGGGCGTGCGGCCGAATTCCCCCATCCAAACAACCAATGTCTCGTCCAACAATCCGCGCTGTTCCAAATCTTCTAACAGGGCCGAGTAGGCCAAATCCATTGGCGGCATCAGATCTTTCTTGAGCCTCTGGGAATTCTCCGCATGGGTGTCCCAAGCGGGAGCCACCGCTTGATCGTGTTTCCAGCGTGTCCAGTTGACTTGTACAAGCGACACGCCTTCCTCGACCAGACGACGCGCCAGCAGCACGCTTTGACCAAACCGATTTCTGCCGTAACGGTCGCGCACNGTAACCGGCTCCTTTTCAATCGCAAAGGCGCGGCGCGCCTGGTCGGATTGCAGCAAATCGAAGGTACGGCTTCCCAACCCCCGCCAACGTCGTACGGCAGCGATTCGCTCTACGCGCGTCCGCTCGGCGTTCAAAGTCGCTAACAGCGATTGCCGTTGTCTCAAGCGGATTACTGGCATCCCTGACGGTAGCGCCAACTGGGGTACTTCGAAATCGTCGGCGTTGGGGTCGCAGGTGATCAACCAGGGATCCGCGGCGGCGCCCAATCGGCCCGCGTCTTGACCCGGCCAGACGATGTGACCGGTGTTCCAGATCTCCTCCGGCAACCGAATGCTGGTCGGTAAACGACCCGCGTCACCGCGCAAGTGCCGCACCACACCAGCCAGACAAGGCCAGTCGTTCGGCGCCCCGGTCCCTGCATTCTCCACATTCTTGGGTTGATGGGGGGTCCCGGTGAGCATCCAATACCCACTGGCGGAATGCGCATTGTCGTCGGTCGCAACGGCGCGTAAAACCGATACACGATCGGCTAATGCCGCGGTCTTCGGCATCATCTCGCCGACGTGCAATCCCGTGACGGCCGACGCGATCGGCTTGAAATCACCGCGAATCTCAGCGGGTGCCGCCGGCTTGGGGTCCCACGTTTCGTGCTGCGGCGGACCACCCAACAAAAACAAGACAATGCACGACCGGGCTTTACCGAATCCCGGTAGCCGCGCCGGATTCGCANCGGCGAGCGCTTCGCGGCGAGCCGATTCCAACCGCCCACTCGAGAGCCCTAGAGCCCCCAACCCCCCGACGCGCAACACCTCCCGGCGAGAGAATCCGTCGCACAGGCGGGCCGGCTTGCCATGAATCGAAAACACGATTACACCATGCTGTGAAAAGTCGCTAACGGTTTTATTATCGGCGAGACTCGGTTGGGAAGCAAACCGTGTTTTTTTCGTAGCGCTCAAGCTTCCGGCCAGGCGCTGCTCCCCTACTTGATCGGTCTGCAACACCGTCTTGTTGAAGGGTTCCTACGCCGATCGCCATCCCGCCGTACCACCTTTGCGACCGTAGGCCCCGGTCGCCAGGAGCCATCGAATGCGAGTTGCTGTCGGCCAAATTTGGCAAGAGACCAATACTCTGAACCCCTGTCCAACGACACGCGAGGACTTCGAGTTGTTCGGTGTCTCNCGAGGCCCGGAAATGGTCCTCGAGATGGCGCAAACCAACGAATTAGGTGGCTTTATCCAGTCGTTGCGCCAATGGTCATCCGAGCCCCAGATCGTCGGGCTGATCCGCTTACCCGCCTGGCCCGGCGGCCTGATCNCCGCCGATACCTACGACTGGTTGGCGCACGAAATGACAANCGCGGTCGACCGCGCCAGCCCTGTCCAAGCGTTGTTGCTGGCGTTGCATGGCGCAATGGCCGCTGATGGACATCCGGATGTCGAAGGATCGATCTTACGTCGTATCCGAGAGCGCATCGGGCCGGCGGTCCCCCTGGTCGCAACACTCGATTTGCACGCCAACATCACCCCGCGGATGGTCCAGACAGCCGACGCGCTGGTGCTGTACCACTCGATGCCACATGTAGATATTCAGGAAACCGGGGTCCGGGCAACGCGAGTCCTGCAGCGCATCACGGCGGGCGCCCGCCCGGTCACCGCGTATCAGCGCGTGCCCGTGGTCCTGCCGGCCGAACGCGCCAATACAGAAGCCGATAGCGGTTTCGCGGTACGTCGCAAACAGCGATTACAGGAAATGGAACGCATGCCCCCGGTCATGGCTGCCGGTGTTTCTGTCGTGCAACCCTGGATGGATATCCCCGATCTCAGTTCCACGGTCGTTGTGACCACCGACGGTGATGAGCGGTTGGCGGTCGAGCTCTGCTGTGAGTTGTCCTCGGAGCTCTGGGAAACCCGCCGGGAATACCTGGGGCAGTTAACCTCGATCGAAGACGCGGTCCGACAAGCGGCTGATTGTACCGACGGTCTGACCGTACTTGGTGACGCGGCGGATGCCACCACTTCTGGCGCTCCGGGCGACAGTGTGTGGATCCTCAAGGAACTCCTCAAATACTCCTGGCCAAAACCGGCGGTGGTGACGGTCGTGGCGCCCGAAGTGGTCGAAACGGCCGAGCAAAACGGAGTCGGCGGCCGAATGAGTATCGAGTTGGGCGGCCGTCGCGATACCCGATTCGGAACAACCTTGATGATGGATGTTGAAATCGAACGTTTGTTTGACGCTCGTTTCACACTCACGGGACATATCGGGACCAACATGCCGATCGCGATGGGACGCTCGGCCGTGCTGGCAAAGGGCAATATTCGGATCGTGGCAACGACCCGAACCGGTCCGCATTTTGCTCCCGAACTATTCCAGGCCGCCGGCATCGACCCCTTCTCGGCAGCCGTGATTGTCGCCAAGAGCCCCTGCGGGTTCCGCGCCGCGTACGCGTCACGGGCGCACCAAATCATCAGTGTTCGAGCACCCGGTTGCGCACCATCGGACTTCTGGAACTACCCCTTTGAGAATATCCCGAGACCGCTTTGGCCCTGGGATGAAATCGAAACCTGGTCACCCAATCCGGAAGTTTTCGGCTCGTCGGAGTGTCGCGACTGAGCGCGGTCGGGGCCGCCCAAGAACCGGATTCGCGAAGGGCTCACNTCAGGCGGCGCGCCGCACCGTGGCATCCGGGCCGGTGGTGGGATGCGCGAACGGCAGGGCCATGACGGGCGGCGTGACCTGCTTCAATTGCCGACGATGTTGAACCGCGGCGAAGAAATCAAGCAAGCCCACGCAACGGCCAGTCACTTCGGCAACCAATCGGTTTGGCTGGGCCAGCCGGGTCGACAGGCTGACCGCCACACCTAGTGTGTGGCCTAACAAAGCGATCGGCCANGAGGCGACCTGGTGTTTCCAGAACAGCCGTTCNGNAACACAACCGAAACGGAAACCGGACTCGTCCGACGCAGGCGCCACGGGCATGCGAATGCGGGAATCGGGCTCGCTCACCGAACTAAAACCGACCTGCCGCAACGAAAGCGCGAGATCAAGATCCGCCCACTGATGACCNATCCGCGGATCCCAGCCTCCCACCGAATCGACCGCAGAGCGACGATAAAAACCACCCCAAATGGTCGGGCCNAGTAGGTTTCGCTCGNTGCGCCGCGCCGCGCCAGTCAGAAGNACTCGTCGGCCGCCCCACCGACAACCCACTCCGCGGATCGCAGTCGCATCGGAGATTAGCAATTCGGGTGCCACCGAACCTACTTGCGGATCGTCAAAGTGTCGCACCGCGGCCGACGTCCAACCGGTTTTGACCTCCACACCACACTGCAACAGATGCACCACGGGCGCACGGGCAGCCAGCATGCCGGCATTGATCAGCTCGACGGGAGAAGCCGTCGCCGCGACGTCCACAAAGCGAACTTCCCCGCTCAGTTCGTAGGGATCTCCATACGAACCGTCGTTCACAACAATCACCTCGCAATCGTCGGGCTGGTGTTCCAGCGTCGCAGCCAATGTCAGTTCCAGCGCCGTGGTGTCGCGACTGCTGGGAATCACAATCGAAAGATGAGGCACCGCCAAACTGGCCTCCGCAAGAAGGGACAAAACAAGAAACACCGATACCCATTAGGATTGTTTCGGTCGCTGTATTCGGTTCGGTTTACCAGAACCGATTCTCCCCGCAGACTCTCACAATTCCCCGCCGCAAAGTTACCGCATTCTTCCCAGCTTTTTTTGGTAGCTTTCTGGGCCCGATCATTCCGCCCAGATTTGCAGTAGTTGAATCGACACTTCAACGGCCTGCGCCATTTGATTCAACGAAACCCATTCCAGGGGTGAGTGGGGGTTGTGTTGTCCACTGGAGAGGTTCGGTGTCGGCAAGCCTCGTTCGGTCAATTGCGATCCGTCGGTGCCGCCACGAACGGTTGTCAAACGGGGAGTCCGGCCCAATCGACGGTGNGCTTCAACGGCAAACTCCACGGCCCGCGGTTCATGTGTCAGACCCTCGGCCATGTTGCGATATTGGGCGCGGACCGCCAGATCGATACAGATACCCGGAAACTCGACCTCAACGTCCGTAGCGATCTCCCGCAACTGCTCAGCCTGCGCGGCCAGTTTTGCTGTTTCGAAATCGCGCAGGAGGACCTTGAGTGTGACTTCAGCCACGCCACCTTCCATCACATAGGGATGCAAAAAACCCGTTTGTTCGCCGGTCGTTTCGGGAGCCTGATCTCGGGGTAAGCGCGCCGCGAAGGCGCCAGCAGCGCGGATTGCGTTGACCATCCGATCCTTCGCAATCGACGGATGGATGTTGATCCCTTGGAAGGTGACGGTGGCGAGATCGGCCGAAAATGTGGCCACATCGATATCGTTGGCACCCGCCCCGTCCAGCGTGTAACCGACGTGGGCCCCCAAGCGAGCCAGGTCTACATGATCGACCCCGTGGCCGATTTCTTCGTCGCAGGTAAAAAGAATGCGAATCGGTCCGTGGGCGATCTGGGGATTCTCCATCAGCGCNTCAGCCGTCTCCATAATGATCGCCAGTCCCGCCTTGTCATCACCACCCAGCAGCGTGGTCCCGTCAGAAGTGATCAACGTATGACCATGCATCTCCGCCAACTCGGGATTTTCGGAAACACCGATAACTCGATCGGGATCTCCGGGGAGGCGCAGATCACCACCAGAATACGCGTGAACCACCTGCGGGTTAACGTTTTCACCCGATGTCTCGGGAGATGTGTCCAAGTGCGCATTCAGCGCCACGACCGGAACGTCCCGGTCGATCGTCGCCGGGACCGTCGCCCACACCAGACCATGTTCGTCGTGTACCGCATCACTAATCCCCATCGATTGTAGCTCCGCACAAAGCAACCGCCCCAAGTCTAGTTGCCCTTGGGAACTCGGGTATTGTTGCGCGTCTTCTTTCGAGGTGGTGTGGATGCGAACGTAGCGAAGAAACCGTTCGAGCAAACGATCCTGACAGAGCGACATCGGAAGGGGGTCTCCAATTGGGGGCATTTCGGCGACCACAAAACNGGATCNAAGACCCACCGCGGCAACACGATCGGGTGGCTGTTCGTGTGGTCCTCACGACGCTACGCTTATTCATGATGGATCACGGAAAACGGGCCGGAAAGGGGGGGCGCATTGGTACAACAGGAACCCCTGCGATACCTGATCTTCGATATCGAAAGCGTTGCTGACGGAACACTGGTTGGNAAAGTACGCTATCCGGGAGAATCTCTCTCACCCGAAGCGTCGATCGTTCGCTATCGACAAGAGCTCCTGGAACAGCGCGGAACCGACTTCATTCCGTATACCTTTCAGATGCCCGTATCGGTGGTAGTCGCCAAGGTCAGTTCGGGGTTTGAGTTAATCGACCTGATCGCACTCGACGAACCAGAGTGGCGCCCACACGTGATCACCGAACATTTCTGGCGCGGTTGGCAGCGTTATCANCGTCCCACNCTGGTGAGTTTCAACGGTCGCACGTTCGACATGCCGTTGATGGAGTTGGCTGCGTTCCGTTTTGGATTGAGCATTCCAAGCTGGTTCGAAACCAAGTCGCGCACCTACGAGCAGCCGCGCAATCGCTATAACGTCCGGTACCATCTGGATCTGCACGACCTACTTACGAACTACGGTGCCTCACGATTCACTGGTGGATTGAACCTCGCCGCGAATCTCCTCGGAAAACCGGGCAAGATCGATGTGCAAGGAGACATGGTCCAAGACATGTTCAACCAGGGAAAACTAGCCGAAATCAACAACTACTGCCGCTGCGACGTGTTGGATACCTATTTTGTTTTCCTTCGCTCGATGGTGCTGCTCGGCGAACTCGAGCTCGAAGACGAACAACGGATTGTCGCGCAAACCAAAACCTGGTTGGAACAGCGCGCGACGCAGCAGCCGGCACTGGCGACGTATCTGGAAAACTGGGGAGATTGGCACAATCCCTGGTAAGCGTGCGCAACAGTTCACTGCGGCCTACTACGGCAACGGATTGCGCCGTGCGCGGGAAACTTCGGTTCAGTCCCGCAAACCGACCGTTTGCATCAAGCGATCGGTTTCCCGATAGGCCTCGGTAACCCATTCCGCGATTTTGTCCGGTTCGGGAGAGTACTCCAGTTCGATCGAGATGGAACCCGCAATCTGCAGGTCCTTGATCTCGCGCAGGTACGGTTCAAACGGGACCACACCGCGACCGGGTGGCAAATCTCCGTGCACCTTGCCGTCGCAATCTGAGATGTGAACGTGGATCGCTTTTCCCTGCAAGCGGCGCAACTCGTGGGGGCCCACATCGGCCAGCAACAGATGCGAGACGTCGATATTAGCCTGGACCGCGTTGTGATCCACGTCATCGATAAACCGGACCATGGTATCCACCGAATTGAGCAACGACAATTTAAAGGGCTCCAACTCCAGCGCGATCTGTAATCCCAGTTGCGCTGCATAGTCACCGAGGATCTTGCAATTCTCGACTCCCGTCTGCCACTGTTCCTCCGGTGGGATTACCTCCTGCTGCCAGATGTACTCGCCGATCACCAACAGCACATTCTGAGCGTCGTACCAATGCGCCAGGTCCAAGAATCGCTTGACACGTTCAACGTGGAAGCGCTGGACGCTGGGGTTAAAGTCGATCAACCCTGCGGCCACACAACAAATCGAGACGATCGGAAGATCGAGCCGGTGGCACTCGTCTTTGATACACTTCTGCTCCGCCACATCACCATCGAGCGGATCGATAAAAATATCAACTGTATCAAAGCCAATTTCCTTGGTCTTTCGCAACCCAAAAACGGTCGGCTGATTGGCTTGAACCCAAGCCGAGTTGATAAGGCCAAGTTTCATGGATGTGGACCCTCGGAAAATCGAATGTTAACAACTGAGATGATATCGATCCGCGCGCAGTGAAAAAAGTAGCCACGGCTGTTTCCGCCGGGCCGACAACGTCAGCATTTCGCCGGTGGGCGTTGTGGCATAGAATCTAAGGAGTCCACCGGCCATCTCGAAACCCACACCCGCCTCGGAGTCCCGCGATGTCAAACTACTCGGCTCTCGCGCTGTTGCTGTGCCCGATGACGGTGGTCGCAATCGCCGGCGAAGATGCGGCGGACATTACCGCGGCCTTGAGTCGCGCCGGCGAGAACCGCCCACAGATCGAAGAGGCGCTGCGCCGATCCGCCGACGATCAACGGGAGGGGATGCAGTTTCTCGTGGCGCACATGCCGCAGCGCGACCTGCAGAGTCTGTCCGCCGAGTTCTTGTTGGAAAACGTCGAACTCGCCTACCAGGCCTGGCGCGCAGCGACCTGGAAACAGCGCGTGCCTCGCGAGATTTTTCTCAATCATGTGCTTCCGTATTGCAGCATCAACGAACGCCGAGACAACTGGCGGAAAGACTTTCACACGCGATTTCGCAAGCGTGTGCAAAATTCCAAGACCATCTCTCAGGCGACCGCGATCTTAAACCAGACGATTTTTCGCGAATTCAACGTTCGTTTTTCAACCAAACGACCGAAGGCCGACCAGTCTCCCTACGAAACGATCACCGCCGGCCTGGCGTCTTGTACCGGATTGTCGGTGCTGCTTGTGGACGCCTGCCGCGCCGTCGGCATTCCGGCCCGTGTTGTCGGGACACCGCTTTGGTCAGATAACAGCGGGAATCACTCGTGGGTCGAGGTCTGGGATCAGGGATGGCACTTTACAGGCGCGGCCGAGCCAGCGGGCGAGCAGCTCGACCGAGCTTGGTTTTCCGGTCGCGCCGCGACTGCGCAACGCGACCAGCGAATGCATGCGATTTACGCTGTCAGCTACAAACGGACACCGCTTTCGTTTCCGCTGGTCTGGGATACGTCTATCGACTACGTCTACGCGGTCAACGTGAGCGACCGCTACACGCAGACAGCCCAGCAGCTTGCCGCGGGAATGATCAGTGTGTCCTTCCGGCTCATCGACGAACAGCGCCGTCAGCGCCTGGCCGCTGAGTTGAGGATCCGCGACACGACTGGCAAACCGGCCTTGTCGGGCACCACGAAAGACGAACGATTCGACCCCAACGATCACTTGACCTTCCATCTCAAGCAAGGACAGAGTTACGACCTCGACTTGCGCTGGTCCGGGCAACGGTTGTCTAAGCGGATCACCCCAGAGAAGGAGGGAGTCGTCTACACGTTTCGCCGTCGCGAGCTGCAACCGATTCCGAAGAAACCCTAACCGCGGCCGGATAAGATCGATCGGGCCTGCGGCCCGGCGAACCGATTCTCCGTCACCCGTCACACCGATTCCAACGACTGCCACGATCCGGCCTCCGCCGAACGGAGCACGGCCAGGTTGACCCGCAGTGTTTGAACCGCGTCGACAAGTGAACACAATACCGGCTGCTTTCCTTCCAGCGCATCGAGAAATGCGTTGGCCTGGATGATGAACATATCGTCGCGTTCCAGTTCACACGCTTCATCATGCCAACCGCCACCCGGCTCACTCATCCACCGCCAGCGGCTGCGATGGGATTCAAAACGGACCGCCCCCCGCTCGCAGACAACCGTCAACGCCGATTCGTTCGGCGGCTGGTGCTGGTTCAAATTGTAGCTGCCCATGACCGCACCATGGCGAGCCAGTACGTGGACCGTATCTTCGACATCGACGCCCTCAAGCGCCAGGTGGCCCGTGTCGGCCACCAAGCGATCGATCGGGCCGACCAGGCTCTCGGCCATGTTCAACAGATGGGTGATCGCGTCCTGAACAGCCCCACCACCAGTGGCGTGCTGCGTGTAATACGTCTCCAGGTAGGCCGGTCGATACGTGGGAAAGTGCTGGCCAGAAACGCCAATCAGATTTAGGGGGACGCCGAATCGCCCCGACTCGATCACCCGTTTCACCGCTTGAAACATGGGATGCGCACGCCAGACATACCCAACCGCCACAACACACCGGTGGCGAGCGATTTCAGTCTCCAGTTCAGAAATGCCCTCGGGCCCAGTACTGAGCGGTTTTTCGATCAGCAAATCAACACCCCGCCGCGCCAAACGCACTGCCATGGGCACGTGCAGATGGGCCGGCGTACAGATGACAGCCAGATCGTGTTCGTGGTCCAGCGCCTCCTCGAGCGAGGTAAACGTACGGTCAATCTGGTAACGTTCGGCGACTTGACGGCACAATACCTGATCGACTTCGCAGATCGAGACCGTCGTCCGCCCGGTACGCTGAAAACAGCGCACGTGTCGTTCACCGATCGATCCCACGCCAATCACTAATGTTCGTTTACCACCCATCTGCACAACGATCCTGGACTAAGAATTGATCCTGGACTACGAATTCAGCCTGACCCAGACCCCACCTCGTTAAGCTCTGCAACGAACACCGTGGGGAGCCACCCGCTGAGTGAGCCGCAGCGCGCAGTAGCGGTCGTGACAACCGGGCCGGTCACGGAACCGATGCCTCGCCAGCTTCGGTTGTTCGACTGCGCAGCAGAGCTTCTAACTCAACCGCCCAGCAAGCAGCCAGCTGCCGTTCACCCACAGCCGTCAAGTGCACATAGTCTCGTAGCATCGTTTCATCGGCCGTAATCGTCCGATTCAAATCGACAAATGGCGCGCGATGATCGCGGGCAAACGTCTCTAATGTCTCACGCAGTAGGCTCCCCAAGTCGGTCAATCGGCTACCGATCCTGGCCGCTCGCTGTTGGTTGTCGCCATGAAGCTGGCGCTGGAGCTCCGGGCTGACATCCTCGCGCGCCGCGATACACTGCGCGCTCACCAGCATTTTGGCTCCCGATCCGCGAATGGCAGCCGCCAACTTGTCCAGATTTTCACGAAAACACCGACGACCCGCAACGGTTGGGATCGCCTGACCCACGCGTCGAGGCAACAGCGCCGGTGGCGAGACTCCCCACAACCGGTACTTTACAAATCCGTAAAGCGTCGACCGGCCCAGGTGACGCTCGTAGTCAGGGGCAATCGGCCGAATTCGATGTCGCAGCTGACGTGGGTCTTCGCTACAGATATACGGTAGGTCGTTCCAGCCGAGGTACAGCACCACAATGTCCGGCGCGAGGGGAACGATCCGCTCTTCAAAACGATCGCATGTCTGGAACAGATTGTAACCCGGAACTCCAGCATTCAGTACTTGAACCTCACGGTCCGGTGTATCGAGTGACCGTTCCAGCAGCCGGGCCGCTTCCTCGCCGTCGCTGACAAAATAGCCAAACACCGATGATCCGCCCAAGACGGCAATCCGAGTCACTCCGGCGGACTTTGTCCGGGAAATATCCGGACCCCGCAAACCCCAGCGATTGACTGCGATCCGAAAAACACCACTGCGCAAGCGAAACCCGGGACGAACTTCACTGCCGCGGGTGGGATGCGGTTGGTACAGATCGAGGTCCGCAGCGTAACAATTGGGCGTCCAGCCGCGCGCCCAGACGTACACGCGTATCAGACCTTCTCCCAATACGAGAGTCAGTGCGCAGGAAATTCCCAGAGCGGCGAGCCGGAACGCAACCTGTCTCTTTCGTCGACCCATCGATTCACCATGTGCGGGAGGTTCCACAGACCCACTGTCCCCGTTGTGCGCGACCCACAGAGTCGGCCTGCGAGGAACCTATTCTACGCGCGCAGACCACATCTCTCACGTCGTCTTTTGCTTCGCGTATTGGAATGTCTCTTGATGCTCATCCACACCAAGCGGATGATTTTCGACCGCTTCACACACCGAAGCAGTGACCGCAACGTAAGCGCTTCGCTACCAGGTGCAAACAGGGTCGGTTCGGGACTGCTCGTCCACAAGCGGCCCGAACCTTGTGCCTATCGGTGACGTAAAGTACTCAACAGACCGATATCACAAGGATCAAATCGCTGTGCGCAGTGTACCGCGACGCTCCTCGCTCGCGGTGCCCGTCGTGTTGGGCACCGGTTCGGCGCACGCCAAACTGCGGCTGGTCCCCGGAACATCGCACACAACCGAACTGACTTCTTTCTCAGGCAGGAGGAATCTTCGCATGTTACGCAGGCACCAATCAGTGATTCGCCAATGGGTTGGATTGACCCTTACCGTCGCGGTAACTTCGATTCTGGTAACGGCCGTCTGTCAGTATTGGTCGAGCCAACGTCTATTTGGCCGGCCCGCCGATCGCGCGGAGAGCTCTGCGACCGTGGATCAACTCGCGCATTCGTTCAAACAGGTTGCCAAGGAGGTGCGTGCCTCAGTGGTGAGCGTCAGTAGCATCAGACGTTTCGAACGGCCAGCTGGTGGCCGATCGATACCACGGCAGCAAATCCCCGAAGAACTGCGACGCATTTTTGGGGACGATTCACTGGAGCGATTTTTTGAGGCACCGCAGGGGCGGGAGCCGCTTGAGCAGCAGGGGTTGGGCTCCGGCGTGATCGCTAGCTCGGACGGCTACATCATCACCAACAACCACGTCGTGCAGGATGCCGACGAACTCACGATCACACTGCACGATGGCGTAACCCACAAAGCCGAGGTTGTGGGAACCGACCAGAAAACCGACGTCGCGGTGCTAAAAATATCTGCTCAAGGTCTCACCGCTGCCCGATTGGGCGATGCCGACTTGATGGAAGTCGGCGATTGGGTGCTGGCGATCGGTAGTCCCTTTAATTACCACCAAACGGTGACAGCTGGAATCATCAGTGCCAAAGGGCGGCGCGTCGGGGTACTGCAATCGGTACAAGGCTACGAAGACTTCATCCAAACCGACGCGGCCATCAATCCGGGAAACAGCGGCGGACCCCTGTTGAACCTGCGAGGCGAAGTGATCGGGATCAATACGGTGATCGCATCGCGTTCGGGTAGCTTCAACGGACTCGGATTCGCGATTCCCAGTAAGATCGTCGGCCATGTCTACGAGGCAATCATCAAACACGGTCGCGTGCAACGTGGCCAGATCGGTACATTAATTCAGGACCTGGATCGCGATCTGGCTCGTTCGTTCGGCTACGACTCCACCGACGGGGTCCTCGTACAAGATGTACTTCCCGAGGGACCTGCTGACCGGGCGGGGATCCGATCCGGAGATATCATTATCCGCTACCAGGGAAAGGCGTTGCAAAATGCCAAGCAGCTGCGACACGCGGTCGCTGCGACCCCTCCCGGAACACGGGCCAAGCTGGTTGTTTTCCGTGACGGTCAGCACCGAGAGATCCAAATCGTCATACAATCTCAGGAGAATCAGACCCGTGTCAGTCGAGGACCCCCACGAACACCATCGCCGACCACGCTGGGCATCACTGGGGAAACGCTGACCCCGGAGCGGGCGCGCCAATTGGGGCTGGAAGATCCGGAGCAGTGCGTACTGGTCACGCGGGTCGAGGCCGGTAGTCTGGCGGCGCGGGCTGGGATTCGCCGCGGCGATTTGGTGCTCGCCGTCGGCACCCAACCGATTACAAGTGTCCGAGAATTGCACGAGTCATTGGAAGGCATCGATCGGTCGGTGGGAGTTCGCTTGCAGGTGAAACGTGGCAAAGTGCGCAGTTTTATTTTTCTCAAGCCGCCTCGTTAACTGGACGTTTCGGCGGGCCACGCTCTTCATCCCAGCGGAGTGATCGGTCACCGGGTGGAGGCACCGCTGCGGGGGTCCGTGATCTTACAGTGCGGTCTGTAGGATCCCCAGTAAATCGGCCTCGCTAGGCTGGCGGGGATTCATGGTCATCAAGCGTTTGATGGCGAATGATTTTGCGGCAAACTGGGCCAACTGTTCTTGCTTGCCACCGATTTCGCGGATGCGATTGGGGATGCCAATCTCGCGCCGCAATTGTCGGACCCGTTCGATGGCCCGGTGGGCAGACTGTTCGGGGGTAAGCCCCGCAACATCCACTCCCAATAACTCGCCCACGCGGGCAAACTTGTCGACCCGTTGGGACAGGTTGTAGTCCATGACATACGGCAACAGCAGTCCGTTCCCCTCACCATGCGAACAGTGCAACTCGCCGCCCAACGGGTATTCCAACGCGTGGACGAGGGCGACACCACAATTCGAGAAGGTCATTCCAGCCAGCGTCGCAGCCAGAGACATTCCGTCTCGCGCCTCGCGATCCTGCGAGTCCGCCACCGACCGGGCGAGGAACCTGCCGACCAGTGCGATGGCTCGTTCTGCAAGACAGTCGCCCAGCGGGTGGGCGCCTTCGTAGGCAACCGGATCCCCTGGCGGTACGTCCAGCTGACAATAATCGGTTGCCGTGTACCCTTCGATGGCGTGCGTGAGTGCGTCGATTCCGCTGTCGGCGGTTACCTTGGCGGGACAGCTGTAGGTGAGTTCCGGGTCGACCACCGCCAAGGTCGGACGAATATAGTTGCTGAGCGTACTGACTTTGATCTGATTTTCGACATCGGTGAAGACCGCCGACGCGGACACTTCGCTTCCAGTCCCGGCCGTGGTGGGAACACAGAGAATGGGCAATACGGGCCCTGGAATATTGTCAAATCCAAAATAGTCGGCCGGTTGGCCACCGTGCGTGTAGAGGGTGGCCGTCATCTTCGCCAAATCCATATTGCTGCCCCCCCCGACGCCGAGTATGGCGTCGGGTCGGAACTGCCGGGCGTACTCGACGGCCTTCGCGACGACCTGTAACGAGGGTTCGGCTTCCCCCTCATCGAATACTTCGACGGTCACTCCCACCGAAGTCACCGGATCACAAGCGCGGGCCAATAGGCCTACTTCACGGAGCACCTGGTCCGACACCACCAACACGCGCGTCAAACCGAGACGGGCAATCCACTTGCCTAGCTGGTCGATGGCGGCGACACCAAATGTCAGTTGGCCTGCAGAAAAAAAACTCCAAGTCGTGCGCATGTCCGTGTTGCTTTTACGCTAAAGTTGACCTTCCAGGGATTTCACCAGCTGGGCCACCAGTTCGGGTCGATCCTGCTGCTGGAGGTGATCGATCTGCGCTGGTGGGACTCCGAGCTTCTCCAAGTGCGACCGCAGCGTATTCCAGTGGCGCTGGCGTTTCTTACCCTCGGTCAAGTAGAGTTCGGTCACGAGCTCACCGACGCGTTGCAGTGCGATGGCTTCGCGGTTGTCGTAGTAATTCTTGATTACTTTTTGTTGGTATCTAGAACGTTTGGGCATAGATCTCTACCGGCGCGTACCCCCGAGATCGTCACGTCGACCGTATTATTCAGCCGCCGTATCATACAGAATGTGCAACTCGTTGCGAGATACCGACCCGACTCCATTGAAGGCTGAAGAGGATTGAGTCCCGATGGTACCTGAAACGAAATGGCGCAGTCGTGAGTGGTTCGATACGCCCGAGCTCTACGGTTGGACCCGCCGCGCGGCGATGCAGGGGATGGGTCTAGAACCCTCGTCTTACGAAGGTCGGCCGATCATTGGTATCTGCAATTCGTGGAGCGAATTGACGCACTGCAACGCACACCTCAGAGATCTGGCTCGATCAGTCAAACAGGGCGTCTGGCAAGCGGGGGGCGTGCCGTTCGAGCTTCCCGTGATGTCGCTCGGTGAATTCAATATGCGCCCCACGACGATGTTATTTCGCAACTTGATGAGCATGGTCGTGGAGGAGTCGATCCGTGCCAATCCGCTGGACGCGGTGGTGCTGCTGGGAGGCTGTGACAAGACCACTCCAGCGCTCTTGATGGGCGCTGCGAGCGCAGATGTGCCGGCAATTCTGGTCACCGGAGGTCCCCAACTCAGCGCCCACTGGCGAGGCGAGACGCTCGGTTCGTGTACCGACTGCCGGCGTTACCATACCGAACTACGCGCGGGTCAAATCGACGCAGACGATTGGCAGGAACTGCAAGGCGAAATGGTGCGCAGCCCAGGCCATTGCATGACTATGGGAACCGCGTCGACGATGGCCACGCTCGGCGAGGCTCTGGGGATGGCGCTACCTGGAAACGCGGCCTTTCCAGCAGCGGACGCGCGGCGCTCCCAGCTGGCTCAACGATCCGGAAAATGCGCCGTCGCACTCGCTCACAGCGCTCTGCGACCGTCCCATGTGCTGACTCGGCCGGCTCTCGAAAACGGGATCCGAACGCTACACGCCGTCGGCGGATCGACCAATGCCATCGTGCATTTGATTGCAATCGCCGGGCGGTTGGGCATCGACCTGCCGTTGAGTCTGTTTGACCAATTGTCCGACACGACGCCATTGCTCCTCAACTTGAAGCCTTCCGGCGAATACTTGATGGAGGACTTTTGTTACGCCGGGGGGGCTCCGGTGCTGCTCAAGGAACTAGCACCACTCCTCCATCGGAATTGCGTGACCGTGTCCGGGGACACCTTGGAGGCAAACGTCGCCGCCGCCCGCAACGACAATCCCGACGTGATCCACCCCTTGGAAGACCCGTTGCGCCCCGATGGTGGACTCGTAGCGTTGCGCGGGTCGCTGGCGCCCAGCGGCGCGATTCTCAAACGCAGCGCGGCCTCCGCTGCGTTGTCGCAGCATCGGGGTCCGGCGGTGGTATTTGAGGACCACGATGACCTGTTGCGACGGATCGACGATCCTCACTTGGACGTGACACCCGANAGCGTGCTGGTGATGAAAAACGGNGGACCNTTGGGGGGGCCGGGAATGCCTGAATGGGGCCTGTTGCCCATTCCTCAGAAACTGCTCGACCAGGGAATCCGAGACATGGTTCGCATCAGCGACGCGCGCATCAGCGGCACCGCATTTGGCACCGTGGTCGTCCACGTAACTCCCGAATCGGCCGTCGGCGGACCGTTGGGAATCGTCCAGACGGGTGACATGATTCAACTGGATGTACCACAGCGACGATTGGATCTGTGTCTCCCACCTGAGGAAATGGCGCAGAGAATGTCGCAACGGCAAACCGAATCGTCGGTCGCTTCACGCGGTTATTTTCGGCTCTATCAGCAACACGTGTTGCAGGCCGATCGGGGCTGTGATTTCGACTTCCTACGGGCCGATGGCTAACCTCCCCGCCGATCGCCCGCCGAAAATGGGATCGCCCCGTCACCCGCTGTGANCCCCCCCCGCGGGACACAGCAACCGCCGGACTACGCCGGGGCCCAACAACCACACCCTGCACTGCCGACAGATGGGGTACAATTCTGCGGATGTGCTTCGCCGGACCGCCGCGATCACGCGGTGCGAGAAGCGATCGGACATTTGGCTGGGTGCGGATCATAGCGAGGAGACGAAATGAGTACCACACATCCCGTTTCGACGAACGGACGGATTCCCTGGACGACGATGCTGATGTTCGGAATGTGGCTGTTGTTTTTCTTGGCACCCAGCATCCGGGTCGAACTCGTCGCGGCGGACGAAGACAAACGGAAGGGCGACTGGCCCCAGTTTCTAGGCCCCCAACGCAACGGACTGTCGACAGAAACAGATTTGCTCCAAGAGTGGCCCGCGGAGGGACCCCGCGAATTGTGGCGGGTCGCCGGCGGGATCGGGATGTCCGGGCTGTCGATCCAGGGCGGTCAACTGGTTACGCTGGTCCAGCGCGGCGGCAAGCAATGGGCTGTCGCGCTCAACGCCCGTACCGGCGAGATGATCTGGCAAACCGCCTTGGCTGAAGCCTACCAGAATCAGATGGGAGACGGTCCGCGAGCCACTCCCGCGTTGACGCTTTCGTCGGTGTTTGCCTTTACCGGCGGGGGTGTCTTGGCAGCCCTCGATCGCCGCGATGGGCGGTTGCGCTGGAAGATCGATACGCTCGCCGAACTGAAAGGGAAACCGGCCGAATATGGAATGGCTTGCTCTCCGCTCGTCGTCGGCGACCAGGTCATCGTGACCACCGGTTGTCCCGACGCCACGGCCGCCGCGTTCGATGTGGATTCCGGAGCATTGGTCTGGACCGCCGGCCAGGACCCAGCCGGGTATTCGTCCCCTGCGCTTCTCGAGATCGGAGGACGACCACAGATTGTCATTTTTTCGGGCGCTTCCGCGCTGGGTCTGATGCCCAAATCGGGTGCGCTGCTGTGGAGATATCCCTACGCCACAGACTTCGACTGCAACATCGCTGCACCGACGGCAATCGGTGACAAGCTGTTTCTCTCCGCAGGAGAAAATCACGGGTGCGTGCTGCTTGCACTATCCCGGCAGGGAGACAAGTGGGTACCTGCGGAAGTCTGGTCTTCTCAGGGGCGTCGCAGCGTGTTGCGCAACGAATGGCAGACTTCGTTACTGGTCGACGGCCACCTGTACGGGATGGACAATGTCGGAGGGGCCGGGCCGATCACCCACCTAACGTGCATCGAAGCCGCGACGGGTAAACCGGCCTGGCAGGTACCCCGATTCGGAAAAGGCAACTTGATCGCCGCCGACGGGAAGTTGTTCATGAGTACCCTTAAGGGCGAACTCGTGATCGCCCACGCCACACCCAAAGCCTACCAAGAGATCGGTCGCAAGGTCGTACTGGGNTCGACACGGCAAGCACCAGCGCTGGCGGGGGGACGACTCTACCTTCGTGATTCTCAAGAGATTATCTGCCTCGATGTGAGCCGTCGATGAGCGGCGGCGAAATCGGTTCCCGAACGGTTGGTCCCCACTTTCANCGGCCGTTTCTCGATTGGATTCACTCGGCGGGACGACGATTCGCGTCGCANCAGGCGAGTGCCCATCGAGGGCTCACCCGGAACATCCCATGACCGGACCAGCCGCGGCCGTCAAGCGCTCGATCACCACGGCCCTGACGTTACTGATCGCCGCCGCCTACGGCGATCCATCGGGTCCCCCCCCGCAACGCGCGTATCGCGCGCCACGTCAATTGGGCCTGGTCCGCGCTGCGCCCATCCGAGAAAGTAGCGGCCTGGCCGTCTGTCGTGCGGACGGTCGTTTTCTGTGGACGCACAATGACTCGGGAGACCAGCCGCGGTTATTTCTGATCAACCTGCGTGGAGAGTTGCGGCAGACGTACACGGTTCGCGGGGTGCGGGCCATCGATTGGGAAGACATTTGCTCGTTTCGCTACCGCAACGAGCGCTACCTGCTGATTGGTGATGTGGGCGACAATGGCAGCCGGCGGCCTTTTGTAACCCTCTATCTGCTGCGCGAGCCGGTCCCTNTCGAAAAAACCACAATCGATGCGCCGCCACTACCGCCGTTCCAAACGATCCACTTGAGATACCCCGCGGGACCTCGCGACTGCGAAGCCGTGGCGGTGGATGCCACCACCGGTACGGCTTACCTGATCGAAAAGCGGCTGCTGGGCAAAGCCCGTGTGTTTGCGGTACCGCTATTTGTTGCGGCAAAAAATCGACCGCGAATGGCCCAACCGGTTGCCACTGTCAACGTGCCCCTAGTAACGGCCATGGATATTACACCCGACGGCCAGAGAGCCGTCCTCCTGACCTACGGAGACGCCATCGAGTTCACCCGAGCGAAAACCGAATCTTGGCAGACCGCATTCACCGGTCCCGGCCGTCAAATTCGCACGCCACCGCGGCGCCAGGGAGAATCGATCTGCTTCGGAACAGACGGTCACTCGCTCTATCTGACCAGTGAAGGAGCCGATCAACCGCTTTGGGAATTGGGGATCCTCAAGCGGTAGCGCCGCGCTCAACTCCGCCGCTCACGACGGTGGGCCACTCCGGTCCGCAGCACCGACCGTCAATGTTTTGTCCCCGTCGAGCGCCAGGCCTGCGGTTCAATTCAGGTGGTCCTTGGNTGTCAGANCCCGCCCAGCATGGTATCGTGAACCNCGTTCTGAACGAGTTCTGTGATCAGGCAACACACTTCGGGAACGCGCGCTGTCGCGCCTGCCACCCGAGGACCGTTCGTCAAGTGTCAACCAGGGCGCCCTGTTGATGTCCGGCTTGTTCTCCAAACAGCGAATCGTGGCACCACCCGGGTTTAACCGCTGGTGGGTTCCGCCCGCATCGGTGGCCATCCATCTGTGCATCGGATCGGTTTACGCCTGGAGCATTTTTGATCCCACGTTAACGAAGGCCCTGGGGGTGGTCGGCAGCGCGGCGGACGACTGGACGATCGAGCAGACGAATTTAACCTATACGTTGGCGATCGTATTTCTTGGCCTGGCGGCCGCGTTCGGCGGAAGGTGGATGGAACGGGTCGGCCCACGACTGGTCGGCACGGTCGCCGCGATTTGCTGGGGCGGTGGTTTCCTCATCGGGGCGCTGGGCATTCATCTGCACAACCTGTGGCTCCTTTATCTCGGCTACGGAGTGATCGGTGGCTGCGGACTGGGGCTGGGATACGTCTCGCCGGTCAGCACGCTCATCAAGTGGTTTCCCGATCGCCGTGGAATGGCCGCCGGTATGGCCATTATGGGGTTCGGCGGCGGTGCGTTCGTCGGCGCCCCGCTGAAAGAATGGCTGATTCGGATGTTCTATAGCGCACCGGACTACATTGGAAAAGCCGGTGAAGTAACGCTCAACACGACGAAAGCAGGCCGCCGTTTCACCGAAGTCGCGGGACAAGTTCAGGAAGTGGTGGTCGTCGGCCCGAATGAAGTTGGTCGGATGATTGTCGAAGGCGCTGAGGGGGTGTACGCCGTGGGGACCGGCAACGCCGGTGTGGCAACGGCATTTGTCATTTTGGGGGTCACCTATTTCCTAGTGATGATGGTCGCCGCGTTCTCGTACAGACTGCCTGCTGACGGCTGGCAACCGGCCGACTGGTCACCGCCAAGCGAGGATCAGGCGACCGCTTCGATGATCACCCGTCACAACGTCGAGACCAACGAGGCGCTGAAAACTCCGCAGTTTTATCTCGTGTGGATCGTGTTGTGCTTCAACGTGACCGCGGGAATCGGTGTAATCGGCATCGCGAAAACGATGGTTCGGGAGATCTTCGGGACAACCTTGCCCGGCATCGTTGATGCCGGCTTCGCCGCGACCTACGTGCTGATGATCAGCGTGTTCAACATGGGCGGCCGGTTCTTCTGGGCCAGCCTGTCTGACAAGATCGGCCGCAAGACGACCTACTCGATCTTCTTCGTGCTGGGCATCCTGTTGTATTTGTCGATCCCGCTGGCGGCGATGCGCGTCAGTGCCTCGCCACACGTCTTCTGGCTGATCTGTTTCTACGCCGCCACGATGGTCATTTTCACGATGTACGGAGGAGGTTTCGCAACCGTTCCCGCCTACCTGGCTGACCTGTTTGGCGCCCGCTTTGTGGGGGGAATTCACGGGCGGTTGTTGACCGCATGGAGTATTGCCGGCGTGCTCGGACCGGTGGCGATCACCTGGCTGAGAGAGCAGACACGACGGGATGCCATCGGGAAGTTGGCGTCGCTTGTCGACCGCTCCGAGTTCCAACAGTCATTCGGCGCGGCGGTTGAGGAACTGCCCGCCCTCATCGAGGCGAAAACGGTCACGATCGCAAAACTCATGGTGATCGCGCCACCCAACACCATTGATCCGACGGCCGGGCTGTACAATTTACCGATGTTCCTGATGTCCGCGCTGCTCGCGCTGGCGCTATTGGCTAATCTGTGGATCCGCCCCGTGGACACGAAACACCACCTGACCGATTGATGTCGGGCGCCGTCGCGGCCAGCGGTCGCGATTCGACCGGATCGTTGATCCAGCGCAAACGTTAGGCGCACTTCGGGAATCTGACCATGAAACTTGGACCGGTACTCTGTTTTGTCGCCCCGCTGTACGGCTTGCTCCCAGCGGCGGTGCCTTGCTCGGCCGCGGATGCGCCATCGGCCGCTGCACTCGATTATTGGCCCTCTTGGNGGGGCCCACTGGCCACCGGTGAGGCGCCTCGCGGCGACCCTCCCATCCGCTGGAGTGAAACCGAGAATGTGCGTTGGAAACTCGATCTACCGGGACTCGGTCATTCGACACCGGCGGTCTGGGCAAACCGCATCTATCTGACCACCGCGATCCCGATCGGCAAAGCGCTGCCACCCCGTTANAGTCGGGCGCCGGGAGCACACGACAATCTACCCGTCACCCGTCGCTATCAATTCGCGGTGATCGCGGTTGACCGACGGCGGGGAACGGTCGTGTGGCAATGCGTCGTACGCGACGGACTGCCACACGAGGGGGGNCACCAAACGGCCAGCCTGGCCTCGCATTCGCCGCTCACCGACGGCCAGCGCGTCTACGCCTTCTTCGGTTCGCGCGGACTGTTCTGTTTAGACCGCGAAGGAAAGGTGCTCTGGAAAAAAGAACTGGGAACGATGCAGAGCAAACACGCCCACGGAGAAGGCAGTTCGCCTGCGCTGTACGGCGATACGCTGTTTGTGAACTGGGANCACGAAGGGGATTCNCGGATTGTGGCGGTCGACAAACGGACCGGAGAGACCCGTTGGGAAGCACCCCGCCAGGAGGTCACCTCGTGGGCATCGCCGATCGTGGTCATCCATCGTGGACAACCCCAACTGATCGTCAGCGGCTCGAGCCGNATACGGAGTTACGACCTCAAGTCGGGGACCGTACTCTGGGAGTGTGGCGGCTTGTCGGCCAACGTGGTGGCAACACCGGTGGCCGGTGGAGGGATGGTATTTGCCGGAAGTAGTTATGAAACCCGGGCGCTGTTGGCAATTCGACTCGAGGGCGCCCGCGGTGACATCACCGACTCGTCACACGTCTCCTGGCGGCGGATCCGCGGTACGCCCTACGTGCCNTCGCCATTGCTATACGGTGGGTCCCTCTATTTCCTGCGCCATTACCAGGGCATTCTCTCGCGAGTTCATATCCAAACCGGACAGGACGAATACGGGCCGTTCCGTCTGGCGGGGTTCAACGATATTTATTCCTCACCCGTGGCGGCAGCCAACCGGGTCTACGTCACCGACCGCAGCGGGGCCACGCTTGTGCTCAGCCACGACGATCAACCGCGAGCCTTGGCGATCAACCAACTCGATGATCAGTTCAGCGCCTCGGCGGCGATCGTCGAGCGCGATCTGCTGCTCCGCGGCCGCCGCCGGCTGTACTGTCTTTCGGGTGACGCGGGCAAACCGGAGCCGGACTCGCGACGGCCCGATCGCCGGTGATCGCTCGACCCGCTGCAATACCCGCCAAACGGCATCGATTAGGGGATGCGGTTCAGNGTGTAGTAGGCGCGCGGATGAAGCAGCGATTCGCCCTCTTCTGAATGCAGACCCTGCACCTCTAACTCGTGGACAAACAGCTCGCGCAGTCCGTCAACCTGCAACCGTACACGACGGCGCTCAGCGTCGACTGTCGCAGACCGCACCACCAGCTCACGGCGGAGAATCTCGTCACTCCCGTATTTCGCGTGGTACCGATAGGTGTAACTCTGTAGCGCGTAGCTCGCGGGGTTGACGGCGGACCGCAGCGCAACCGGCTTGGTGAAAACTAGCTCGAACCCATCGGGCAAAGCCCTCATTTCCTGAATCTCGAACGGCTGTCGACCGGTCCATACAAGGCGTTGCAACCCGTAGGAGGCGGTTCCCAGGCTGCTCCAGCCACGATTGCTCAATCCGGCAAATAGGCTCCCGTCGGCGCCAAACGCCATTCTTAGGACGGCCGACGCCAGGCCCTCGCGAAATGGAAAACAAGCGCCCTGGTACTCGCCGCGCACTTTTTCCAGAAAAACGCGGCTGATCGAAGAGAGCGTAAATTCGCCAATAAACAACTGACCGGCAAAGGGGCCAAACTTGCCCCCCGTATCGTCCAGCAGAACGTCGGTCGGTGATTGGCCGACCTTCCGATAGGGGAACCACACCGCCGGAGGCTTCAATTGAGGAAGCCGTTGCACCGCCTCTGGAACCGACACGCCTTCCGGAATCTGTTCGATGTCGCGAATCGGCGAATCGGGAAGATGCATCGAAGCCAGCGCTTCTGGATGGTGAAAGAAGGCCCCGCGGCGCATGTGATGCAGGGTATTCGTGCCAACCCAGTTTCCCTGTTGATCGGTGTAGAACATATCGCCCGCCGCGTTGGCGCCGAGACCACTGGGAGAGCGCATACCCGCACAAACGGGTACCAACGTTCCGTCCGGGGTAATCTTGATCCCCCAACCACGCCATTTCCCTTGCACCACACCCAAACGCGGATTGCGAATCGTGCGGTTTCGCTGGTTGGGGTTGAGCCCCAAGCCGAGATTCAAAGTAATCCACAAGTTACCATCACCATCGAGTTTTGGGCCAAAGGCGTACTCGTGATAATTTCCCGTCACCCCCCAGCCTGTGGCGACAGTCAAGTACTCATCAGCGACCTGGTCACCATCGACATCCCGTAACCGTGTCAGCTCGGTGCGCTGAGCCGTCAATAGCGCATCCCCTTGTCGAAGAAGACCTAAGGGCTCATGTAAGGCCGTCGCGAACCGGTGATACGTTACCTGGGACGGTGGTTCCTGGTAGACGTTCCCCAAGATCCAGACTTCACCCTTGCGAATGGCGACGGCCAATCGCTGGCGATCGAGCACCGCGATTCCACTGACTTCTAACACCAGGTCGCGCGGAGCCGGCTTCCATTTCTTGGCGCGCGATCCGGTCAGTGCCTGCGAACTCGAAATCGTGACCAATCGGTAGTAGTCTTTTTCTTCCGCCGCCGCGGACCGACGATCGGGAGCAACCGACACACCGAGCGCCAGGCTCATTGCCAGTAGGACTCTCGTCACCTGAGGGGTGGCGAAAGGGGTGGCGAAGTGAAGCGTAGTCTGAAAACTCACCATTGGTAACTCACGTGCAACGTCATCCCAGTACCCACGGTCAATGGAACAATCCACTCTAACTGCTCGTTCACACTGCGCAGTTGGCCGCGAACCGTTGCGGACGATCCGTGAAGCCGAATCGTCCAACGGTCGTCAACTCGGTACCCGTCCGGCCCACTACTGCGAATCTCTCGACCGATCGCCAACCGCAACCAGATCGGGGGGGAGCGGGGCACTTCGCCACCTGCGGGCACGATCTTCAAGTCCCTCGACAAACCCGCACGACCTGTCAGGGGAACAAAGCGATCCTCGATACGCAAATTGGGTGTGCGATACAAGAAAGAAGGCACGCCCGTTCGATCGAGGCGGTAACCACTGAAGCGGTAACCCGCCTCGGCGCCTGTCTCCACCGGCCAAGCGGTTTTGTCGTTCGCCAATGGCGCCAATGGAATCCCCTCTGGGAAGCGGACGACCTGGTCTCCCAAGGGACGCGCGGGTGGCACAAAACGGTCGAACCAGGTGCCATGGGCATTGAGAAAACTGCCTTGCCAGGCTTCCACGATCCGTACTTGGTCGGCGTCAAACGCCAAATGGGTCTGGGCTGGAAAGCCGACCGCGATGGCATGCGTGCCAGCCGCTTCCATAAAGGTCCGCAACACGATGGGCCGATCGCGCGGTACGACATCGAAATTGAGCGCTTTTCCCGTCACCAGTTTCTCCGGAAGTGGCTGATCTCGAATCGTTTTTAGGTAATCCCAAATCGATGCAATCTGCCGCTCGACATCGCCGTTTAGCAGCTCCGGATTGAGACTCTTTCCTTTGGGAAAAAATGTCGGCATGCGCGTTCCACTTTTGAGCAACGCCGGGTCGAGTAAGAACGCACGAAACCACTCGGGTCGGAGTCGTTGATCGAGACCCGCCAAGTCGACACCAACGACGCCAGGTAACCACTCGCCCCGCAGCGGATGGCACTGTACGCAGCCCTGATCGAGCAAGGTCCGTCCGACCTGCACCGAGGCCCGGTCGGCCACTCGCCGTTCTCGCTGCGGCGACGAATCGTCGATATCGACGGCAGCCAACTGGCGAGCGAGATCGCCCAGATTGTCCTTTCCAAATCGCGGCATCCGGGCTACTAGATGGAAGCGAATCTGCGAGCGCCCCTCCAGGACCGCCTGCATCCAAGGAACCAACAACTTGCGACCCACTCGGCTCAGGGAGGGCGGAATACGGCCTTCATCACCCAGTTCGACATGGTTGACCGTTTCGAACAACGACCACCGCCGGGGCCCCACACCCCCCACACCGTCACGCTCATGGCATGCAAAACAGTTCCATTTCAAGAGCCTGCCGGTAACCGCCTCCGCGGCGGAAACCGTGCGGTCTTGCGCTCCGCGCGATAGCACCTGTTGCAGCGCGCGCCGCTGCAGACGATCCAAAGGGAATTCGGGAAAACCCCTCTGCGGACTCACCAGACACGAATGCGGTGCATCACCAGCGAGCCGGTCTAACTGGCGCGCGGGGCGCCCCGACATACCGCGTTGTGGATGGCAGTGGACACAGCCCAGATCGCTGAACCATCGCCGACCGCGGGCTACCAGCTCCGCGCCAACGGGTTCCACTGCGGCGACGACCGTCGCCTGCCCGTTCATTAAATAGGCCGACAGATCGGCGGCCTCGGCCGGCTCGAGCTTCATGTCGGGCATCCTTCCAGCGGGACGCACCGTGAGCGGATCGAGTAGGAAATAACAAAGCGACCGCAAATCGTACTTGGCCGACAGCTCAACTAACGGTACCGAACGGAATGGCTGAGTCGCGTCGACCGCTTGTAGCGCCTCGCGTTCTTCGGGATCCAGTTTGAGTTCCGCCAAGCGTTTGGCTCGATCGGATAGATAGGTCTTTTCACCGCGGTAGACTGAATCCGGTTCATGACAGGCGATGCAACCGACGCGGTGGAACAAGCGTTCACCGCGCCGCTGATCTCCCTTTCTCCAGAACTCCGTCGCGACGGGAGCCGATGCACTCGAGCGAACCGCAACCGACTGCTCCTCGTTAAGCGTGGACAGAAACGCGACCAACGCTCGGGTCGCTGCCGTCCGCTCCGGGTCACTCAACGACGACAACATACCGGGCATCGTCGTACCCGGCTTGACGGCCGCCGGGTCCAGCAAGAAACGTCGCAACCAATCGGCATGGTATCGTCGCGTGACACCGCCGAGCCTCGGTCCACGTTTCGGCTTCAGTTCCGACCGCGAGTCGGCATGGCAGGCAGTGCAACTTAATTCGCTGAGCAACAATCGCCCACCCATTTGCGGAGTCAAGACTCGCTGCCGAATCAGACGATCAAACCCGGGAACCATCGGGTGCAGCGCGCGATCGTCGACAGTCGGTGGAGCCGCCAGCAGACTTGTCAATAACCCAACCAAGTACAGTTCCATGGTTCGCCACTCGATCCGTCTGGGATAAGGACTGCGGGGAGCGTCGTGTCTTGGCTCAATGGGGTCATGGACTCCGGCAGTCCATCACACATTCCTCTCTCACGATGACTGCTGATTGCGATGCAGCGCTTCGTGGGCTGCCTCATCCTGCGGACGATTGTCGTAACCGGGTTCCGCGGTCAACTCGATGTGATCGATGAACTTGACGTTCGCACATTCGTCGATTTCGTCGGTGTGGCAAGCTGCGTGATCAGGAATAAAGAAGCGAACCGGGCCACCGTTACTTGCCTGCAGCGATTTTCCGTCGAGCCGATAGATTACAAAGGCGCGCTCCCTCACCGGTTCCAGAGGGATGCTGGCGTGAAAATCATCGGCTGCGGCGTGCAGCCCCAAATGCCGGGCGGTGGGACGGGCCTGCGCCAGTTCCAACAGTCCGATCAACGTAACTGCACCTCCAGGACGCCGTGAATCGTACTGGCTGACATCCGCGATCTGGAATTGGGATGCGATTTCGACCAGGTCGTCGAATGTCAACTCCAGGGGGCGCTCGACTTCACCATCAACCTTGACTAATACGTCACAGCTCATAGGGTACTACCCGCCAAAAAAAGGGTGCCGTCGCACTCACGCGACAGCACCCATTGTAACGTTCCGATTCATCGCTCAGGACCCCCGTCGGGTGCCCTGCCGGTCGATTAGGAACACCCCATGCTGTTTCCACAGTTATGACAGAGGTAGCAATTCCCGTTTCGCACGGTGATCGAACCACAATTATCACAACCCGGTGCATCGGTTTGGAAGCGGGCAAACTGACTGCTGTATTTCGCGAGGGGCTCTCCATTGGTACGGTCCTTGAGTACCGCACCGGCGCGCTCAAGCAGATCCGGGTCGAGATCCAAGATTGATTCCGTCTTGGGCGACTTCGCGGTGACCGCGCCCGGCTGATTGTCAGCGAGCACCGTGTCATTTTGTGGCTTTGTCTCCTGGTAGGTCAACCCATTGGTCGCCTCCCGGTAACCGTTCATGAAGGTAATGCCCAACCAGCGAAAGATATAATCCACAACGCTCTTGGCGATCCGAATATCTTTGTTGGTGGTATGGCCCTGTGGCTCAAAACGGGTATGTGAAAATTTGCTGACGAGTACTTCGAGGGGTACTCCATACTGCAGACTCATTGAAATGGCCGTACCGAAAGAATCCATCAAACCACCGATCGTACTACCCTCTTTGGCCATCGTAATAAACAACTCACCCGGCCGACCGTCGTCGAACAGTCCCACAGTGATATATCCTTCGTGTCCAGCGACGCTAAATTTATGGGTAATCGACTGCCGGGTATCCGAGAGGCGTTCGCGATGAGGCCGCTTCGCGGACTTGTCATCCGCCCCCTCCTTACTCCCTTCGGACTGCGTCGAAAGAGGTTGACTCAGCTTGGATCCATCGCGGTAAATAGCGAGCGCTTTGAGGCCCATCTTCCAGCCCCACTGATAGGCTTCCCCAATTTCCTCAATCGTCGTCTCCGTCGGCATGTTCACCGTCTTGGAGATCGCCCCGGAAAGAAACGGCTGGGCTGCGGCCATCATCTTGACGTGGGCGCGCCAGGAAATGCTGCGCTCTCCCTGAGCCGGTCGAAAAGCGCAATCGAAAATCTCCAGGTGATCGTCTTGAAGATAGGGTGCCCCTTCGATCGTGTCGTGTTCATCAATATGCGCAGTAATGTCCGCGGTTTGCCGGTCGTCGTAACCCAATTCGCGCAAGCCTTCGCCTAGCGACTGGTTGACAATTTTCAGCATTCCGCCGCCGGCCAGTTGTTTGTATTTGACCAGTGCAATGTCGGGTTCGATGCCCGTCGTATCGCAATCCATCATGAAACTGATCGTGCCGGTCGGTGCCAATACGGTCGCCTGAGCGTTGCGAAATCCCAGACGGTGACCATCCACCAGTACCTGATCCCACACGGTGCGCGCCGCATTCTTCAGGTACTCCGGTCCGGCATCATCGATCTTCTCCACCGCTTCGCGGTGCATCTCCATAACTCGATTGAAGGGTTCGCGGTTCAGTGTATACCCGTCGAAGGGCCCGACCGCCCGGGCCAGCTCGGTACTCGTCAGATTGGCCGCTCCATGTAGCAACGCGGTGATACTGCCACACAGGCCGTAAGCCGAGTCGCTGTCGTAGGCCAGCCCACTCGTCATCATCAGGCTACCCAAATTCGAGTACCCCAATCCCAGCGGACGGAAACGGTGGCTGTTTTCCGCGATCTCGGCTGTCGGATAGCTAGCCCGATCCACGAGGATCTCTTGGGCGATGAAAAAGATGCGACAGGCGGCTTGAAAACGCTGCACGTCGAAATTCCCGTCCTCACGACGGAATTTCATTAGGTTAATACTCGACAAATTGCAGGCCGTATCATCCAGAAACATGTACTCCGAACATGGATTACTGGCGTTGATGCGGCCCGAATTAGGGCAGGTGTGCCAACGATTAATAGTGGTGTCGTACTGGACTCCGGGATCACCACAATTCCACGCGCACTCGGCCATCCGATTCATTAACCAACGCGCCTTGTAGCTGGGACCATTGTGGTTGGGATCGGTGACCCAGCGTGTCGACCACTCACCGTCGTTCTCGACGGTCTGCATGTACTCGTCGGTAACCCGAACCGAGAGATTCGCATTCTGGAACAAAACCGAGCTGTACGCTTCGCCGTTGAAGTTGGATTCGTATTTACCGCTTTCGATCAGCGTGTGGGCTTTCTGCTCTTCTTTCCATTTACACTCGATGAATTCTTGAATGTCGGGATGCCAGACCTTGATGGACTGCATCTTAGCCGCTCTGCGCGTCTTACCCCCCGACTTGACGACCGCGGCAATCTGGTCATACACCCGCATAAATGAGAGCGGTCCGGAAGGTCGTCCCCCGCCGGAGAGCTTCTCGCGGCCGGAGCGGATCGTCGATAAGTCGGTACCGGTACCGGATCCGAACTTGAACAACATGGCCTCGCTGGTCGCGAGCCGCATGATGTCCTCCATATTGTCGCCTACGCTCTGAATAAAGCAGGCCGATGCTTGCGGAAATTCGTAGGGGTTCTCGGGCTGCTCCACTTGCCGCGTCTGGGGGTTCCAGAACCAGTTGCAACGGGCTCCCTTGACCGCGTATTGGCGGTGGAGACCGACGTTGAACCAAACCGGCGAATTAAAGGCGCCGTACTGGTGAAGACACAGCCAGGTTAGCTCACGATAAAAGTTCTCGGCGTCGTTCGGTCCGGCAAAGTACCCGCCGTCAGACCCCCAATCGGCGATCGTTCGACTGACTCGGTGAATCAGTTGGCGGACACTCGATTCCCGTTCCGGTTGGCCAACTTCTCCGTAAAAGTACTTGCTGACAACGACGTTGGTGGCCAGCTGGCTCCATTGACTGGGAATCTCGCAATCGGTCTGTTCAAATAACACCCCGCCGTTTTCATCCTTGATCGCGGCGCTGCGCAGTTCCCAAGAAACCGTCGCGAAGGGGTCTTCCACCGAGGGGGGACAGAAAACAGACTTCACCCGCAGGCCCGCGGCCGGATTAAAAGAAACCTGTTCGTCGACCGGAGGCAAATTTCCGACACGATCTACGTCTACGCTCGCCATCGATCAACTCCTTTTGGTGGCAACACCGCCGCGAGGCACTCGGTTGCCGGGCCGCAAACTAGTATACATCCATTCACTACCAGTATCAGCCTCATCCATGAGTCGGCCCGAGAAAATCCATTCACCAGAGGTGTTTTGATCAACTGCAGGTCGCGCAAGAGGTGAAACCTAATACGACACAACCTATACGTCAGATAAGACTCGTATCGGCCACCATATGTTGTGGCGATTAGCCGTTAGCACACAACATTTAGCGTCAGAGGGGACGAGTGTAATGTTTTGCTCAAAAGAGTCAACTTTTCTCAAAACGAATTCATAAGTAACTATAACAAAGTCACTTACGGATCTTCGCGGAAACTGGATTTCGCCCCCTCTGATCTTCATATTTCGGCGCAAACAACGATTTGGAAGACACTTAAGAAAATCCACCGGGTAAGCTCTCTGCTGCCCCGCGCGGCTGAGGTTTTCCAAAAAAACCAATGACATTTTTTTGTGCCCACCGCGCGGACAAAAGTGGAACGCCTCCTTTCCCCGCGATTCTCGTTCCTAGCGCGTTGCGGCCCGGATGCAAACCTCTGCGCGCCGCTGGCGGCGAACGGAAAAGAACCGCCNCGGGGAACGCCGCCAAGGCGGTTGGAGATGGCAGCCGGNGGCGCNTCGCAGATCGGCCAGAATCGATTCACAGCCACCAGCTCAGCTAGCGGGAGCCNGATCACAATCGAAAACCGGTACCCACGATTTTCGCTTTCAAACTGGCCGGGCACCTATCCCGTCGCCGCGAGCCAGCCGCGGCGACAATGCTCGTGGCAAAACAACCCGACCATCATTCAACCGGCCGCGATCTTGAGGATGCGAACCTTGGTGTACCACTGGCGGTGGCCGGTACGGCGGCGCGAGTTTTTTCGACGTCGCAGCTTCTGCACGTAGATTTTCTCACCTCGATTCGGACCCACAACTTTCGCCGTCACCTGTGCGCCGTCGACGACCGGTTTGCCCAGTTTCAAACCGTCGTCGTCCGAAACGGCCAGTACGCGGTCAAACGTCAGCTCGTCATCGGGTTCAACCTGTCGGAAGTCGACATCCAGTTCTTGGCCCTCTTCGACCTTATACTGTCGCCCACTATCGCTGATAATCGCGTACATAATCGTCCCTCAAAAGCCTGGCAAGCCAGCTAATTTAGCTGAAAAGCGGGTGCTCGTCGAGTACTCGCCAGGACGATTCGCCCGCCCTTCGGTCCCGGGGTGGTAAACTGGCTTATGACCTGCGGTCAGGACCCGTCGGATTGAGTCTCTCAGATGCCTATTCCCTTTGTCTGTCCCCACTGCGAAACACAAACCCTGGTCGACGATCGCTACGCGAACCAGCGTGGCGACTGCGCTACCTGCGGTCGGGAAATCACNGTTCCACCGCTCGCATCGGCCACCGCCGAGCCAAGCTCTCAACTAGATCCGAATCGCAAATCGCAGTGGCGTTCTCTCGCAAAAGCGCTGGCACTGAGCCTGGGCGGGCTGGTCTTGATGGCTGCCCTGACCGGCATTGTGTTGGAATTCGTGCTGCCGGTGGTGCGATCAAACCAATTGAAACAATACCGCGCCCAATCTAACACCCATTTGCAGCGCATCGCCCAAGCGATGCGCGCCTACCACGACGCTTACGGCAGCTATCCACCGGCCTATATACCGGACTCGAACGGCCGGCCGATGCACAGTTGGCGGGTGCTATTGCTCCCCTATCTCGATGAAATGGCNATCTACGGCCGCTATGACTTCAACAAACCGTGGGATGAACAAGATCCGGCGATTGAAGCGCCCCTGGAAATGCCGGCGGTTTATTCCAGTCCGGCCGATGAAGACAGCCAGGTCGAAGGGCACACGAGCTTCGTTGTGATCGTGGGAAACCGAACCATGTTCCCCGGAGCGCGGGCGATCCGGTCAGAGCAGATTCGCGACGGTTTGTCTGCCACGATCATGGTGGTGGAACGCCACAACTCACAGATCCCCTGGTACCAACCGGAGGACCTGCGAAGCGAGAAAATGCGGTTTGAAGTCAACGGTCGCGGCCAAGAAGTCGCCAGCAATCACACGGGTGGAGCCTGGCTGGTGATGGCAAATGGAAAAACCTATTTCGTCCGAGAGCAGCTCTCCCCCGATTACCTACAGTCGCTGATCACAATCGACGGGGGCGAACGAGTGCCGCTGTCAGAGATCGGAGGAGACCGTTGAATCGCGGCCGGACGCGCCGACCTCGTTTTCGGTGCGCCCTGCGCGATGCGCGACTCGGTCCAGCGGGCACTCAAACCGACTCTCAGTGCGCCTCTGCCTCCACCTCGGCGCACAAAGCCTGGGCCTCAAGGTCCGAGGGGGCTTCCGCGATGACACGCACAATCGGCTCGGTATTGCTCGCTCGAATCAACACCCAGCGGTCGCTCCAATCCAACCGTAGCCCATCCAGACGATCGGCGGTCGCTGACGGGAAACGCGAAATCAGTTGATCGAGCACCGCTCCGATCCGCTCGCGCTCTAAAGAGATCTTCGTCTTGTGCATCGCATACCGGGGCAGTTCGTCCGCCAGCTGACCCGCTGTCATTGCACGCGCCGCCATCGCGTCCAGTACCAACGCCATGCCGACAAAGCTATCCCGTACATACCCGACGCGCGGATCGATCGGGCCACCGTTGCCTTCGCCGCCGAAAATCGCCGCATGTTGANGCATCAACCCCACTACATTGGCTTCACCGACCGCCGAGCGGAAGAAAGGCGCACCGTAGCGCTCGGCGAGATCTTGTGACATCCGGCTGCTAGCGCAATTGGTCACCACGGGACCCACGCGCTGCCGCAGTACGTGATCTAAACAAATCGCGAGTGTGTACTCTTCGCCCAGATAGCGGCCGCGTTCATCGATGATCGCAAGTCGATCGGCATCAGGATCCTGACAAAAACCAACGTCCACTCCCCCCGCAGCAATCCGTTGCGACACCTCTCGGAGGTGATCAGCGGTGGGTTCNGGAGGATGGGCAAATCGTCCCGTTGGTTCGGCTCCCAGCGCCTGAAGCTGGCACCCCAGCGCCGCCAGCAATCGACCACCCAATAGGCCGCCGGCGCCNTGATTGGAATCGAGCAACACGCGGTATGCCTTGCGCCGCACGTCGTGGACCTGAACGGTTTGGAGAACCCGCTGTCTGTGGTCGTCGTGCGCTTCGGGGCAGAGGGTCACTTCTCCTAAACGCGCGAGAGCGACGTCGGCGGGCGGCAGCGCCCGGTAGCGGTCCAGTACACGTTGGCCGGCGACAGCTGTCAGAACTTGTCCCTGCGCGTCGAACAGCTTGAGGCCGTTGTAATCGGCCGGATTGTGACTCGCCGAAATCTGGATTCCGCCCGCTGCCCGCTCCCGCCTCACCGCCACGCCGACGGTCGGAGTCGCCGCTACCCCGAGATCGATCACCGGGCGATCGGCCGCGGTTAGCGCAGCCCGCACCGCATCCCGAAACACNGGNCCCGTANCCCGCCCATCGCGAGCCACAACCAGCGATCCCGGCGGCAAATCGGTAACGAAAGCCGTTACGTATCGCATGGCCAGCTCGGGCGTGAGGCTCGACCCGACGATCCCGCGGAGTCCGGAAACGCTAATGATCAGCTCGTTCAAGGCGACACCTCCTCAGGAAAATACCGCACCGCCGTTCGGACCTCGATCTGGCACGCGACCCAGCATCCAATCCCTACGGAGAGCATCGGCGAGCACCGGCGAGTTCATGAATCGACATGCACAACCCGTTGCCGCAAAGTTCCCCAGGAACCTATACTCGCCCTCAATCGACTTCACCCTACCACTTTTTTCCAATCCGCTCCGCATGAACGACACCGTCCGCTCCTTCGATGCCACCCGTGCGCTCGGTCTGCTGGAGGATGCGGCCTGCGCCGGTTCACTCTCCCCGGGAGCCGTCCAGAATATTCGGGAGTGGCTCACCGAACCCCATTACGAAGATTACGCGCGACAAATATACGAGCACCTGACAGCCGATCGATGGCAGGACCTCGACGATGCCTTCTGGACCGTAATCCCCTTCGGCACCGGTGGTCGGCGAGGGCGAATGTATCCTTTTGGCTCTAACACGATCAACGATCGTACCATCGGAGAGAGTGCCCAGGGCCTGGCCGATTATGTGCGCAGCCAACGTTCGGCCGGACCGTTGTCGTGTGCGATTGCCTACGATACGCGTCACCGCTCCCGCCACTTTGCGGAATTATGTTGTGGCATCATGGTGGCCTCAGGCTTCCAGGTTTTTTTTCTGGACGACTACCGGGCCACTCCGGAACTCTCATTCTTGGTGCGCGCGCGCAGCTGNGACTGCGGCATCATGGTCACCGCCAGTCACAACCCCCCCAGCGACAACGCGGTCAAAGTCTACTGGTCCACCGGTGGCCAGGTGTTGCCGCCCCACGATCAGGGCATCATCGATCGGGTGATGGCGGTCCAACAGATCCAAGCCACACCGTTTGACGAAGCGCTCGCCAGGGGCAACATCACGATCTGTACGGCGGCCACCGACGCAGCCTACACGCCGCGGGTGGTAGGCGAGTCTTTTTCCGGGCCGCGTGATTTGCGGATCGTCTATTCACCGCTGCACGGAGTGGGCGCGTCTGCCGTGGTGCCGGTGTTGTCCGCGGCCGGTTTCAGCGATGTGGAAGTCTACGCAGACCATGCCGAACCAAACGGTGATTTTCCCAACGTCCCTGGACACGTTGCGAATCCGGAAAATCCAGACGTGTTCGAGACAATCATTCAGCGGGCGCAGAAGACGGAAGCCGCGCTGGTGCTCGCAACCGATCCGGATTGCGACCGCATGGGATGCGCGGCCCCTGAGACGACCGATCCCACAGGCCCCTGGAGTACTTTCAACGGCAATCAACTGGGGGCATTGTTGGCAGATTTCGTTTTGGAGCAGCGCCAGCAGAAGGGAACACTGTCATCCGACCATTACTTGATCAAGACACGGGTAACGAGCGAGATGATTCGTCGGATTGGCGACTCGTATGGAGTTCGGACCGAAGGCGACCTGCTGGTTGGATTCAAGTGGATTGCGCAAGTCATCGACGCGCAGGGCCCGGAGCGATTCGTGTATGCAACCGAAGAATCACACGGCTTTTTGGTGGGAGATTACGTCCGAGACAAAGATGGTGCGGTGGCCTGCATGCTGATGGCCGAACTGGCGGCGCAGGTCAAAGCGGCCGGACAGTCTCTGCACGACAAGATGACCGAGCTATACGCTCGACACGGCTACCACGCGGAGCGCCTGGTGACGATCCAGATGCCCGGCTCCGAGGGAATGGCGGCGATGCAGGACCTGATGCAGCGCTTTCGCGAATCTCCGCCCGCCGAATTAGCCGGCCTGGAGGTGGTTGCCACACGCGATTATTGGAACCAACGGCGGCGGTGCGCGGACGGTTCGTCCCAACTCCTTTCAGGACCGAGAGACAATCTGGTGATTCTGGACCTGGCCGAAACGGGAAACTATATTGCCGTTCGACCTTCCGGCACCGAACCCAAGGTCAAATACTATTTGTTCACATTCACGCCGCCCGAAGCGCTGGCCGATTTGGAGTTGACCGAAAAGAAGATCAAGACGCGACTCGACCGGTTGGAAGTCGAGGTACGCGCCTTCAGTCTGCCGGCCGCTTGAGACGGTCGTCTGCGGAATCTCCGTTTGGCCGACGGGTCGATTCGCCCCGGCCGAGTGATCCGTCATCCCCGCGGTTGGCAAACCTGGAGCGAGAGAATCTGAATCCGATGTGTGGCACAGGGCCCTTACGCATACGGGCAATGGCATGATTCGCATCGAGGGATTGTACAAGCGATTTGCCGAAACCGTCGCGGTCGACGGGGTCTCCCTGCAAATCGCGAGCGGCGAGACATTCGGCCTCCTGGGACCCAACGGAGCGGGCAAATCGACCACGCTACAGCTGATAATGGGCATCCTGACTCCCGACCGTGGATCGGTGACCTTTTCCGGTAATCGCGATCCCCGCGAGCTGGCGGCCCGACGCCAACTCGGATTTGCACCCCAGCAACTGTCCCTCTACGAAGAGTTATCGGGGCAAGAGAACCTGAAATTTTTTTCCCGCATATACGGACTGAAGGGAAATCGACAGCAACAGCAGATCGACTGGGCGCTCGAGCTGACCGGGCTGCAAAATCGCGCTCAGGATCCCGTCAAGACCTATTCGGGTGGCATGAAACGGCGACTTAATTTGGCGCTGGCGGTGGTTCATGATCCCTCCCTAATCCTACTCGATGAACCGACCGTCGGAATCGACCCGCAATCGCGCTATCATCTCTTTGACAACATCGAACAGCTCCAGGCCGAAGGGCGCACCATCGTCTACACCACCCACTACATGGATGAGGCCCAGCGGCTCTGCGATCGCATCGCGATCATCGATCGAGGACGGATCTTGGCGCTCGATACAGTCGACGCCTTAGTCACGCAATACGGAGGCCGCTCGGAGGTGCGTGTCGAACTGGCTGACGTTGCAGTCGATACCGGGTCGCTTCCCGGAACCCTCACGGGGCACATGCTGCAATGGAAATCGGACACGCCCTTGGTGGAGCTGGCAGCTCTCGCTGCCGCAGCGGTTTCGGTGCGCAGCATCGAGATCACCCGGCCGAACCTAGAAACCGTTTTCCTCAATCTTACGGGCCATAAGTTGAGGGACTAATGCACAACGTCTTGGTGATCGCCCGCAAAGACCTGCAGCTCCTGCTGCGGGATCGGTTGGGACTGTTCTTTATCCTCGCTTTCCCAGCCATCATGGGAGTGATTTTTGGCGCGATTACCGGGTCATTTCAGACCGATCAGGCGATTCTCGAAATTGCCGTGATCGACGAGGATCACTCACCGATGTCCGCGCGCTTCGTGGCGGCGCTTCTGGAAACCGGGAGCGTCCAGATCTGGAATGACGGCGAATCATCACCGTCCGATCGACAACAGGCCCTGGACCGGGTGCGGCGCGGGCGTCTCGCGGCAGCGGTCGTCCTTCCGTCAGGTTTTGGCGAGACCGCCGGCATCCCCTGGTCTGAACCGGTCGCCATCGAGGTCGGCATCGACCCGTCTCGCACGGCAGAGCGGGGAATGCTCGAAGGCCTGTTGTTGCGCGCCGCGGGCGACCTGTTCGCGGCGCGGTTGCGGGACCCGGCCGGCCGCCGAGCGTTGTTCGCCAGCAGCCGGCAGCAAATTGAGCGCGCCGATGCGCTGCCCGCCGTCACGAGGGGACTGTTGGTGCAACTACTCAACCTGCTCCAAACCGAGGCGGAGAAGGGGCTTGACCGACAGGCGACCGATGACCCGGACACTTCAAATGTCAGCGCTTTTTCCGCCGAGTTGGCATTGGCTCGGGTGGAATTCCTTCCCATCGGCCGCGAACCTGCGGTGGAAATCCGCACCGCGTGGCGCGACAAAGTCGGTTCCCGCTGGGACTTGAGTTTTCCCCAAGGAATCCTCTGGGGTGTACTCGGGTGCAGCGCCGGCTTCGCCATCAGTCTGGTCCGCGAACAGCAACAGGGCACCTTTCTTCGATTGCAAGTCGCTCCCCTGGCGCGGTCTCAGATTCTCGCCGGCAAGGCAATTGCCTGCTTTGTGACCGTGTTGACCGTCATCGCGATCATGGTGGGACTGGGGTGTGCTCTGGGCATGCGTCCCGGTAGCCCTTTCCTGCTGGCATTAGCCGCGCTCTGCATCGCCTGCTGTTTCGTCGGCATCATGCTGGTGATGTCGGTCACTGGCCGCACCGCCGAAGCGGTCAACGGCGCGGCGTGGGGAATCGGTGTCTTGATGGCAATGTTCGGTGGCGGCATGGTGCCGCTGGTCTTCATGCCCGGCTTCATGCGAACGATCAGTATCTTCAGTCCCGTCCGCTGGGCGGTCGAAGCATTGGAAGGCGCAATTTGGAGAGACTACTCAACCATGGAGATGCTCGGGCCGTGCGGCGTATTGATGGCGATCGGCTCGATCGGATTTGTGGTGGGAACCCTGGTCCTCAAACGGCGGACCGGATAATGCCTCGTGGCGGGCCCCGAGAACGTGGCGAGCGGACCCCGAAAAGGGTATTCTCAAGACGTGCCGAGACACGTGAGCGGGGCGGTCTCGGCAGGGGTTTACACCACGCGCCCCACTTCGGCCCCGAATAGGGAAATCAACGATGCGGGTCGGACAAGGCGCGTTCCAGTACGAGGTGATTTCCGATTGGGCCCAGCTTCCATCCGGATGGAGTTTTGGTTGGATCCCGGCAGTCGCGGTCGATCGTCAAGATCGTGTGTACGTCTATAGCCGCAGCGAAAACCCGATGATGGTCTTCGATCGGGAGGGTCATTTCTTGACCGCCTGGGGCAACGATGTCCTACAGGATGCGCACGGAATTTACATCGATGAAGCGGACCAGATCTACTGTACCGAACGGTTGACCCATTGTGTCCATAAGTTCAGCGTGACCGGTGAATTGCAATGGACGCTGGGTACCCCCGGAGTCCCCCGCCCCCCAGGCGTGCCTTTCAATAAGCCGACCGATCTGGCGGTTGCGCCAGACGGTTGCCTATTCGTTAGCGATGGATACGGCAACGCCAAGGTCCACAAGTTCTCACCAGACGGCCGACTGATGCTCAGCTGGGGTGAACCGGGTTCAGGCCCGGGTCAGTTTGA